>CAYOOZ010000103.1:0-8429 GCA_964405705.1 uncultured Christensenella sp.
GCCCCCGCTGGAGGCGGACACCATCATCCTGGAAGTAAAGTTTAACAATTATTTGCCCCAGTACATCAAGGACATTATCACCACCGCGGCCGGCTGGTCCGCCCGCAGCGCCATCTCCAAATACACCTTATGCAGACGCTTTGAGGGCAAGGAATACTAACACGGAGGTGAGGGCCTTGCTTCCCGGGCAGGAGCTCTGGGTTCAAATTGAAAAGCTGGGCCATAACGGCGAGGGCATCATCAGGATTGATGACCTGGTTGTTTTTGTGCCCTTCGCGCTGCCAGGTGAAGAGGTTGTCATTAGAATTGAAGAGGTTAAAAAGAAGCATGCCTTCGCCAGCCTAGTACAGGTAGTAGCCCAATCCCCCGAGCGCATTGCCCCTTTGTGCCCCGCCTTTTCCCGCTGCGGCGGCTGCACTGCCCAGCACCTCGCGTACGCGCAACAAAAGGATACCAAACGCCAGGGCATCATGGATAACTTGCGGAAAATCGCGGGAATCAAGTTGGATGTGGCGCCTGTCATCGGTATGGATACACCCTGGCAATACCGCAACAAGACCACCTGGCAATTGGGCCATGTAGGGAATGGCCCCGTGGCCGGTTTTTTTGCGCCAAGGAGCCATGAAATCATCCCGGTTGACCAATGTTTCATTGCCTCCCCTGCCTCCAATCAGGTGAAGGACGAGGTTTTAGCTTTTATGAAGGCGCAAGCGCCCTCCTCCTTATTTCAGTTGGTTACCCGCGTGAACAAAGACGGGGACGTCATGGTCCTGCTGGGCTATGAGGGGAAGGAACCCACTTTTTTGCCTGCGCTTGCGCTAAGGCTCAAGGATCAGATCAACAAAGTGGTTTCTGTCAGCGCGTTTGACAGCCAGGGCGTCAAAACCCTGTTGGGCGCACCCGCGCTTCCGGAAGAGATAAATGGGCTGCGCTTCTCCCTCTCCCCCTTTTCCTTTTACCAGGTCAACCATGACATCATGGAGAAGATGTACCGTTATGCCCTGTCCCAGGCGGTGCAGGATAAAAACCAAAGCCTGATTGACATCTATTCCGGGATTGGTACCATCAGTTTATTGGCGGCGCAAAAATGCAAGAAGGTCACAGGGCTGGAGCTGTCCAAAAGCGCTGTTTTAGACGCCAGGAACAGCGCGCGCCAAAACGGGCTCACCCAGGTGCAATTTGTCGCGGGCTATGCCGAAAACGAGCTGCCCCGACTGATACAGCAAGGGCTTTTGGCTGACGCTGTCATCCTGGACCCACCCAGGAAAGGCGCGCATGAGGCGGTGCTGCGGGCTATCATCAAGGCTGCGCCTCAAACCATCGTCTATATCAGCTGCCACCCGGCCACCCAGATGAGGGACGCGGCCATCCTTGATAAAAACGGCTATGAGGCTGTCGCCTGCCAGCCCTTTGACATGTTCCCCCAGACAGCGGAAATTGAAAACGTGATGACCTTTAAAAGGAGAACGATATGAACAAAGCCCTGGAGCGCTTCCTGCGCTATGCCCGCATTGACACCACCAGCGACGAATCCTCCATGTCCACCCCCTCCACCAACCAACAGTTCACCTTGGCCAGGATGCTGGAGAATGAGCTCAAGGAACTGGGCTGCGTTGAGGTCCATCTGGATGAGCACTGCTATGTCTATGGTAAAATCCCCGGCAATGCTTTGGGCGCGCCGGTCATTGCCCTGATCGCCCATTTGGATACGGCGGACGGCGTGCCTGGCCGTGCGTTTAATCCCCGGATTGTCCGCTATGAGGGCGGGGATATTCTGCTGAATAAAGAGCAAAACATCACCCTCTCCCCCAAAGATTTCCCGGTGATTCTGGACTTTGTGGGCGAGGATGTGGTGGTCACTGACGGCACCACGGTGCTGGGCGCTGATGACAAGGCTGGCATCGCCGAAATCATGACGGCGGCAGAAATCCTATTCAAGGACACCACAATACCACATGGAGACATTTGGCTCGTCTTTACCCCGGATGAGGAAATCGGCAGCGGGGCGGAGCTATTGAATCTTGAAAAAATCAAGGCAGACTTTGGCTATACAGTGGACGGCGGGGCTTTAAACGAAATTGAGTATGAAAACTTCAACGCCGCCAGCGCCAAGGTAAGCATCAAAGGCCGCAATGTTCATCCCGGCTATGCCAAAGGCAAGATGAAAAACGCCATCAAATTGGGCATGGCCTTTCATCAGCTGCTGCCACAGGAACAAACCCCGGAGCAAACTGAGGGCTATGAGGGCTTTTTCCACTTGAGAAAGATGGAGGGCGCAGAAGAAAACCTGGTGATGGATTACCTGATCCGCGACCATGACAATGGCAAATTTGAAGAGAAAAAGGCGCTCATGCAGCAAGCCGCAAATGCCCTCAATGAAAAGCACGGCCCCGGTACCTGTGAGGTCCAAATCAAAGACAGCTACCAGAACATGAAAAACATTATTTTAACAGTGCCCCATGTGATTACGCGGGCGGAAAACGCCATCAAAGCCTGTGGGATGGATCCTGTGGCCATGCCCATCAGGGGCGGCACGGACGGGGCCAGGCTGTCCTTCCGCGGCCTGCCCTGCCCCAATTTGGGCACAGGCGGGCACAACTGGCACGGCGTGCACGAGTTTATCCCGGTTAAGGCGCTCACTGACATGGCAAAGGTGCTGGTCGAAATTGTCCGAGCCTAGTCTTTTTACAAGGAATGCCATCACCAGGCTGCTCATCCCCCTGATTTTTGAGCAGTTCATGATTGTATTGGTCGGGCTGTTTGACACGATGCTGCTCTCTGGCATCAGCGAATCTGCCCTGGCCGCCTTCTCCCTGGTGGACGCCATCAACCAGCTGTTGACCCAGCTGTTTTTGGCCATTGGCGCTGGCGGCGCCATCATCGCCGCCCAATACATCGGCAACCGGGACAAAAAGGGCGCTGAGAACACGGCCAACCAGGCTGTGCTGATGGTCCTTATTATCTCTCTTTCCATCGCCCTGCCGGTCATCCTGCTGCGCTCCCCCATTTTGCAACTGCTCTATCCCAAGGTAAATCAAAGCATCAGGGGCTATGCTCAGCAGTATTTGCTCCTCTCCGCCCTCTCCTATCCCTTCCTCGCCATGTATAACAGCGGCACCAGCATGCTCTATGCCCAGGGCTTGAGCAAGCTGTCCATGATTACCTCCATCGTGATGAACACGGTCAAAATCCTGCTCAACTTCCTCTTAATCAGGGTCATCCCCCTGGACGTGACAGGCGCGGGCCTGGCGACCATTATCTCCCGTTTAACCGGCGCTGTCATGGTCACCGTGATGCTGATGAACCAGCAGGCGCCCATCCACTACACGAGGCCCTTTAATCTGCGCTTCCTGCCAGCCACCAACCAAAAAATCCTGCAGGTGGCCCTGCCCAGCGGGTTTGAGAATATTATTTTCTTGGCCTGCAAGCTCTTGGTCGGCATGATGATCGCCGGCTACGCGGGCTCCATGATCGCGGCCAATGCCGCTGCCAACACCATCTCCACCTATTTGAGTATCCCAGGCAACGCCATCAACCTGGCCACCATCACCATTGTCAGCCAGTGCATCGGCGCGGGCCGCGGACAGGAGGCCAAACGGGTCAGCAAGATCCTCCAGATGGCCACCCACGCCTCCTTTGTTGTCATGGGCGGCCTGGTCGCCCTGCTGATTGACCCCTTGATTCATATGCTCAATTTAAGCGGGGATGCCTTCACGCACACCCGCTCATTGATGATGGTTTATGTATTGGTGTCCATCGTCCTCTGGCCGCCAGCCTTTGGCCTGCCCAACAGCCTGCGCGCGGCCGGGGACCAGAAGTATGTCATGTATTCCGCTGTGTTTTCGGTGGTCTTTATCCGCCTGTTTGGCGCGTATATCCTGGGCGATCTATTGAACCTGCAGATTTATGGCATCTGGTACTCGATGTATTTGGATTGGCTGGTGCGCGCCATCTTCTTCCTGGTGCGCTTTAAGAACAACCAGTGGATGAAGCACCGCCTGGTTTAACCCACGATAATCTGGTTTAAATCCCTGTCCTTGCCCTTCATCGCGTCCCCCACCAAGCCAACCAACATAAAGCTCTCATTGAGGGCGTCATATTGAATATCGCTTAAAAACCGGAAATTTTCGACCTTGCCGGTGGAATTGACGTGCATCCTGGGCCCTGTGCAGCGGTGCAGGATGCTGCCGATGTAGATGTGCTGCTGGTCTTTATAGGTGATGGGGAGGTCCTGGGAAATCATGGAGGTGACCTCCTCCTGAATCCTGGGGATGTCCAGGTTAACCGCTCGGTCAAAGCGCAGGAAAAACCCGCGCCTGACATCCCCATGGGTGTACTTGCCCACGTTGAGGTTCATCAGCGCGTGCTCGGTCAAATCCTCCGCCGTGTGGGCCATGCGGCGGAACTTGATGCTGGCAAAGACCGTGCGCGCGATGTCCTCTGGCTCCGGGCCAAAGACGGTGGGCCTTGAAACGATGATCTCATCCCCAATGCCGATTAATAGGGCCGCGTTGAAGTTGAGCAGCGGATAAATCAGCTCAAAATGCTCAATCACCACGCGCTTGCCCTGCTCCAGCGCGCGCAGCACCGCGTCCGCCAACTTGGGCAAGGGCATAAAGGCCGACTCAAAGCGCACATCCATGTGATAGGTATGCGCCTGGTAAAAGCCGGTCGCGTCAATGTCCAAAAGCGGCAGGGGCCTGACATTCACGCCATTGTCATCATTGGTGAGCTCAAGCCCCGGGAACATGCCCCGGATTAGTAGGCTCTTGCCGCTGCCCGCGTCCCCGATGACGCCGATCAATTTGTCCATGGCAAACAAGTGGCGCTGGGCAATGTAGTGGCCGATTTGAATCATGCGCGCGTAGCCGCGCGGCGCGAAGTAAACGCTGTATAAAGGCTCTGGGCTTGAAATTAAACTCATCTTTTATCCTTATTCCGGGAAATCTACCAGAATGTCCAAAAGGGGCGCGTGCTGCTGGGCGCCATAGACATCCGTCTCCCCCAGGTCGCCGGAGCACAGCGGGCGCTCAATGGTCACCTTGATGGCGTGGGCCGGGTCAAAGTGGACAATGCCAATGATCTTCTCAGGCGCTATCTGGTAAAGCCGGCTGATCAAGTCCTTGTTGATGAGGCCCAAATCGCAGACATGAAGATAGTTTTCCTTGGAGTTGAACATCAAATCCATGGTCAGTTCATAGGGGCCGCTGTTCTTGCTCCTGATGATGTTGGTGATTTCAGTGATCGGTTTTTTCATTCAGACCTCCTGAATGGTCATGGGGAAGAACTGGCAGGGATCCTCCACCTCAAGCAGGTGGTAGACGGAGAACACAAAGACCTCTCCCGCGTGAAAATCACTGGGCGAATACGGAAAGGCCAGGTTGCCAGCGGTTGCCCTTCTGCCCTCATAGCCGTAGTGCAGCATGGTGGAGCGGGCGGAAGCACAGATGGTGTCCGCGTGGGCCTGGGTATCGCTCACCGCCTCGATGATGATGCCAATCTCATGCCCCTCGGCATATCTTCTGGGCTCCAGGCTGCCCATGACGCCGTCCCGCCCATAGATGGTGAACAGCAGGTCATAGGTAAAGCCGCGGTTTTTAAAGTTGTCCTTGACGCGTTCCCGCACACCGTCAATGATTTCATCAATGCGCTCAATGAGAATGGGGTCCCTCGCGCCCGCGATGGACACCGTGCGGTAACCAATGCGCCTTGCCCCTTCCAATTTGACGGTATACTGAGAGGCATGCACATACCGGCTGCCGGAAACACGGGCGATGCTGTCCGTCACCTGCTCAAACTTGGTTTCGCGCAGGTCCAGGTAGCCGCCAGGCCCGGGCAGAATGTAGGGGTCTGTTTTCTCATAAAGTGTGTGGGCAGCGACAGAGAGCGTGGTGCACTTCCTGATGGGGTTTAAGGGCTCCAAATCAAAGTGATCGCGCCTTAGGTAGCCAAACATGCAGTCAGAGCCGGAGCCCGGTGTAGCCGCGATGGAGGCGCACTCCAAGATCTTGCCCAGGTGCACGGCCAAGCCTTGGTCAAAGCCGGCGCGCACAGCGGGGGCCGCGAACACAGCCGGGTCATAGCAGCGCCCGGCCAAGACCACCTGCGCCCCCTCATCCAGGGCTTTGATGATGGGCTCTATGCCCATCTGGGCCACCACACTGACTGTTTGATCCAAATTCTCACGGGTCAATTCTGGCGCTGGGGAAAGGGGTTTGATTTTGCCAGCGTCAAAGGCAGTGTGAAGCTGCTCCTTGGGGATTTCAGCGTGAATGACAGCCAACTTAAAACGCAGGTTCTTTTCCCTGGCAATTTCTAAAATGATCTGCCGGTTCCATTCCAAGTGTTTATCCCCGCCGCTGCCGCCAGCAGTGCCGATGACCACTGGGATGTTTTCCTCAATGCCGCTTTGCAGCATCAATTCCAGATCGCGCTTGACCGCGTCCCTGTCCGTAAAGGAAATGCCGGCCCCCAAGTAATAAGGGCCTGGGTCTGTGGAGCCAGCGTCCACAGCGATGAGATGGGGCTTGCGCTTCATACCCTCCAAAAAGGAGGCAATGGGAAAGCCATAGCCCAAAATGGCGGTGGTGGATAGGATGCGAAATTCGTCCATCAGTCCCTCCAGACTCCCTGGCCTGCCGCGCGCAGGGCCAGGATGCGCTCCATCTCGTTAAAGCAAATCATAAAGCCTTCATCAACGCCCATGCCCGGCTTTGCCAAAACCTGTTCCGCCCTGGTCGCCATGGCGCAGTGGATGCTGACCTGACAGGAGCGGTCCGTTTCATTGCAGGTGCCGCCCTGGTAGGCGCCAATGCCCGTTTTCTCACAGTAAAGCACGGCCTCAATCGTGTTGTGGATGGAGCCCAGATCAGGAGTCTTAATTTGAATCATGTGCCCAGCCTTGTTGTCCGCGAAATAAATCACGTCTTCCAGCGTGTTGCACCATTCATCGGCCACCAACTCTACCTTGATGTCTCTTTTATCCAATTCTTCCGTCAGGCCGCGCATATCCTTCATCTGGGCTTCCCGGCTGTCAGAGTCCATGGGCCCTTCAATGCGCAGGTGGAAGGGGGCGGCCAATTGCTCCAGCTCCTGCAGGAAATCCGCCATGCCCACATAGTTGTCCGCGCCAAAAATCTGGCCGATGGTGCCATAGCAATCCAGGTGGAACACCGGGTGATAGCCCTCATAGGGGGCATAATCCTTCACCCTTTTGGACAGCCATTCCACATAGGCCTTGATGTTTCCACCCTTTTCCCCGGCCTTGGTGACGCTGTTAAAAAGGCCATGCGGGAGGACGGGCGCGCCTTTCATAATCATCTTGTCCGCGTTCAAATAGCGGTCATCGCCCGATTGGGTGAAGATGGGCAGGCGCTTTTCAGAGACCTTGGTGCCATATTCTTTGGCAATCTGGTCGCACATTAATAGCCCGTTGGCACGGCTCACAGCGTCTAAAATGGCCTGGGACACGCCATAGCGGATGGCGGTGTGGATGTGGTGGCCCTTCTCATCCTTGAGCTGGTCAATCTCCCTGGCTAAGCGGGTGAAAGAATCGGCTTCTTGCCCGACCAAGTGGGCGGCCACTTCGTTTTCAATCAAAGACATATAGGTGTCTGCCAGAAACAGCGGATCCCGTCCACCGGCGCCAGAATACTGAACCGCCGCGCAATCGCCCCAGCCATATTGCCCGTTTTCTAAGAAGATCATCACAGAGATGGATTCCCCAGCCTGACGGATGCGGGTAAACCCAGGGGTCACAGGCTCGCCTACGTACATGGCGCCGTCTGAGGCTGCCCCCATTTTGATGGCGCGCTGGTCATCAAAGTAAAAGCCGGTCATTCCCCTGGAGCAGACAACCTTGGTAATCTTCATGGTATTCCCCTACTTTCTCTTAGTGCGGCCTGCCAACCAGGCGGCCCTTGGATATGGCGTACACGTCATCAATCACCATTTGGAAGGAGACGCCCCGGTGTTCAGCGGTAGCGCGCTCCTTTATTTTATCCTTGTGGAACTTTAAAATCTTCTCATTAAAGGGTAGCCGGCCCGCGTCCAGCAGGCGGATGGCGCCCTCATTATCCCGCGCGGGCATGATTTTGCCAATGTTGTAGCGGCTGGGCGCAAAGGGCACATCAATGACCCCGGCCTCAAAGGCCGCGACCACGCCCTTCACCAAATCGCCCTCGCCCAACTCCAGCGTGCGCTCCAAGATGGCGGCGGTTTCTTCCTTGATGACGGCCATTTCCTTTTCAAGCCGCTCGCCATCGGCAATGGCCTGGTCCGCCAACATCATGATGATCTGCTTGGTCGCGCGCAGGCCGGCGGCATTGGCCTCCTTGGTGGGCACGCCCAGAGCCTCATGCGGGGATTTGACAATGACCTTGGTGGCATTGGCCAGGGCGGAGACCGCGCTGCCCCAGCAGATCACGGCA
>CAYOOZ010000104.1:0-8009 GCA_964405705.1 uncultured Christensenella sp.
CGCGATTTATCCAGTGTTTTCAATGGGTTTAGGGATTTTCAGCAGGCCCTATATAGGATTTTACTTACCCCAGTTAAAGTTCTTTTGCTTCTTTTCTTTCAAGAAAAGAAGCGTACTCTTCTCATTCTCTTTTCGTCCTCTATTCCTTCGCAGGCGGAGCAGTAGCCTTTTTCGCTCCTTCTGTCATGAGGATGCTGCCATCATTTAGAATCCAAAGCGCGTCCACGCCTTCCAGGGATTCAACGAAGGCCTGGCCTTGGGAAACGGGCATGAGGAAGACGGCGGTGGAGAGCAGGTCGGCGTAGCCGGAGTCCTGCGTGATAATGGTGACAGAGCGCATAAAGTTGGCGGGCATCAGGGTGTCTGGGGAGATCAAGTGATGGTAGCGCTGGCCATCTACCACATAGTATCGCTGGTAGTCACCAGAGGTGACCAGGGAGGCATCGGAAAGGTAGAGCACCTCGCTGGAATGCCCGCTGTTTTGCAGGACGATGGCGTCATCCGGGTCCTGAATGCCAATGCCCCAGGCGGTGCGCCCGTCAAGGGGCTTATGCCCGGTGCGGACGTTGCCCCCGGCGTTGATGATGAAGTGGGGCATGGGGGAATCAAGGAGCATACGGGCGACGATTTCGGCGGCATATCCCTTGGCGACAGCGCCCAGGTCCAGCTTGAGGGCTGGATCCTTAAAAAAGACGGTCTGGGCCTTTTCGTCCAGGATGACATCATCCATGTTGGTATGCTTGTTGGCTTCATTCAGGGCTGACATATCGGGGAGCTTGGCTTGGTCGGGCCTGGCCTCGGCCAGTTCGCGCTCATCATGCCAAAGGGCCAAAACAGCGCCCAGGGCGACATTGACCTTGCCCTGGGTCTTGGGCTGCATCTCCTTGCACCAGGTCAGGATTTCAAAAAGCTCAGGGGGGACTTCAACGGGGGCCTTGGCGGCGTTGTGGTTGACATAATAGAGGTTGTTGATGCCCTCATAGGGCAGGTACTGGTTATAAACCTTGTGCAAACGGGTGAACAGGGCCTCGCTCTTTTGGGCCTGCTCATCAAAGACGGCCTTGTCCTTGGCATAGCCGATGAGGGTGATGACGGTGTCAAAGGTATCAAAGAAGATATAGGAGTACTTGCTGTATTCCGTTTCTTCCATGAAGGCGGGGACGGTAAAGAGCATTAAAAGGGATAACAGGAGGGCTGAAAGTCGCTTTTTCATGTCTGCTCCCAATAGCCCAGGTTCTTTAAGTCATTGTTGGAGTTGCGCCAGTCCGGGCGCACCTTGACCCAAAGCTTAAGCATGACCTGGGTGCCAAGGAGGGCTTCAATCTGTGTGCGGGCTCTTGTGCCCAGCTTTTGAAGCATGGCGCCCTGCTTGCCAATGATCATGCCCTTGTGGGAGGCGCGCTCGCAATAGATGTCTGCGAACACCTCGGTCAGGGTGGGGGATTCTTCCTCCATGGACAGGATTTCAACGCCGATGCCATGGGGGATCTCCTCCTGCAGGAGGTAGAGGGCGGACTCCCTGATGAGTTCAGCGATAATCTGCCGCTCGGTCTGGGGGGTGTACTGCTCCTCCGGGTAATAGCGGGGGCCTTCCTTTAAGACGGAGAGAACTTTTTCCATTAACTCAGGGACACCTTCACCCGTGCGCGCGCTAAGGGGGAGGATGGCGTCAAAGCCCAGGTCGGCATACTGCGCGATGATGGGCAGGAGCTGCTGGGGATGGATGAGGTCAATCTTATTGAGGACCAAAAACTTGGGCAGGTTGGTCTTGGCCAGGTCCTTGATGGTTTCCTGCTCCCTGGGGTCAATCTTGGAGACATCGGCGATGACGATGAGGGCGTCAATGGCCTTGAGCGCGTCCTGGACAGACTTGTCCATGAACTCGCCCAATTTGGTGCGCGGCTTGTGAATGCCCGGGGTGTCCACAAAGACCACCTGGTGATCCGCGCCGGTTTTGATGCCGATGATCTGGTTGCGGGTGGTCTGCGGCTTGGGCGAGGTGATGGCGACCTTTTCGCCGATGAAGGCATTCAGCAGGGTAGATTTGCCCACGTTGGGGCGGCCGACGATGCTGACAAAACCGGATTTGAAGGGGGCCTTGGTTTCAGGCATGGTTATCCTCCGTAAAGCTTGAAAATTGATGGGGCAAAAGCTCCTTTAAGCTGGACTGCGCGACTTCGCCCCCGCCCCAGGTGATGAGGATGCGCAGATTGGGCGCAAACTCGCTGAGGACCTGGCGGCAAGCGCCACAAGGCCAGGGGGCGGTCTTGTCAGCGGCAATGGCGATGGCGGCAAACTGGCTGTGGCCCTCGCTGATGGCCTTGAAAATGGCGGTGCGCTCGGCGCAATTGGTCAACCCAAAGGAGGCGTTTTCGATGTTACAGCCGGAAAAGACGCGGCCGGACGTAGTTAATAGGGCCGCGCCCACCTTGTACCCGGAATAGGGCACATGGGCATATTCCCGGGCCGCCCTTGCCATTTCAAGCAGCGCTTCATCCGTGATGTCCGGGCCAAAGGCGGCACTTAAGGCGGCCTCTTCTTGCTTTCTCATGGCTTGTTGGTCCTCCTTGGTTTCATGGTCATAACCCAATAAATGAAAGACGCCGTGGGTGAACAGGTAGGTCATCTCCCGGAAAACGGGGTGACCAAAGTCCAAAGCCTGCTCCCTTGCGCGCTGCACATTGATAAGGATGTCCCCCAGGTAGGTGGCCTTCATTTCGCTGTCAAAGGCGGAAAGGGCGGCGGGGCTGTTTTCATCAAAGAGCTGGCTGGGGGAAAGGGTGAGGGTGGGGAAGCTGAGTACATCCGTCACCTGATCCTTGTGCCGATAATCCCGGTTGACGGCCTTGATGCCCTCATCATCTGTTAGGGTGAGCCCAAGTGCCATGGGCTTTGTAAGCCCAAAGACAGCAAGGCAAGCCGAGGCCGCCTTGATAAAATCCGTGTCCAATACCTCCACCTCCACCAGGCGGTTGATGTCTACAAGGGCCTTCATTCCTTGGGCTCCTGTGTAGATGACGGGATGGGCGGGCTGATGGTGTCAATGTCGGTGGAGTGGGGGTGGGTGATGTTCAGCTGCGGGTAATGGGCTGTGCGCGCCTTGGTGTTGCTGCGCATCTGCTGTAAGAGGGCAACCAGCCGCTCAGCCGGGGGCAGTTTGTCCACGGCGTTGGGGTACTCAATCCGCTCATGGAAGACCCCATAGATGACAGACGCGCAGGAATCGCGGATCAAATCCAGCTGCTTTAAGGTCAAAGGGGAATTGACCAGCATGCCGGACTGCATTTTCTTTTGAATGAGCTCACCAATAAAGGCCACAATTTCATCCGTGGTGGGGTTGGACAGGGTGCGGATGGCGGCCTCCACCGTGTCGCACAGCATGATGAGGGCGCCCTCCGCCGTCTGCGGCGGGACGCCGGGGTAGCGGTAATCCGCCTCGTCCACCTCCCGCTCGCTGGAAGCGGTGATGGCTTTGTTGTAGAAATAGGCCACCAGGGAATCGCCGTGGTGCTCCGAAATAATCTGCTGGATCTCATAGGGCAGGCGGTGCTGCTTGGCCAGGGATAAGCCCTCCCTGACGTGGGAGATGATGATGGCGGCAGAGACCTGGGGGTCAGTGGTGTCATGGATGTTGCTGGTGCCGATCTGGTTTTCCTTGAAATATAAGGGGCGTTTTAACTTGCCGATGTCGTGGAAATACGCCCCGGCCCGGGCCAGGAGGGGGTTGGCGCCAATGGCCTCCGCCGCGGCTTCCGCGAGGTTGGCGATGATGATGCTGTGGTGATAGGTGCCCGGCGCTTCAAGGAGCAGCCTGCGCATCAAGGGGTGGTTGGGGTTGGTCAAGTCCAAAAGGCGCATGGGCGTTGGCAGGTTGAAGATGGATTCGATCGCCGGCTGCAAGGTTAAGCAAAACAGCGCGTTGATCGCGGTGCCTGCCATGGCGAAGAGCGCCTTGTTGGTGGTGGCGTACAGGGACATGCTGGTCATCAGCCCCAGGGCAAAGACCATCAAAAAGCTGGCCAGGCAGGCCACGCCACCGGCAAAGAGAATGGCCGAGCGCTCATACTTTTTATGCAGCATCATGGAGGCCAGGGTGCCGGAGAAGACCGACATCAACAGGAGGTTAATCAGGTCCACAGAGCCGCTGGCCACGCCGTTACTCAACATCAAAACCGCGATCATGCTGGTGAACATCCCGGCCAAGAGGCCAGAGAGCACGCCCAGGGTGACGGTTAGGAGCATGAAGGTCAAAATCAGCGGTGCGAAATAGGGAATCTCAATGGACTTGGCCAAAAGGCTTAACAGGAGCGAGGTCAAGATGACCAGGTAGACGATGGCCAAGCGTTTAATGTTGTTAAAAAGCGGCTTTGCAAAAAGCGCCAGGGAGGCGGCCAGAAGCAAGAGCAGGGCCATGACCAAAAGGGCCGCGCCTACGTACATGGTGTAGTCAATGGAGTTATCACTCAATAGCCCCAGGGAGTTGAGCAGGGCAATTTGGTTTTCCCGGATGCGGCCTTCGCCGGCTACGACAATGTTTTGCCCCTGCTTGTAGATGACAGGGTCCACCGCCAGGTAGGCGGCCTGGCGCGCGGTCTCCGTCGCGTCCTCATCCACCACCATGTTGGGCAGGATGATTTCCCGCAAAACGGGCAGAACCAGGTTTTGCAGGAGGCTCACATTGGTTTTAAAGCCCACCACCTGCATGATGGCCGTGATGGCGATGGACTCCTGCCCCTGGGTGACATTGCCCTGCATGGTGTTGCGAATGGCGGGGGAGAGGGCGGCGTGCATTTCCTCCACCTGCTGGGTGGTGGCGTTCATCAAGGTGTTGAGCTGGAAATCCTGTAGCTCCACCAGGGTCAATAAATCACGGGCGGCGTCATATTCTTCCATGGTGTAGGCGCGGGTGGGGCCATAATCCGGCAGGGATTGCGCGTACTGGCGCACCTCCAGCATCTGGGCGTAGACATTGTCAAGCGACAGCATGACCATCTCGGTCACCCCATCCTGGAAGTGGTAGATGGGGGTGACAGCCTGGGCCGCGGCGTCGCGGTTGCGCCTGGTGGTGAGCTCGTCCTCCACGTCCTTGTTGGCGGCGATGGTCTGATTGGGCACCATGCCAACATAGAGGTTATAGCGCTTAGGGGTGATGGTGATGAGGAATACCATCAGGCATAGGAGGGAACCAATGCCCACCACCAGCCCCTGGTAAAAGGCGCGCGAGCGGGTGAAGCGCAGGAAGAGCTTAAAAAAGCCCAGCTCGCTTTTTTCTTTTTTCTTTAAGGGGATTTCATGCATGGCTTGCCGTCCCGGCCTCATAGGCCTCATAAGCGCGCACTATCCGCGCGACCAGGTCGTTGCGCACCACGTCCTCCCGGCCCAGGTTGACGATGCTGACCCCTTCCACATCCTTTAGGACATTCATCGCCACCAAAAGGCCAGAGCGCTTCGCGACGGGCAGGTCAATCTGGGTGGTATCCCCGGTGACCACGGCCTTGGCGTTGCGGCCCATGCGGGTCAGGAACATTTTCATCTGCTCCGGCGTGGTATTTTGCGCCTCGTCCAGGATAATGAAAGCGTCATTAAGCGTCCTCCCGCGCATGAAGGCCAGGGGGGCCACCTCAATCGCGCCGCGCTCAAACATCCTCTGGTAGGCCTCCATGCCCATGATTTCGTACAGCGCGTCATACAGGGGGCGCAGGTAGGGGTCGATCTTCTGCACCAGGTCGCCGGGTAAAAAGCCCAGCTTCTCGCCAGCTTCCACTGCCGGGCGCGTCAAAATCAACCGCTCCACCTCTTTGTTGCGGTAGGCGACAGCGGCCAGGGCGATGGCCAAAAAGGTCTTGCCCGTGCCGGCCGGGCCCACGGCCAGGGTGAGGCCGGAGGAGCGCACTGCCTGCACATAGCGGCTTTGGCCAGGGGTCTTGCTGATGATGCGCTTGCCACGATAGGTATAAGCCACAGTGTCCCCGTTTAAGGGGATGGACTGTTCCAACTTGTCCTGCTGGGCTAAGGAGATCAAGTAACGCACCCTGGACTCATCAATCTGCTCACCGGCATTGAGCAGGGCGAGCAGTTCTTCTATCACTTTTTCGGCAACCCTGGTGTTGTTTTCCGCGCCGGACACATGCAGCTCATTGTTGCGCAGGTGAACGGTGACAGACAGGGCCTCCTCCAATAAGCGGATGTTGCGGTCGTTTAAGCCAAACAAGGCAACACAGGTGTCAAAGGCTTCCAAAGGGACTGACAAAAGGCAGCTTTCTCCTTTCAAGGGGTAGAATTTGAAGATTCCACCACAACATTATCATACACAAAAACTCGCGATTTTACAAGAAAAGGGGAGATCGTAAGACGGTCAAACGCGGTGGGATAATCGACCATCTGTTGATCCAATATTTTGAAGAAAATTTTGCTTGCAGGTTGATGATTCTTATGATAAACTAAGTTCTGCTTAATCGGCAAGGCAGGAGGTGAAGTAAGTTGCCAAACATCCGTTCATCGGAAAAGCGCGTCCGGGTCAACAAGAAGAAGAACCTGCGCAACCGCATGGTGAAATCCGGGGTGAAAACCGCCGTGAAGAAATATACCCTTGCGCTCAACGCTGATTTGACTGCCGCGCCAGAAAAACTCAGCGCCGCGTCCAGCGCCCTGGACCGCGCCGTGGCCAAAGGCGTTCTGCACAAGAACACCGCCAACCGCAAGAAGGCCCGCCTGGCCATCGCCCTGAACAAAGCCCAGGTTTAAGGTTCAGCTTCAAAATGCCGCAACAGCGGCTTTTTTCTTTTAAGGAGGCTTCAATGACCTGCCCTGATATCAACACAGCCAACCAGATTTTGGACTGGGCGCTCACGCAAAACCCCGGCAAATGGGGGAATCATGTCAGGACGGTGTCCAGGGCGGCTTTTACCATCGCCAAAGCCGCCGGGATGAACGCGGACAAGTTGGCTGTGATGGGTTTGTTACATGACATCGGCCGCTATGTGGGCAGGGTGGATTTTCGCCATGTGACAGCCGGCTATGAGATGATGATGGAAAAGGGGTATACGGATGTGGCTTTGGCCTGCCTGACCCATTCCTTCCCAATAAAGGACATCAAAGCCTATAACGGCAAGATTGATGTCAGCTAGGTGGAGTATGACCGCTACGCCGCCCTCCTTCAACAGGTGGAGTATGACGATGAGCTGCGCCTTATCCAACTGTGTGACGCCATCTGCCTGCCGGATCGGGTCACCTTGATGGAGGTCCGGCTGATGGAAGTAGCCCTGCGCCACGGCACGACGGCCACCTCCGTCCCCAAATGGCAGGCTTTTTTGGACATCAAAAAAGATTTTGACCGCAAATGCGGCCAAAACCTGTATCGCCTGTTTGGAGATGAAATTGTGAAGGGGCTGTTTAGTTAAGCAGTTCTCCCGCGATCTGCGCGGCCAATTTCACATTATTGAGCACCAGTTGAATATTGGATTTCAAGGAATCCCCGCCGGTTAATTCCACCACCTTGGCCAAAAGGTAGGGGGTGACCTCCTTGCCCGAAATGCCTTCCGCAAATGACTGCGCGAGGGCTTTTTCAATGGCCTTGTTGATGGTTTCCTTTGGCATAGCATACTCCTGCGGGATGGGGTTGGTGATCAGCATACCACCCATGTACTTAAGGGCGCGCATGGCACGGATGGCGCCCGCGATTTCACCCGGCGTGTCCGCGCGCAGGGGCACCTTAAAATCGCTGTGGTTGGTGTAAAAGGCTGGCAGTTCATTGGTCCCATAGCCTACAACAGGGACGCCTTTGGTTTCCAGATATTCCAGCGTCAAGCCCAAATCCAGGATGCTTTTGGCCCCGGCGCAGACGACAGCCACCGGGGTTATGGCCAGTTCCTCCAAATCAGCCGAAATGTCCATGCTCTTTTCAGCGCCCCGGTGCACCCCACCCACGCCGCCGGTCGCAAAGACAGAGATGCCAGCCATGGCCGCGATGATCATGGTGGCGGCCACGGTGGTGGCGCCGTCCATTCCAC
>CAYOOZ010000104.1:8019-8257 GCA_964405705.1 uncultured Christensenella sp.
CCGGCTGGCCTTTTGCATCTTGGTGCCTTCACGCCCCAAGTACTCAATCTGATCCTGCGTCAGCCCCGCGCACAGCTTGCCGCCGATGACCGCGATGGTGGCGGGCTCAGCGCCGTTTTCACGGGCTGTCCGCTCGCACAAAAGGGCGGTTTCCACATTCTTGGGGTAGGGCATGCCGTGGCTGATGATGGTGGATTCAAGGGCGATGACCGGGCGCCCTTCGTCCAGTGCTTTTTGT
>CAYOOZ010000105.1:0-8151 GCA_964405705.1 uncultured Christensenella sp.
AGATCCCTCGGTCAAGGCCATCATCATGACCCAGGCCGTGCAGGGCGCGACTGCCGCCTTCACCAAAATCCGTGAAACCCGCCCGGACATCCTGCTCATCGCTGGTGTCGCCGCTGAAGACCCCGCTGACATCGCCGGCGCCGCTGACCTGGTCATGGGCGTTGACGAAATCAATGGCGGCGCGCAGATCGTTGAAACCGCCAAGGAATGGGGCGCGGACGTCCTGGTTCATTACTCCTTTGCCCGCCACATGGGCTATGAGACCATCGTTGCCCGCTTTAACATCATGAAGGAAGAAGCGGAATTGGCCGGCATTGAGCTGGTGCTGCGCGACGCGCCCGACCCCACTGGCGATGCTGGCATGACCGGCGCCCAGACCTTCATCCTCTCTGACGTGCCCAAGGTCATGGAAGAATACGCCGGCAAGAAAGTGGCCTTCTTCTGCACCAACTGCGGCATGCAGGAAGCCCTGCAGGCGGCCGTCCTGAAGGAAGCCAATGCCTATTATCCCCTCCCCTGCTGCCCCAGCCCCTTCCATGGCTTCCCGGCCTCCCTGGGCCTGGGCGTCACCCCGGAAGACTATGGCAACATCGAGAGCTATCTTGAGAAGATGGCTGCCAAGCTGGACGAATTGGGCGCTGTGGACCGCATCTCCACCTGGGCTGTGCCGGTCAACATGAGCATGATCCTGGGCGGCTTTGAGTACGCCAAGGATTACATCGAAAACGGCGGGGAAAAGGTCGACAAGGACAAGCTGGTCGCCGCCCTCTCCAAGGTGGCCGGCGCTGACGCCGCTGTGTCCTCCTATGTGGACGCGGATGGCAACGAAGTGTCCAACTACTTCATGATTCTGTTTGACAACGTCAACTTCCGCGACAAGCTGAAATAAGCCTGGCCGCAGTTTAAACAAGGGCCTGCCCGCTTTATGGCCGGCAGGCCCTGTTTTTCCGGGTTGACCTAAATGAAAATCCTGGGTGCCGTCCGGGAAGAAAGCAAATGGAAGGGAGCGACCGTTCTTTTGGATTACATCCTTGAAATGAATAACATCTCCAAAAGCTATGGCGAGAGCCGGGTTTTGTCTGAGGTCAGCCTCAAGGTCAAGCCCGGTGAAATTCACGCCCTGCTGGGGGAGAATGGGGCTGGCAAGTCCACCCTGATGAACATCCTCTTTGGCATGCCGGTGATTCAGGCGACTGGCGGGTTTAAGGGGGAGACGCTGGTGGACGGCAAGCCCGTTCATATCCATTCCCCCCAGGAGGCGATGTCCCTGGGAATAGGCATGGTGCATCAGGAATTCATGCTGATTCCGGGCTTCACCATCACGGAGAACATCAAATTAAACCGCGAAATCAGCCAAAAAAACCTGGTCAGCCGCGTATTGGGCTCAGAGCTTGAGTCCTTGGATCACCCGGCCATGGCCAGGGACGCCAGGCAGGCTTTGGACAGCGTGGGGGTCTCCATTGCGGAGGATACCCTGGTCTCCACCCTGCCGGTGGGCTATATGCAGTTTGTTGAAATTGCGCGCGAGATTGATAAGACTGGGGTTAAGCTCCTGGTTTTTGATGAGCCGACAGCTGTCTTGACCGAGTCGGAGGCTGACCAGCTCATCAGCGTGATGAAGAGCATCGCTCAAAGTGGCATCGCCATCATCTTTATCACCCACCGCCTGCACGAGGTGATGAAGGCGGCGGACACCGTCACCGTCCTGCGCGATGGCAAGCTGGTGGCCAGCAAGCCCATTGGGCAGACCACCCTGGTGGATTTGGCGGGCATGATGATCGGCCGCGGGTCGGATAACCTGATTGCCATCCCGCCCCGCAAGGAGGCGCTCTCCGGCCGCGTTGCGCTTTCCGTCCGCGATTTGTTTGTGGACATGCCGGGGGAGGCCCTGCGCGGGCTTAACCTGGATGTGATGGAGGGTGAAATCATCGGCATTGGCGGCCTGGCCGGCCAGGGCAAGGTGGGCTTGCCCAATGGGGTCATGGGCCTTTACCCGGCCCAGGGGACAGTGGAGCTCTTTGGGGAAAAGCTGCCGCTCTCAAACCCTGAGTCCTCCCTGCAAAAGGGGATGAGCATGGTGTCTGAGGACAGGAGGGGTGTTGGCCTGCTTTTGGATGAATCCATTGAGGACAACATCGCCTTTAATGCCATGCAGCTGAAAAAGGAGTTTTTAACAGGGCTGGGCCCCTTAAAAATCCGCTCCGGACGGCAGATCCGCGCCCACGCGCGGGAGATGATCAAGGATTTGGACATCCGCTGCCAGTCCCCCACCCAGACGGCGGGCACCCTCTCTGGCGGCAACCAGCAAAAGGTATGCATCGCCAGGGCCTTGACCATGAAGCCGCGCTTCCTCTTTGTATCAGAGCCCACCAGGGGCATTGACATTGGCGCTAAAGCGCTGGTACTGGATACCCTGGTGCGCCTAAACCGCGAGCAGGGGCTCACCATCGTTATGGTGTCCAGCGAATTGATGGAGTTGCGCTCCATATGTGACCGCATTGTCATCGTCGCGGAAGGCCAGACAACAGCCATCCTAAAGCCGGACAGCGAGGACGCGGAATTTGGTCTGGCGATGAGCGGCATTGTTAAGGAGGAGGCGGTATGAAAAAAAGCAGGTCACAAATCATCGCCTTTGCCCTCTTGGCCGTTCTGGCCCTGGGGCTATTGGCCGCGGGCATCTATGGCTTCGTGCTGCGCACCAAAGAAGAAACAAGGGCAGCGATGCTGCGCATGCGCAATTATGCCGTCATGCGCACGGCCTCCGGCGCCATCATCAATGAAATCTACTTAAAGGCCAAGTCCGACGCGCGGGATGAGGGCCGGGCTTTAAAAATGAGCCGCAACCAGATCACCGTCTTCATGGAAGAAAAGGGATCCCTGGCCAAGGCGGAAGCTGAGCAGAAATATTACAGCTATGACAACTTAGACCGGGGCGACCTCAGCCAGGCGGTGGAAACCCTGGAGGTGGCGCTGTCAGACTACGCTGCCATGGAAGCGGCTGAAAAGGCCGAGTATGCCAAGGTTTGGCAGGCGGAGCAGGAGGCATTAAAGGCCCAGTCCGCCATTTCCGGCGCTGATTTGGGCGCTGTGCTGGATGAGGATACCCTGCTGTCCCCGGGCGGTGAAGAGGTGGATTATTCCGGCTTTGTGCCCTCACCGGCGCTGTCTGCCCTGTCTGAATCCTTAAGCCCCTCCTACCACGCCATGTTTGCCGTCCTGTCCAACAACCTGCCGGAATTGACCGATAAGATGCGGGATACCCTTCAGGGGCCGCTCATTGAGGTGGTCAAGGGCGGGGAAGCCAGCTTCAAGGACGAGTATGACCGCTATGCCAAAACGGGCGCTGAATCCGGGTTTGAGGAAGGGGAAAAAACCCGCATGCTCTTGGCCCGCCAGGCCGGCAATTTGATCGTGTTGGCGGCTGGCGCCCTGGTGTTCGCGCTGACGGTAATGTACTACAAGCCCATCAAGAAATCCCTGGGCATGCCCCGCCTGGTCATCTCCCTGTTCTTTATCCTCCTGTGCATCGCGGCTGCGCTGTACAACATCAACGTGCCGGGCATGTTCTCCACCGTCTTATGGCGCACCGGCATGTACGGTGTCCTGGCTCTGGCCATGCTGCCTGGCATCCAATCGGGCATCAGCCTCAACATGGGCATGACCGTCGGTATCATCGCCGGCCTGCTCTCCACCCTCTTTGCCCTTGAGATGAACATGGTGGGCTGGGGCGCCTTCTTCTTCTCGGTCATTGTGGGCAGCGTCATCGCTGTGCCCATTGGCCTCCTCTATGGCAAGCTTTTAAACCGCCTAAAGGGCAGCGAGATGACGGTGTCCACCTACGTGGGCTTCTCCATCGTGTCGCTGTTTTGCATCGCCTGGATGGTGCTGCCCTTCCGCAACCCCAAATTGACCTGGGCTTTGGGCAGTGGACTTCGCTCCATGCACAACATGGGCGATTCCTTTGGCCAGATTCTGGACAAGTTCCTGGCCTTTGACATCCTGGGTGTCCATGTGCCCACAGGGCTCCTTCTCTTCTTCCTCCTGTGCTGCCTCATCATGTGGCTGTTCACCAGGAGCAAGACCGGTGTCGCCATGAACGCGGCTGGTGCCAATGTCCGCTTTGCGGAGGCCGCCGGCGTCCATGTCAATAAGATGCGCATCATCGGCACCACCATCTCCACCGTCATCGCGGCGGTGGGCATCATCGTCTACTCCCAGAGCTTTGGCTTCATGCAATTGTACAACGGGCCCAAGCAGATGGGCTTTGTCGCGGCCAGCGCCATCTTAATTGGCGGCGCGACGGTGTCCCGCGCCAAGGTCTCCCATGTCATCATCGGCACCTTCCTCTTCCAGGGGGTGCTGGCCCTTGGCATCCAGGTGGCCAATGCCGCCATTGCTGAAGGCGGGTTGTCCGAGGTCATGCGCATTCTGATTTCCAATGGCATCATCCTGTATGCCCTGACCCAGTCAGGAGGTGAAACCCGTGGCTGATTTAAGCAGAAAAGAGCGTTTCTTGGCCGCGGCGCGCGCCAACCTGCGCGAGTACATCGTGACCTATGTCTTCCTGCTGCTGTCCATCTTTTTTGTCATCGTGTCCGGGCGCGGGCTGTCTGATATCTTCAGCCAGTTGATGGGCCGTGTGACCCGCAACCTCTTTATCGTCCTGGCCCTCATCATCCCCATCATTGCCGGCATGGGCATCAACTTTGCCATCACCATTGGCGCCATGGCGGCGCAAATCGGCCTGATGCTGGCCATCAACTGGGAGCTCTCCGGCGTTGCTGGTCTTTTGGCCGCGGCCGGCATCACCCTGCCCTTGGCCGCGCTGTTTGGCTTTTTGATTGGCTCTCTTCTCAACAAAATGAAAGGGCAGGAGACCATTGGCTCCCTTATCCTGGGGTATTTCGCCAATGGCGCTTACCAACTGCTTTTCCTCTTCATCTTTGGGAAAATCATCCCGCTCTCCGACAAGGTCACCATCATCGGCGCTACGGGTGTGGCCAACACGCTCAACATGATGGGCGGCGGGCTGTACATGGCGGTGGATAACATCTGGTCCCTGCCCTTTGCCACGGCGCTGTATGGTGTGAGCGGGCTGATTGTGGTGGTCTCCGCCCTGTTGTATGCCCTGAAGAAAATGAGCCTCAAGCGCTTCATTTCTCTCTCCGGGGTCGCCGTTTTGCTCTCCCTCCTGGTGCTTCTGGTGCCGCCCATTAACCAGATGGTGCGGGGGACGACCGTGCCCATTGTCACCTTCCTCTTGATGGGGCTTTTGTGCCTGTTCAATGTCATCATCATGCGCACAAGGCTGGGGCAGAAGTTCCGCGCCGTCGGCCAGAGCCGCACCGTGGCCAACGCCGCTGGCATCAATGTCAACCGCACCCGCATCATCGCTATCATCATTTCAACCGTTCTGGCCGGCTGGGGGCAGATTCTCTTTATCCAGAACCTGGGCACCCTGCAGACCTATGCCGCGCATGAGATGGTAGGCCTGTATGCCGGCGCCGCCATCCTGGTGGGCGGGGCCTCCCTAAACCGCGCCACCAACACCCAGGCCATTGTGGGCACCCTGCTCTTCCACCTGCTGTTCACAGTGTCCCAGGACGCGGGCAAAAAGCTCTTTGCCAATGACCCCAACATCGGGGAGTTCTTCCGCGTGTTCATTGCCTATGGCGTCATCGCTGTGGCCCTGGTCATGCACACCTGGCGCACGGTATCCGCCAAGAAACAAAAAAGCCCGCTCCAGCAGGCGGTAAAATAGCGAACTTTGCTCTTTTGGGAGCCCGCGTTACGCAGGCTCCCATTTTGATATGGCAGGGTATCCAGTAAAATTGTCCGGCCTGCCCCTTCGCGTTCTCCTCTTCATTGAGGCTTAAAAGATACCAGGAGAAAGAAAAGAATCCCGGAAACTTGTTCCAGGATTCTTTGCGCTCTATTGAGCGAATAAATATTAATAGTTGACAGCGGCGCGCTCAAAGTAGTTCTGCGGATGCTTGCAGGCGGGGCAGATCTTGGGCGCCTTGCGGCCTTCATACACAAACCCGCAGTTGCGGCAGCGCCAGAGGGTGTCGCTTTCCAGTTCCCATTCCTGGTTGTCTTCCAGGCGTTTGACCAGCTTCAGGTAGCGGTCTTCGTGCTCTTTCTCAACTTTGGCGACGTTTTCAAACTCAAGGGCGATTTCCTTGAAGCCTTCTTCGCGCGCGGTCTCGGCAAAGCCTTTGTACATCTCGGTCCACTCGTAGTTCTCGCCGGCCGCGGCGGCAATCAGGTTCTTCTTGGTGTCGCCGGCGGTGTCGCCCTTTTCATAGCCGCCCAGCGCCTTGAGCCACATCTTGGCGTGCTCTTTTTCGTTTAAAGCGGTCTCCTGGAAGATGCCGGCGATCTGCTCGTAGCCTTCCTTTTTGGCGGCGGACGCGAAATAATCATATTTGTTGCGGGCCTGGCTCTCGCCTGCAAACGCTGTCCAGAGATTTTGTTCGGTTTTGGATCCTTTGAGTTCCATGGGGGTTCCCTCCTTGAAGATGATATTTTGTATATTGTCATGCGTCGCCGCAGTACAAATGGCGGTTTAGAACAATTCGATCAGCGCGTACATGGAGCTGCCCACAATCAGCAGCGCCAGAAACAGGCTGAGGGCTCTGACAAACAGGGTGTTACGGCTTTTCTTTTTTGCGCGGGTTGTCACAATACCTCTCCTTATATCAACAAACTTTATCCACATTATAGGTAGGACCTGTCCATTTGTCAAGCTGGCCCAGCTCTGCGGTCACTTCCAGGCATCCACTATATATTGTGGTTAGGTGCAAACTGTATACAATGTATGGCGGGTTTTGACTTGACAGGGGGCCGGAGCTATGCCTATAATCGTTCTGCTTGAATACACCAGAAGGATATGAGGAGGCTTTGCCATGATTTCCAGCATCACCAAACGGGACGGGCGCGTGGTGCCCTTTGAAAGCGATAAGATTGAGCAGGCCATCTTCAGGGCCCTGTCTGCTTCCGGCAGCCAGAAAGGCCAGGAGACCGCCGCTGAATTGGCCCGCCTGGTCACCCGTGAGCTGGAAACCAGCGAAGCGATCCCAGCTTCCCCCACAGTGGAGCAGGTGCAGGATACGGTGGAGCGCGTGCTGATTGAAAAGGGCTTTGTCCTAACCGCCAAGGCCTATATCCTCTACCGCGCGGAGCGCAGCCGCGTGCGGGAAATGAACACCCGCCTCATGAAAACCTATGAGGACATCACTTTTTCTGACGCTGTTGATTCTGACATCAAGCGCGAGAACGCCAACATCAACGGCGACTCCGCCATGGGCAGCATGCTTAAGTTTGGGTCTGAGGGCGCCAAGCAGTTTTATGACATGTATGTCCTAAACCCCAAGCACGCCCAGGCCCACCGGGACGGGGACATCCACATCCACGACCTGGACTTTTTAACCCTCACCACCACCTGCTGCCAGATTGACCTTTTGGAGCTGTTCAAAAACGGTTTTTCCACCGGCCATGGCGTCCTTCGAGAGCCCCAGGACATCGCCTCCTATTCGGCCCTGTGCTGCATTGCCATTCAGGCCAACCAGAACGACCAGCACGGCGGGCAGAGCGTGGTCAACTTTGACTATGGCATGGCGCCCGGCGTCAAGAAAACCTATCAAAAGCGCTTCCGCGACAACCTGATCCGCTTGCTGGACGCGGAGTTTGACCGGGAGGACGCTGACCAGGTGGCCCGCGGCATCCTACAAGAGGTGGAGGAGGAGACCGGCCTTTACCCCGAGATGGAAGAGAAGCCCGCCTTTGAGGAAGCCCTCATCAAGCGCCTCACCCAGTACATGAAAATTGAACAGGCGCAAAAGCTCTTAAAGTCCATCCGCAAGTTCTCCCACCGGGAGATTGTGAAGGCCACCTACCAGGCCATGGAAGCGCTGGTGCACAACCTCAACACCATGAACAGCCGCGCCGGCGCGCAGGTGCCTTTTTCCTCCGTCAATTATGGCATGGACACCTCCCCGGAGGGCCGCCTGGTCATGGAGCAGTTGCTCTTGGCCACCGAGGCTGGCCTGGGCCGGGGCGAAACCCCCATCTTCCCCATCCAGATTTTCCGCGTCAAGGAAGGCGTCAACTACAACCCCGAGGACCCCAACTATGACCTTTTCCGCCTGG
>CAYOOZ010000106.1:0-1404 GCA_964405705.1 uncultured Christensenella sp.
GGCCCGACATCATCTCCCGCGGCTTTGTGTTTGTGCGGGAGAACGAGGACATCATTGAGGATTCCAGGGCGGTTGTGCGCAACATCATTGATTCCTATGAGCACATCACCGGCTCTGACTGGCCTGTCATCAAAAACCGCATCAAGGATGATCTGCGGCGCTTCCTAAACGAAAAGATCAAGCGCAACCCGATGATTCTGCCTGTGATTGTTGATTTGGGCTGAATATGCTAAAATAAAGTTGCCGCGGAGCGAAGCCCTAAGGCTGAATCCGCGGCATTTTTTTGAAAGAAGGGCTTTGCCATGAATTATGACGCCGCGCACGCCCTGGCCGCGCAAATCAGCGAGTCTGCCGAAGTGCGGGAGTACAGGCGCTTAAAAGAAATCGTGGAGGAGAGCGAAACCACCCGCGCGTTGCTCAAGGAATACCGCCGCCTCCAGATGATGGTGCAGATGTCGGCCATGTCCTCCCAGTCCGTGCCCAGTGAGGAGATGCAGCGCTTCCAGTCCATCTCCAGCCTCCTGTATTCAGGCACGGATACCTCTGCCTTTTTATTGGCCGAAATGCGTCTGCAGCAGGCCCTGGCGGATATCTATAACATCATCTCCAAGGCTTCCGGCATCCAGCTGGAAATGCCTGGCATGGAATAAACATGAGCAAGAACCGCAGGAAGGATTACACCAGGGAAGCGCTGATTAAAGAGCGGCAGTACGGCCTGTATTGGTATAGCTGGCTGTGGCACCTGGTGCGCCCTGTGCTGATTTTTACCTGCGCCCTGTTGTTGCTCATTGGCCTGGTGTCCTTTGGCTGGGGCAAGATCAGCGGGGTGTATATCGACCCCGTGGATAAGAATGATCAGACGTCAGTGCGCTTTGTGGTGGAGGCGGGGGATAGCTTAACCCGCGTTTCCAACAACCTGCAAAATCAAAACCTCATCCGCAACCGCTCCGTGTTTAAATACCTGGCGGATTTTATGGGCTTTGGGCAAAAGATTCAAGCCGGGGAATACACCCTCTCCCGCTCCATGACCATCAACCAGATTGCGGATCAATTGACCACAGGCGATGGCAAGCCACTGGTGCGCACCATCACGATCATCCCAGGCTGGACGGTAGAAACCATGGCTGACTACTTCCAAAAGGAAGGCATCATCAAGGACAAGGAGCTCTTCCTGCAAAAAGCCCACGCCGGCACGGATTTTTCGGCTTATTACTATGTGGCCGATGTCCTGGGTTCCGGCACCGCGCAGGCTCGCAAATACGTTCTTGAAGGCTACCTGGCGCCGGATACCTATGAGGTGTATGCCGATGCGTCCGCAGACACTGTTCTCATCAAGATGCTCAACCGCTTTAACGAGATCTTTACCGATGAGTATGTGGCGCGGATGGAAGAATTGGGCATGAC
>CAYOOZ010000106.1:1414-8088 GCA_964405705.1 uncultured Christensenella sp.
AAGCTGCTGTCCCAGACCGAGGCTGTATATAAGGAGCCCCTGCACAGCAGGACGGAGGAATTGGGCATGACCATGGACCAGGTCATCACCCTGGCCTCCCTGATTGAAAAAGAAGCCAAGACGCCCGATTTTTCCAAGGTTTCCGCCGTTTTTCACGGCCGGATCAAGCAAAACATGGCCCTGGGCAGCGATGTCACCATCAAGTACATCTCCGGCACCAGCCGCATGGCCTTGACCGGGACGGATTTGCAGCTCAATTCCCCCTTTAACACCTATACGCACAAGGGCCTGCCCCCTGGCCCCATCTGCAGCCCCTCGCCCGCCGCCATCCTGGCCGCGCTGTACCCAGATGAGCAGTTCATGAACGAGGGCTACCTGTATTTCTGCTCCAAGGACCCAAACACCGGGGAACTGCACTTTTCAAAAACCCTCCAGGAGCATGAGTACGCCGTCAGCGTCTTTGCCCCCCTCTGGGAGGCCTACGACAAGCGGACCAACGCGCAATGAGTGAAAAAATGAAGATCAAAACCGGCCCGGCCGGCAATTCGGAGAGCTTTTACGCAGCCGGCTTTACAAGGACCGAGGATACCTTTCTCTGGCAAAAGGAAAATTTTGGCCTCAATGCCTTTGAAGTGCCCTTTGGCCGGGGCATCAGCATGTCACATGAAACCGCCGTCAAAATCGGCCAGGAAGCCAGCTTAAACGGTGTCAGCCTCAGCGCGCATGCCCCGTACTACATCAACCTGGCCAATCCGGACCCGGAGCAGACAGAAAAAAGCGCAAGCTACATCTTAAACGCTGCCCGCTTGTTGCGCCAAATGGGCGGGGAGCGCTTGGTGGTGCATGTGGGCACACCCAAGTACTTGGGCCGGGAGGAGGCCATGCGCCTGTGCCAAGAGCGCCTCAAATGGATCAGAAATCGCTTGGAGGAAGAAGGCTTGTCCGGCATCAGGCTTTGCCTGGAGACCATGGGCCGCCCCAGCGTCCTGGGCAGTTTGGAGGAGATCCTCAAGCTGGTCTTGTTGCATGATTCCTTCCTGCCCTGCCTGGATTTTGCGCATCTGCACGCCATCAGCCAAGGCGGGTTGACAAGCGCTATGGACTTTGCCACAGCGCTTGATCAGGTGGAGGCAGCCCTGGGCATATCACGCGCCCGGCAGATGCACATGCATTTTTCCAAGATTGAGTATGGCAAAAAGGGCGAGGTGCGCCACCGCACCTTTGTGGAGGAAGGCTATGGGCCGGATTTTGCCCTGCTGGCCCCCCTCCTTACCCAAAGGGGCTATGAGGGCACCTTGATCTGCGAAAGCCGCGGCACCATGGCAGAGGACGCGGCCCAGATGCGCCAAAGCCTCCTGGCCGCCGCTGCAAAAAATTAAGCGTTTTAAGGCTTAAGGCGGCCTTTGGCATAGCCAAGAAGAACGCGTTGTGCTATACTTTAACCGCAAAAACTACGAAGGAGCCCAAGAGTGAGCAGAGTATCCCGCTTGTTTGACCGCCTGGCCCTCAAAGAGGACGCCGGCGTTCTCATTCATAAGCCAGCCAATATCTTTTATTTCAGCGGCTATACCGGGGAAGGCCTTTTGGTCTTAACCCGCAAGACCAGCGCCATTGTGACGGATTTCCGCTACGTGGAACAAGCCCAAAACCAGGCCCCGGGCTTTGCTGTTCACTCCATCAGAAATGATGTCAACCATGCCCAGCTCGCGGCCTCCCTGCTTAAAAAAGATGGGGTGGCAAGCGCGCTGTACGAGGATGATTTTGTCACCGTCCGCTCTGGTAAAAAGCTTATGGAGGCCATGGGGGACATCGTCCTTCATTCCCTGGACAACCAGCCGGAGATGCTCCGCCGCGTCAAGGACGAAAATGAACTGGCCCTCCTTGAGGAGGCCTGCCGCATTTCCTCTGCCGCCTTTGACTATATCTGCGGGGTCATCAAGCCCGGCATGAGCGAGGTTCAAATCCGCCGCCTGCTGGACAACAAGTTAATGGACCTGGGTGCGCAGGCCACCGCCTTTGACACCATCGTGGCCTCCGGCCCCAACGGCTCCCTGCCGCACGCCATTCCGGGCGAGCGCAAGGTGCAGACCGGGGACATGATTACCATGGACTATGGCGCCCTGTACAAGGGCTACTGCGCGGACATGACCCGCACCATCGCCGTGGGCCAGCCCAGTGAAAAGATGCTGGAGATTTACAACATCGTGCTTCACGCGCAAAAGACCTGCCAGGATGCCCTGGCACCCGGCAAAATCTGCAGCGAGGTGGATGCCATCGCCCGCAAGATCATCGGCGATAAAGGCTATGGCGAGTACTTTGGCCACGGCCTGGGCCACGCGGTGGGCATTGACATCCATGAGGATCCAAGGCTCAGCCCCAAGTGTGACGATGTGCTGGAAGTCGGCCACGTGGTCACCGTGGAGCCGGGCATCTACGTGCCGGGCCTTGGCGGGGTGCGCATTGAAAACTCCTGCGTCATCACCGAAAGCGGCGCGCGTTCCCTCGTATCCGCCCCGCGTGAACTCATCATCATTTAAAATTCTATTCTACAATTTGGAGGAAGCATCATGATCACGGCAAGCGATTTCAGAAAAGGCATCACCATTGAATGGGAAGACGGCGTGTGGAACATTGTGGATTTCCAGCACGTCAAACCGGGAAAGGGTGCGGCCTTTGTTCGCACCAAAATCAAGAACATCATGACTGGCACCGTGGTTGAGCGCACCTTCAACCCCTCTGACAAGATGCCCCGCGCCATCATCGAATCAAAGGAAATGCAGTACCTCTACAACGATGGGGACCTGTACTATTTCATGGATCCGGAAACCTTTGAGCAGATGCCCTTAAACCACAGCCAGGTGGAGGAGGCCGTCCAGTTCGTTAAGGAAAACACCAATGTGAACATCCGCTTCTTCAAGGGTTCTGCCTTCTCAGTGGAGGCCCCCAACTTTGTGGACCTGGAGATCACAGACACTGAGCCCGGCTTCAAGGGCGACACCGCCTCCACCACCTACAAACCCGCCACCGTTGAAACTGGCTTCCAGGTCATGGTGCCCCTGTTCATCAACATCGGCGACACCATCAAGATTGACACCAGAACCGGCGAATACCTCTCCCGCGCTTGATTGTTCAATAAAAAGGAGGACCAAATGAGCGAATTATCCAAAAAAGTTGAGTACTTAAAGGGCTTGGCCGATGGCATGAACCTCAAGGAAGAAAAGCAGGATCAAAAGTTCCTGCTCAAAATCCTGGACGTGCTGGAGCAGGTGGCCGAGGAAATCGAAGAGCTTCAGGAAGTCACCGAGGAAATGAACGAGTACCTGGAGAACATGGACGAGGACCTGGCCCAGTTGGAAGATGCCGTCTTTGAGGACGAGGACGATTTCACCCTGGACAACGATATGGATGACGAGGTGGAGGGCGACTCCGTGGTGGAGTATGAGTGCCCGCACTGCGGCTTTAAGACCCGTTTTGATATCACCGACTTTGATTTTGATGAGGACTACCTCTGCCCGGAGTGCCAGCAGCCCTTCTTCCCTGAGCATGAGGAAGAGGACCTGGATGACGAAGGTGACGAGGAGAACCCTGAACGCTAAGATAAATTAGCGGCAAAGGGGGATATGCTCAGTCGTTTGGCGGGCCTGTCCCCCTTTTGTGAATCAAGATGAAAAAAATCAAGCTGTTTATATCCTCTCTAAGCCCTGCCCAGGTGCTGGCGCTGGGCTTTCTGCTGATTATCTTAACGGGCAGCGCGCTCTTGTCCCTGCCAGTCGCGGCGGAGCCAGGGGTGAGCATCAACTACCTGCAGGCCCTCTTCACCGCGACCAGCGCGGTTTGCGTGACCGGGCTGACGGTGGTGGACACGGCCACCAGTTTCTCCCTCTTTGGGGAGGTTGTCATCATCAGCCTCATCCAATTGGGCGGCCTGGGCTTTATGCTCTTTGCCACCTTTGTCCTGGTGCTGACAAAGCGCCGCATTTCGCTAAAAAACCGCATCCTCCTGCATGAAACCATGTCCATGCCCGGCTTGACCGGCACGGTGCGCACCTCGCTGCGCTTCATGCTGATTGTCTTTGCGATTGAAGCCCTGGGCGCTGTGATTTTGGCGGCCCAGTTCATTCCCAAACTGGGTTTCGCGCAAGGGCTCTATTTTGGGGTTTTTCACGCCATCAGCGCTTTTTGCAACGCCGGCTTTGACCTCTTTGGCGCGGCGGGCAGCCTGACCCAGTTCTCAAGCACCCCGGGCGTGTTGTATACCATCGGCTTTCTCATTATCTTTGGCGGCCTGGGCTTTGCGGTCATCGCGGACGTGGTCAATCATCGTTTCCGCTTTTCAGGCTTGCACCTGCATTCCAAGGCCGCCGTGTTCATGACGGCTGCCCTGCTTGTGCTGGGCACCTTGTTCATCGCCTTGATTGAATGGAACAATCCCGCCACCCTGGCCAAGGCTGGCTCCAGCGCCCTGGACAAGGCCAACAACGCCTTTTTCCAGTCCGTGACCACCAGAACGGCGGGCTATTTCTCCTTTCCCCAGCAGCACATGTATGACGCTGGCAAGATTGGCAGCATCATCCTGATGTTCATTGGCGCCTCCCCGGCTTCCACCGGCGGCGGCATCAAGACCACCACTTTTTTTGTAATCCTGGTCTTGATCCGGAGCGTGTTTTACGGCAGCAGCGATGTCAACGCTTACAAAAAGCGCCTGCCCCTGGTGCTGGTGCGCACGGCGCTATCCATCTTCCTCATCAGCTTTGGCCTTTTAGTCCTGGGCTCAGTGCTGATGTCCATTTTTGAGCAGGGCAAGGGGATCAGCCTCCTGGACAACATGTTTGAGCAGACCTCTGCCCTGGCCACCGTGGGGCTGACCTCGGCCGGCACGGCCAATTTCAGCGTCTTTTCCAAGCTCTGGCTGATTTTGTTGATGTACTTTGGCCGTGTTGGCCCCTTGACCATGATGCTCAGCTTCCAAAGGCGCAGCGCGGGCCATACCCAGGGTGTGCGCTACGCGGAAGACAATCTCTACGTCGGATAATTTTTAGGAGGCGCTATGTCAGACAAGCACAAGAAACAATACATCGTCTTTGGCGTTGGCCGTTTTGGCTCCGCCCTGGCCCGCAAGCTTTATGAGATGGGGCATGAGGTTCTGGCGGTGGATTCCAGCGAGGAGCGGGTGAATGCCATCAGCCCCCATGTCACCAATGCCGTGCAGGTGTCCTCCTCGGATGAGGAGACCATCCGCTCCCTGGGCATCCGCAATTTTGACGCGGCCATTGTGGCCATCGGGGATGATTTTCATCATTCCATTTTGACCACCCTCATGTGCCAGCAGGAGGGCGCCCCCTACATCATCGCCAAAGCCTCTGACGCTCAGCACGCCAAGGTGCTCTTGAAGCTGGGCGTCAACCGCGTCATCTTCCCGGAGCGGGACATGGGCGAGCGCGTAGCCCAGACCTTGGTCAATCCGCACATGCTGGACCTCATCAACCTAAAAGGCGACTACCTGATTGCCTACCACACCTGCCCCAATTCCTGGGCTGGGCACAGCCTAAAGGAATTGGACATCAGAAACCGCTACAAGGTCTCTGTCCTGGCCATTTACCGGGCAGATGAAATCCTCATGGACTTAAGCGCGGACAGCAGGTTTATGAAAGGGGACAACATCCTGGTCCTGGGTCACAAATTGAACATTGAGAAAGTGGAAGATTTGGACTGATGTCAAAAACCATCATCGCCTTTGATACCGAGGCCACAGACTTAACGCCGGGGCAAATCTGCCAGCTCTCCTACCTGATTGAAAAGGACGGCCAGGTCAAGGGGCATAACTATTTTTTCTCCGTGGATGATATGTCAGAAGGCGCCTTTGAGGTGCATGGCTTCTCCATGGAAAAACTGGAGGAGCTCTCCGGTGGCACCTATTTTGAGGACAAAGCGCAGGAGATATTGTTGGACTTTAACGCGGCCAACCTCCTGGTGGGCCACAATGTGGAGGCCGATGTCCGCTATTTAAAGGTGGAATTGGAGCGGGCCGGGCTGAAGCTCAACAAGATTCCCAGCTTTTGCACCATGAACTATGCCTCTGGCATCATGAACATGGCTCGTAAAGTCGTGACCGGCCGGCCCAAGCCGCCCAAGCTATCAGAATTGGCGGATTACTATGGCGTAAGCGCTGAGGAAGTCGCGGAAAAAACCGCCCTGTGGTTTGATGTTCAGGAGGTCGGCCTGCATGACGCGCGCTATGACACCGTGATGACCTACCTGTGCTTAAAGGCGGCCATCGCGAAAGGTGACTTGCGGGGTATATAGCCGGCATCCTGTTTCCTAAATATGAACGACTTGTTGCGAATCGCTTGCATTTCTTGCGCTTTTTGCTATAATTGAACGAGGATTATGCCGCAAATGGCAAGCAAGGAAGGAATGATTCAAATTGGCCAAGCGTATATTGCTGGTGGATGATGAACCCATCCTGATCAAAGGCTTAAAGTTCACCCTTGAAAAGGATGGCTATGAAACGCTTGTTGCCTATGACGGCGAGGAAGCGCTCCAGGTCTTTCACAATAACCCGGTGGATTTGGTGCTGCTGGATGTCATGCTGCCCAAGTTAGACGGCATTGTCGTCTGCCAGCGCATCCGGGAGACCAGCAATGTGCCCATCATCATGCTCACCGCCAAGGGCG
>CAYOOZ010000107.1:0-7937 GCA_964405705.1 uncultured Christensenella sp.
GCCGCTACCACGTCGCAAATCCGGTTCCTGCAAAAGGGCCGGATTTTTTGCTTGCTTTCTTAAAGCAGGCGCGAGGTCACTGGATGTCCTCCTTCAGGTCACCCCTTTCAATCAGATCCCCCAGGATCTGGCCATGCAGGGTTTCATTGATGCGGTAATACTTCCAATAAATCAGGAAGCTCACCAGGATGCAGATCAAGGGCAGGATGAGCATAGCCGACTTTAAAAGGAAGATCCCCTCACTTGTGACCCCTGCCGCATCCTCAGCCTGATTAATACCGGATAAAATCAGGGTGACAGTCACAACGCCCGAGGACAGGGCGCCGCCGATTTTGTTGATGAGGGGTTGGAAGGAAAAGGTCAAGCTTTCCTGGCGGCGGCCCAGTTTCCACTGGCCATATTCCACGCAGTCCGCCAAAAACATCAGCATTAAAAGCTGAATGAAAGCCTGGCCGGTGAAGATCAGGAAGCCGGATACCCCCAGGGGCAACATGTTCATGGGCGAGAGGAAGAAGCCCAGGTAGCCCAGAATGACCAGTGCCATGGAGGAAGTGAAGAGCTGCCTGCGGTTGAAGCGCTTGCTAAACAAGGGAAAGACCATCAAGGCGGACAACTGGGCCACGCCCAAAACACCCGCGAAAACCGGGTACATATCCTGATTGCCAAAGGCATACTTGAAAAAGTGGACGCCAAAGGCAGTGGTGGTGGCATAGCCGATCATGAATAAGCCCATGGAAAGGATGGTGTAGCGCAGCTGGTCGTTTTTGATCAATAGGTCCCAAAAGTCATGAAGGGTGGTCTTTTCCTCAGCTTTAAAGGCGCTGCGCTGCTCCTTCACACCCAGGATGGTGAACAACTGGAACAAGAGCATCAACACCGCTGTGCCAAAGGCAAAGACAGCCCAAGCCTGCCGGGCGCTGCCCAGGGAGCTGCCCAGCATTTCTGTAAAGGGGAGGATGCCCACCACAACGATGTACATGCCAATGTTGGCGCAGATGCGGGCGAAGGCCCCGATGCGCTCCCTGTCCTTTTGATGAACAGAGAGGGAGGGGAGCATGGACCAGTAGGCGATGTCATTGGCGCCAAAGGCCAAATCCCATCCCAGGTACAAAAAGGTGAACAACAACAGGTAAGCCGTTTGATTCAATCCAAAATCAATGAACATGGGCACCATGAAAAAAGCGCCCAGGACGGCGCCCAAAATCATCAGCGGCTTAAACTTGCCAAAGCGGCTGTTGGTGTTGTCCACCAATAGGCCCATAAAGGGGTCATTGAGCGCGTCAAAAACCCGCAGGACGGTTAAAATCAAAGCCATCCACCACATGGTGGCGTCCGGCAAGTTCAAGATATCGGTCAGGTAATAAACCAGGTACATGGACACAGTGGTATAGAACATATCCCGCCCAATGGTGCCTAAGCCGAAAAAGAGCCGGTTTTTGCTGAGTTGATTCATTATTATGGCCTCCCTTCCCCTGCATCAATATTAGCACAATCCAGTCAAAGGATGATATACTAAGCCCATCAATTCAAAAGGCAGGATAGGAATGAAACCGGATATGATTTTAAAAAACAACCCAACTTTCAATGGCATGGCCATGATGCGCGATGACCTTGCCTTTGTCTGCGAGGGCGTGGAGCAAAGAATCACCCTGATTTTGCCCTCGAAAATGGCCATGCAAGCGGAGAACAAGCGCTGGCCCCTGGTCGTCTTCTTGCAGGGCAGCGGCTGGACGGCGCCCAACCGCTTTACCCTCCTGCCGCAGTTGGCTGATTTTGCCAAAAGAGGAATTGCTGTCGCCTCCATCACCCACCGCAATAGCTTGGAGGGCCATCCTTTTCCCGCCTACCTAAAGGACGCCAAGGCCGCCATCCGCTTTTTGCGCAAAAAGGCGGAGGAGCTTTTGATTGACACGGACAAAATCGGCTTTTTGGGCACTTCCTCCGGCGGGAACACCGCCCTTTTGGTTGGCCTGACCGCAGGGGATGAACGCTATTTGACAAAGGACTACGCAGAGTACTCGGATGCTGTTTCCGCGGTGGTGGATTGCTTTGGCCCCAGCGACCTGGTTCATTTTGAAGGCGGACCCATGAGCGGGATGGAAGCCCAACTGGCGAGGATGGATGTGAAGAGCCTCAAGCAGATCTTCGCGGGGCAGGACAATGGGATGTTGGACATCCTCTTTGCTTTGTTTGGCGAAAACCAACCCTTGGCAGTCGCCAAGGCCATGAGCCCGGTGAATGAAATCAAGGAAGGGGTTGCCTATCCGCCCTTTTTAATCGCCCAGGGCGACAATGATTTTGTGGTGCCCATGAGCCAGTCCATCCTGATGCACGAGGCGCTCTTAAAAGCCGACATCACCAGTTCCTTGATTCAGGTGAAAGGGGCTGAGCATGAGGGCACCTTCTGGAGCCAGGAGCTAATCGATGTGCTTTTTGACTTTTTTGCCCGTCACCTGATGGGCTAATCCCCGGTTTTGACGCTTTGTTGCCGCTATGCTATTCTTGATGACGGTTTTCTGCCAAGGAGGATTGTGAGCCATGATTTCACCGGGCAAGGTAAGGCAGACGCTTTTACCCTGGCTGGGCTCTCAGTTTTTGGATAAGCACCTGCCCCTTTTGGAACAGGCGGCCATGACCCTCTTTGCCTATCGGCGGGAGAAGGACACCTTCACCCGCCTGGCCCAAAAGGTGGACAACCTGCTGTTCATGGCGGTGCGGGAGGAAACCAGCGCCAAGATGGCCCTTTTAATGGACAATGGCCAATTGATTCGCCTTTTGATGGAAGATTTTGCCCAGATGGCGGATGAAGTGCTCTACCTGCTGTTTGAGAGCCTGGAGCAAACACCGGACAACCAGGCCACCATCCGGGAATACGCTATGCGCTCTGGCAGCCTGTCCGCCCTGCGCGCCCTTTACCTCCTGTATGAAGCGCAACAAACGCCGGAGGAGAACGAAACGATACGCCGGCTCATTACCACCTGCCACGCGCCTTTCCGCTACCGGCAGTGGATCAACCGGCCAAATGAGGAGTTAAACCCTTGGGAAAAATAATCGCAATCGCCAACCAGAAGGGCGGCGTGGGCAAGACCACCACAGCGGTGAGCCTGGCCGCGGGGCTGGCAAACGAAGGCAAAAGAACCCTGCTTTTGGACGCTGACCCCCAGGGCAACGCCACCTCTGGCCTGGGAATTAAGGCTGGTAGGACAACCACCTATGAGGTCATTATTAACCAGGCGCCCATTTTGGACGCGGTGGAGAAAACAGCCCATCAAAACCTGTTCCTCATCCCCAGCGACATCCGCCTGGCCGCCGCTGAGGTGGAGCTGGTCGCCCTGGACAAGCGGGAATACCGCCTATCCCAAATGGCGGAAGCCTTGAAAAGCAATTTTGACTTTGTTTTAATTGACTGCCCGCCCTCCTTAAGCCTTTTGACCATCAACGCCCTGACTGCGGCTGACAGCGTGCTGGTGCCCATCCAATGCGAGTACTATGCTTTGGAGGGCGTCACCGCCTTAAACGCGACCATCGCGCGGGTGCAAAAGAGCTTAAACCAGGGCTTGAAATTAGAGGGCGTGCTGCTCACCATGTTTGATGGGCGCACCAATTTGTCCCTGCAGGTAGCGGATGAGGTTAAGAAGCATTTCCGCAACAAGGTCTTCCTCTCCATCATCCCCCGCAGCGTGCGCCTGGGCGAGGCCCCCAGCCACGGGCAACCCATCTTCACCTATGACCCAAGGAGCGCCGGCGCCCTGGCCTATGCCAGCCTGGCCAAGGAAATCATCAAAAACAACAAGGTTTGACAAAGGAGCACTGATACATGAAGAAACCCGCCCTGGGCCGCGGACTGGACGCCTTGTTCCCAAAGGAAAGCCACGAGGGGGAGGTTGTACAACTTGACCTCTCTTTGATGGACCCCAACCCCAATCAGCCCAGAAAGGCTTTTGATGAGGCTGCGCTTGATGAACTGGCCCAGTCCATCAAGACCCTGGGGCTGTTGCAGCCCATCTTGGCCTATCCAGAAAACGGCCGCTACCGCATCATTGCCGGGGAGCGGCGCTTCAGGGCGGCCATGAAGGCGGGGTTAACACAGGTGCCCGTCCTTGTGCGTACCCTGCCTGAGCATGAGATTGTGTTGGCGGCGCTGATGGAAAACCTGCAGCGGGAAAACCTTAACGCCATGGAGGCGGCCCAGGCCGTGCGCCAATTAATGGACGAGGCCAGTTTAACCCAGGAGGAGGCCGCGCAGAAGCTGGGCAAATCCCGCTCAGCGCTGGCCAACCTGCTGCGGCTTTTGCAGCTAAGCCCGCAGGTTCAGCAAATGGTGCGGGACAACCTGCTCACCGAGGGCCATGCCAGGGTCTTGGCCGGTATCCCGCAAAAAACCAGGCAGGTCGAATTGGCCAACAAGGCCGTGGCCCAAGGTTTAAGCGTGCGCGAACTGGAAGCCCTGTCCCGGCAGGAGCCCAAGAAGGCCAGCAAACCCCAGGCAGCCTTGACGCCGGAGCTTTCAGACTTTCAGGAAAAGCTGCTTTTGGCCACCGGGGTGAAGGCCCAGATCAAGGGCAGCCTGCAAAAGGGGCGCATCGTCCTCCCCTATCAAAGCTATGAGGAGTTGGAAGGTATCTACGAGGCCATCCAAAGATTATTGGATTAAGCGTTCATATTTTTTACCAGCGCTCGCTCATTAGGGCAAGCGCTTTATTTTTTGACGCTGGCAGCGCTTTCCTGTATAATTCTGCTAAGAACAAAAATGGGAGGGAAGGCGCCGATGACGATGATTCGGGCCCTGGTGGTCGCCGATGAAGAGAGCAAGTTCATCTGGGATTACTTTGACCGCTCCAAATTCCGCGACATCGATGTCATCATCTCCTGCGGGGATTTAAAGCCGTCCTATCTTTCCTTTTTAACCACGATGATTTGCGCGCCACTTTTTTATGTGCATGGCAACCATGACAGCCGAATGCTTGTAAACCCGCCGGAGGGCTGTGACAACCTGGAGCTTAAAATGCAGGTCATCAAGGGCGTGCGCTTCATCGGCTTTGGCGGGGCCAACTCCAGAAGCCCCAAACCCCTGCATTACACGGAAAAAGATGTCAACCGCCAGATCATCAGGCGGATGCAGGAAATCAGCTTTCATGGCGGCTTTGACGTGCTGGTGACCCACGCCCCGGCCCATGGGCTGGGCGATGGGGAGGACCTCTTCCACAAGGGCTTTACCGGCTACCGTACCCTGATTGACCTGTACAAGCCCGCCTACCACTTCCACGGGCACCAGCACTTAACCTATGGCAACAACAAGCGCATCCTGACCTATAACGACACCACCATTTACAATGGATTTGGCTACAGCATCCTGGAACTGGAGTTTGATATTCCCCAAAAGCGCAAGCGCATCAGCTACATCAAAGCGCGCTATGATTGGAGCAGAACGTATGGAAGGCAGCAATACACAAGCGAGGATTGAGTATGGCCGCGCTTTAAAATCCGCTCAGCGGGATTACAGCGCGCACACAGCCCGCGGCGAGCGGGGCAACCTCCCGGCGCTGGATGATTTGATCAGCCAGACGCACATTGTCGCATACATGAAACAGCCCCAAAGGGAGATTTCCCTCTCCCGGGTGGTGGGGACCTATACCTCCGCCAGGGCCAACTCCTTTGCGACCAATTTTGCGCCCCTGCACAATGAAAACAGCGAGTTTGCCAGCAAGTGGATGAACCTGTGCGCCATACATATGAACGAGGGTTTACGGGACGCGGTCTCGGTGTATGAGTACATGTGGCATTATTATGTCATTGAGGGCAATAAAAGGGTCAGCATCCTAAAGCACTTTGACTCCCCGGCCATTCGGGCGGACATCACGCGCATGGTGCCCCAACTGGACGAAAAGGACGCGGACACTGCGGTCTATTACGCCTATTTAAAGTACGACAAGGGCGGGATGTTTAAAAACATCCGCCTGTCCAGCCAGGAAAACTATGAGCGCCTGACCAAACTGGAGGCACGTTTTCGGGAAATCATCGACCCCAATGAGACCATCAGCTACAACTCCATGTACCTGCAGTTTGAGACAGCCTACACCCATGTCAAGCCGCCGATGATCTTAGGGGACACCTTCCTTGAGTATCTAAAGGTCTACGGCCTGCCCAAGGACGTGAGCCTCTCCCAGATGGAGGAGCAGTTAACCGCCCTCATCCCCCAGCTTGAATTGATTAAAAACCCGCCCAATGAGCCCAACCTGATGCTGACCCCCAAGGAAAAGCCGCCGGCCCCGGGCTTGATTTCACGCCTCTTTGGGCAAAAGCGCAACGCCAAGGTGGTCTTTGCCTACCCAGCCGGGCGGACGGAGGAGAACTGGATTGGCGCGCATGAATGGGGACGGCTACAGATGCAGGAGAAGCTGGGCGCGCAGGTGGAATCCAGCAGCATTGACGGGCTTTCCGCCAGCAATGTCTACGAAAAGCTCAATGAGCAGGCCAAGGACGCCAACCTGCTCCTCATCACCTCCTCAGAACTGACCCTGCCTGCCCTGCGCTTTTCCCTTGAGCACCCGGACTGCTTAACGCTGGTCTACTCCCGCATCCGGGAGGACTTCCGCATGAGCACCTACTCCGGGCGCTATTATGAAGCCATCTTCCTATGCGGAATGGCAGCAGCCATGGCCACCAAGCGCATGAAAATCGCCTACATCACGCCCAGGACGGATTATGTCAGGCATACCGCGGACATCAATGCCTTTTCCCTGGGGGTGAAGGCGGTGCGGGAGGACTGCGAGATTGTCCTGATGTACAAGGATGTCCTGCCCTACCAGCCGGCCACCTGCGCCAAAGGATTGAAAAACGCGGCAGAGATGGGCGTGGACATCGCCTATACCCCCCGCTACCCGGGGCTGAAATTGGACCTGCCGCCCAGGGTCTTCTCCTTTATCGGGCGCATCAATGAAGCTGGGGAACCCATTGAGTACTTGGCCGCGCCCCAGTGGGATTGGGGACGGTTTTATACGGAGATTGTCAGCAGCTACTTAAACGGTTCCCTGGATATCTTGCGCATCATTGACCGGGGTGACCCCAGCGTCACCGGGCTTTGGTGGGGGCTGGGCGCCGGCTTGCTGCGTTTTTTGACATCAGACGCGGTGGGCGCCCGCAATAGCCAGCTGCTGCACTTTATGCGCACCGCCATTGCCAGGGACAACTTCGCCCCCTTTTACGGGCCCATTTACGACCTGGAAGGCAAGCTGCGCTTAGCGCCGGAGACCACCCTCCGGCCCTATGAAATCTTGAACATGGAATGGCTTTGCGAGCATTTGACAGTGGTCGAATAAGCTTAAACCTGAACTGAAAGCGAGGAAGACATGAGCACCAACACAGCCAACAACAAGAAAAACCGGGTTCTCCCCTGGCTGATTGTCTTGGCCGCGGTGATCGCCCTGGGCGTGGGCGGCCTCTACCGCGTGGGCCAGGGCGAACAAGCCCTGGTGATGACCTTTGGCGAGGTGACCGATACCAACGGCCCTGGATTGTACTGGCGCATCCCGGGCATTCAGACCGTTGTGTCCAGGAGCGTCACCACCATTTATAACCAGGAGTATGGCTACAGGACCGCGGTCAGCGGCACCAGCCGCTCCGCCGCCCAATACCGGGATGACCTGGACGAGTCCGTCATGCTGACCAATGACAACAGCATCGTGCAGTTGGAGGCCATCTACCAGTACACCATAAGGGATGTGCGGGAATACCTCTTTGATGTGGAGGACCCGGAAAGCACCATGCACCTGGCGTTTGAGGCCATCCTGCGCCGCAACATCCAGAGCCGGTCTTTGGACGACGCGCTGTTAAACAAGGACGCGATTGAGCAGGAAGTGCTGCCGGATTTCCAGGCGCTGATTGACTCCTATGACATGGGGGTCAAAATCCACAGCGTGCACATCCAGAACATCACC
>CAYOOZ010000108.1:0-7913 GCA_964405705.1 uncultured Christensenella sp.
GCTCCTGGGCCTGTCCATTGGGCCTGTGTATATGGTTTTGGCCCTCCTGGTCACCAATTTGGTGCACATTCTGGGCGGCACCACAGCGGGCGTGGGGGAATTGGCCAATTTCTTGGTCGGCGCTTCCCTGCTCTTGCCCCCGGCCCTCATGTACCAAAAGCACAGGACCCGTAAAAGCTCCTTATTGGGCATGGGCATTGGCATCGTGCTGATGGTCATCATGGGCGTTGTCGCCAACCGCTTCCTCCTGCTCCCCGCCTTAATGGGCCCCGGCTTTGAGGGCGCCTTAAATGGCATGGGCATGACCTTAAACGGCTATCTCTTTGGCGCCATCGCGCCTTTTAACCTGATCAAGGGCTTGGTCAACTGCTTAATCACCTTTGCCTTGTACAAGAGGCTGTCCACCTTTATGAAAGAGGTCGTGAACGAAACTGAAGTTGCTGTCTAAATCCATCCAGGACACCAGGGCCATCGGCATGGCCCTGGCTTTGTCCATTTTGCCCGGGGATGTTTTGTTGTTATCCGGGGACTTGGGCGCTGGCAAGAGCGAACTGGCCCGCGGCATCGCCCAGGGCCTGGGGGTGAAAGGCCCTGTGACCAGCCCGACCTTCACGCTGCTCAATATCTATAAAGGCGAAAAAGGCCCCCTCCACCACTTTGACTGGTACCGCATTGAGGACCCTGAGGAGCTGGTTTTGGCCGGCCTTGATGAGCAAATCGGCGGGGAGGCCATCACCCTGATAGAGTGGTTTTTACGGGCGGAAAGCCTGATTCCAGACAGCCACCTCAAAATTGTCATCAGCCCCCTTTCTGAAACCACCCGGGAAATTCAGCTTCTGCCAAGCGCAAGCTTCCATGCCCTTGATGAACAATCCCTGTCCCCCTGGAGAACACCATGACCATTTTAGCCTTGGATACCGCTGGCCCCGTTTGTAGCGTGGCCGTGATGAAAAACGGGGTTTTGGCCTTTGAGGCCAGGGCCCACAACAAGCTCACCCATTCCATCAACCTCCTGCCCATGGTGGAGGAGGCTTTGCGTTTTTCCGGCACCAAGCGGGAGGTTTTAACGCACATCGCCGCCGTCATCGGCCCGGGCTCCTTTACTGGTGTGCGCCTGGGTGTGGCCACGGCCCAGGGGCTGGCGCGCGGGTTGGGCATCTCCTGCATCCCCATCAACGCCCTTGCCGCCATGGCGCGCTCTGTGGTGTTAAGGGACACCCTGGTGTGCCCCATCAGGGACGCCAGGTCAAGCCAGGTCTATGGCGCGGCCTTCTTAAATGGCGAGCGCATACTGCAGGACGCGGCCATGAAGCTTGATGATTATTTGCAGGAGGTATCCTCCCTCGCCTCCTCCTTTTATTTTTTGGGGGATGGCGCTTTAGCGATGGGGGATCGCATCCAGGCGTTTTTCAAGGAAAAGGCGCAGCTTGCCTCCCCAGCGCTGATTTTACCGGGCGCTGCTGCCGCCGCGGAGCTGGCGATGGAGCAAATGGACAGCGCTGTCCCGCCTGAGCAATTGATGCCCGCCTACCTGCGCGTGCCCCAGGCTGAGCGCCTCTTAAACGAAAAGAATAAGCATGCTTAAGATCAGGCGGATGCGCCTTTTGGATGCCCCGGCTGTCGCCGCCCTGGAGGCGGACACCTTTGCCCACCCCTGGAAGCTGGCGGATTTTGAGCACGAAATGACGGACAACCCCGTCGCCTTTTACCTGGTGGCGGAGGAGGACGGCGTTTTTCAAGGCTTTGCCGGGGCCCATTTTATTTTTGAGGAAGGGCACATTACCAATGTAGCCGTTCACAAAAGCGCCCGGGGCCGCGGCCTGGGGCGCTTGCTGATGGAACATTTAATGCAACTGGCCAGCAACTTGGGTGTGCAATACATCACCCTGGAGGTCAGGGCGTCCAATGCCCCGGCCATCTCCTTGTACAAATCCCTGGGCTTTTTCAAGGTCTCCACCCGCCCCCGCTACTATGAGGACAATGGGGAGGATGCCCTGTTAATGGTGTGCGACCGCCTGCCCCCCGTGGACCCTGATTATACGGATGAGAACACGGTGTTTGAGGGCTAATCGCCAGGCATTTCTTCTTTCGCGATTACAAATCAACTACACCGTCAAAAACTCGCACTCCAGCCGGCCGTTGTACAGCCGCCGGCGCTTTTTGGCCCTTACCTGCGCGTGGGACTCAAAGGCTGGGTCAGCGGTGATGACGTTTAAGCTGGCGCTTGCCAGCGCCCTGTAAAGCTTGCCCAAATCCCGGGCCACCAGGGCGGCCACCTTTTTATCGCCCAGGCGCTCCCCATAGGGCGGGTTGGTGACAAGGCAGACCTTGTCCGCCTGTATGCTTACCTCGCGCAAATCCTGAACGGTGACTGTAATTTGTCCTTTCAGCCCGGCCTGTGCAATGTGCTTTTCACAAAGCGCGATGGCCTCAGGGTCAATGTCGCTGCCCATGATGGTAAACGGGGCATCCTTGCGCCTTTGTGACCTGGCGTCCCTGCGCATCTTTTCCATCTGGCCCTTGTTGGCCTGCGGCCAGCTTTCCATGATGAACTCCCGGTTGATCCCGGGGGCCTGGTTGATTGCATACAGGGCTGCCTCAATCAGCAGGGTGCCCGTGCCGCAGCAGGGGTCATAAAAGACTTGGTCTGTTTGCCAGCCGGACAGGCGCACCAGGGCGGCGGCCAGGGTCTCCCGCAGGGGGGCCTCACCCACAAAGGTGCGATAGCCGCGCTTGTTGAGCGCGTCCCCGGATGTGTCTATGGTCAAGCGGGCCAAATCCCGGTGGATGGTGATGTTGATGGGGTAGCGGCTGCCAGTTTCAGCAAACCAGTCCGCCTTGTATTTCCGTTTCAGCCGCTCCACAATGGCCTTTTTGGTGATGCTCTGGCAGTCCGACACGCTCATCAGCTGGCTCCTGACGCAGTTGCCGCTCACCGGGAAGGCGGCGTCCTTGCCCAAATATTGCTCCAAGGGCAGGGAGAGCACAAACTGAAACAGCTCCTCAAAGCTGGTCACCTTTTGTTCGCCCAGGACAATCAACACCCGGTCCGCGCAGGCCAAATGAAGGTTGGCCAAAAAGGCGGTGCCCAGGTCGCCTTGAAACCTTGCGCCGCCCTGCTCCGCGCGCGCAGGGATACCAAGGGCCATTAGTTCTGTTTTCACCAGGCCTTCCAGGCCAAAGGCTGCCGTCGCGATCAATTCCATCTTGTTCACCTCGTCCTGATTATACCTGAAAATCCACTCATTGGACGATTTCCTGTGTATAATAAAAACGGAGGTAGACATATGAAAAAAACCATTTTGGTCGTTTTGGATTCTGTGGGCATCGGCGCGCTGCCGGACGCTCACCTGTATGGGGATGAAGGGAGCAATACCCTTGGCCACACCGTGAAAGCAACGGGCCTGCGCCTGCCCAACATGGAGCGCCTGGGCCTTGGCAGCATCAAGGAAGCCTATTTGCCTAAGGACGAGAAGGCCACCGGCATTTCAGCCCGGCTTCATGAGGTCTCCCCCGGCAAGGACACCACCACCGGGCATTGGGAGATGGCGGGTATCCAGTTAAAGCAGCCCTTTCCCACCTATCCTGACGGCTTTCCACTGGACGTGATCAAGCGCTATGAGGAATTGATCGGCACCAAAACCCTGGGCAATTACGCCTCCTCCGGCACGGTGATATTGGACGAGCTGGGGGAAGAACACATGCGCACGGGCTACCCCATCGTCTATACCTCCGCGGACTCGGTCTTTCAAATCGCCGCCCATGAGGAAATCACCCCCCTGCCCAGGCTGTATGAAATCTGCGAGATCGCAAGAAACCTTCTGGTGGGTGAGCACGGGGTGGGCCGGGTGATTGCCAGGCCTTTCATCGGGGAGAAAAAGGGCGCTTTTAAGCGCACGGCGGCCAGGCGGGATTTTTCGCTGGAGCCTTTGTCTGAAACCATTTTGGACGCGCTCAAGGCCGCGGGCAGGGATGTCATTGGCGTTGGCAAAATTGAAGACATCTTTGCCCACCGGGGGTTGACACAGACAGATCACGCCGCCGGCAACAAGGCCTGCATCGCCTCCATGTTGGACTTTATGGACAAGCCCTTTGACGGCCTGCTCTTTGTCAACCTGGTGGATTTTGATATGCTGCACGGCCACAGGCGCGATGTCAAAAGCTATGCCGCCGCCCTTTTAGAGTTTGATGATGCCCTGCCCCAGTTGATTAAAAAGATGGGGGAGGAGGATGTCCTTCTCATCACCGCCGACCACGGATGTGACCCCACCTTCCATGGCACCGACCACACGCGGGAGTTTGCCCCGCTCATCGCATGGAAAAAGAACCTCACAGCGCAAAAACACCTGGGCGATTTGGGCAGCTTTGCCGACATCGCGGCCACCATCGCGGATTACTACGATTTGCCCCAGCGTTTCAATGCCGTCTCCTTTAAAAACGAATTGGAGGCCCTCAAATGAAAGATTTTAAGGAAATCAAGCGCGCGGCCAGCATTGTGATGCACAGCTGCGGCCCGGCGGACATCGCGGTGATTTTGGGATCTGGCCTTGGTGGCTATGAGGAAGAGATTTTGGACCCCGTTGAAATTGACTATGACGAGATTCCGGGCTTTCCGCTGTCCACCGTGCCCGGGCACGCGGGCCGCTTTATCGTGGGCACCATCGCTGAAAAGCGCGTACTGGTCATGTCCGGGCGCTTTCACAGCTATGAGGGCTACAGCATGGACAAGGTGACCCTGCCGGTGCGGGTGATGAGCCTCCTGGGCGTGCATACCCTGATTGTCACCAATGCCGCGGGTGCTGTGAATGAAAGCTACCGCCCAGGGGATTTGGTGGTGCTGAATGATTTTATCAACCTCTCCGGTAAAAACCCCCTGCGCGGCAAAAACCTGGACCGCTTTGGCCCGCGCTTCCCGGACATGAGCGAAGCCTTTGACCGGGAGCTGCAAAACATCGCCCTCATGGAAGCAAAGGCGATGAACCTCCCTGTCAAGCAGGGTGTGTACTGCTTTATGAACGGCCCCTCCTATGAAACCCCGGCTGAAATCCGCATGACCAGGGCGCTGGGCGCGGACCTGGTGGGCATGTCCACGGTGCCGGAGACCATCGTCGCCCGCCACTGCGGGATGCGCGTTTTGGGCATTTCCAGCGTCACCAATATGGCCGCGGGCGTCCTAAAGCAGCCCATCAACCATGAGGAGGTCCTGGCCGTGGGGGAGAGCATCAAGGCCCCCTTCAGGAAGCTGGTCACCGCCATCATCGACCAGATGCCAGAGAGCAAAATCCAGGAGTTTTAGCTGATATTTTCTTGTTTTTCGATGTCTTCCACCATCAATTTGGCATCCAGCAGGGAGAGGGTCATCCTCTCCCTTACGTGTTTGATTGCGGCAATTTTCTTGCCCTCTTTCAGGTAGCCGATAATCTCATCCCTGAGTTGCAGGCCGACTTCACCGGCGGCTTCTGGCAAAGGCGGTATGGGGTTGTTCTTCACCGGGATTTTCAGGATCAGGGCAGAGAGAAGGGACAGCATGATATAGTACTGCACAAAGCGGTACAAATAGGTGGCAAGAAAGGGCAATTGGGTCACCATGCCCTCCACGTCCTTTAGGTACAGGGACATGGACACCGCCGTTGTGCCCGGCTGTGGCCTCATGATTTGAACGGATTCGTATAGTTGGCCCTTGCCGGACAAAAGCCATTGCAGGGGCGCGTTATAGATTTCATTGCCGCTCAGGTTGATAAAGCCCGCGATCATGCTCATGAACAGCACCATGCCAATGGCATTCTTTTTGCCCTTGCCCCTGGCAAAAAAGAGGATAGGGAGAAAGACAGCAAGCAGCCAGCAAGCTCATGCGCCAGCCTTCCTGTATGCTGGATTCAAACAAGGAATGCAGCCCAAAGCCCAGGCTTAAAACAAGAAGGATGCCCAAAATAGCCAAGAAGAGAACCAAAGCCCTTGATTTCATCCCTTAGCTCCTGATCACAGCGTCAAAGGCGTCCTTCAAGCGCTTTTTGATTTTCTCAATCACGGCCACGATTTCGGCCTCTTCCAATGTCTTATCAGGATTTCTCAAGCGCAGGGAGAAGGCGGCGGATTTCTTGCCCGCGCCGACCTGTTCCCCTTCAAACACATCAAAGAGCAGCGCTTCTTCCAACAGCTTGCCGCCCGCCTTCTCAATCTCGCGCAGGACCGATAACAGCTCCTGGTTTTTGTCCAGCACCAGGGCCAGATCGCGATTGACCGCCGGCGTTTTGGGGAGGGGCTTGATGCGCTCAAGCGGCTTATACAAGGCCATCAGGGCCTCAAAGTCCACCTCGGCGATGACACAGACACGGCTTAGGTCAAAGCGCTCCATGGCGTCTGGGTGCACCTCGCCCACGCGGGCAATCACCGCCTGGCCCACCAGGATTTCGGCCTGGCGCCCGGGGTGGAGGTAGGGCTCCTGCCCACGCTTGATGTCATACGTGAGCCTGGCCTTTTCAAGCAGGGTGAGGACGGCATCCCGCAGGAGGTAGAAATCCGTCTGCCCGCCATAAGCGCCTAGGGACAGCTGTCTGCGCTCCAAAAAGAGCCCTTCATCGGTTCTTGTCCCCGCGTCATACACCGTGCCAAACTCGTACAAAAAGGCTTCTTGCGCGCGCTGGGACTGGTTTAAGGAGAGGGTTTTGAGCATCCCTGGCACCAGGCTGGTGCGCATGACGGCGGTGTCCTCGCCCAGGGGGTTGGTGATGACAACGGGGGTCAACCGCGGGTCGCCCGCAAGAAGCCCCAGGGCGTCAATCTGCTTTTTTGAAATGAAGGAGAAGTTCATGATTTCGTCAAAGCCCAGGGCGGTCAGCGTGCGCTGGTAGATGCGCTTCATTTTGCGGTATTCGCTGTCCTGCCCCGGCGTGGTTTCCCCGCGCAGGAGGGTCTCGGGGATGTGCTCAAAGCCGTACAGGCGCAGGACCTCCTCGCAGACATCCTCCTCCATCTCAATGTCCATCCGGTGAAGGGGCGGGGTCACGCTGAGGGTGTCGCCTGATAACAAGGCTGTAAAGTCCAGCCGGCGCAGGATGTCCACCATGCTTTCGCCTGAAATGGGCACGCCGGCCCGCCTGGCGATGCGGGCGACAGAGCAGATCAGGGGCTTTGGCGCCACCGGGTTTTTATAGTGGTCAATGACGCCAGAAACCACGTCCCCGGCATCCAACAGGTTAATCAATTCCAGCGCCTTGTTCATGGCGATGGTCACAGTGTTGGGGTTCACGCCCTTTTCAAAGCGGCCGGAGGACTCCGTCCTGATGCCCAGGCGCCTGGACACAACGCGGGTTAAGGCACGGTCAAAGGCCGCGCACTCAAACAGAATTTCTTTTGTGTTTTCCGTGATTTCGCTCTCTAAGCCGCCCATGATGCCGGCCAGGCCCGTGGGCCCTTCCTCATCGCAAATCAACAGCTCACCGCCCTGCATCAGGTGCTTTTTGCCGTCCAGGGTGGTCAGGTGCTCGCCGTTTTTGGCTTCTCGCACGATGATGTGGCGGCCCTTTACCTGGTTTAAGTCAAAGGCGTGCATCGGGTGGCCGGTTTCCAGCATCACATAGTTGGTGATGTCCACAATGTTGTTAATCGCGCGCATCCCCGCCGCGTGCAGGCGCAGCCGCAGCCAGAGGGGGGAGGGGGCCAGGCGGATGTTCTTGACCACCCGGGCCTGATAGCGCGGGCAGAGCTCGTGATTGAGGACATCCACCTTCGCGTAATCCCGGATGTCCCCGCCCGTTTCTTTCACTTTACCCAATTGGGGGTCAAAGGGCACGGAAAACACGGCCGCTGTCTCACGGGCCACGCCCCAGACGCTCAAGCAGTCCGGCCGGTTGGCCAGGATGTCATAATCCACCACGTAATCATCAAGGCCCAGCGCGGCCTTAAAATCCGTC
>CAYOOZ010000109.1:0-6894 GCA_964405705.1 uncultured Christensenella sp.
CCTTTTGCGCGTAGGCAGCCATAACAGCGGCCAGGTAGACAGCGCCGGGGCGCTCTGTGCCGTTAAAGCCCCAGACAGCCTTGATGGTATTCGGGTTTAAGTCCATGGTCTCCATGCCATAGCACCAACAGCGGGTGACAGAGAGGGTGGCGACCACGTTTTCACTGGAGAACTTGGCCTCGCAAGCTGCCGCTTCAGCGCCGCTGCCAATGGTGGTGTCCGCGATGACGGTCTGCACCGGGGTGCCATCAGGGTAGCGCAAGGTGGCAATCAAATCCGCCGCCGCGCGCGCCATGACCATCGTGGTCTCTTCCAGGCTCTCGCGCACGCCGCCCCAACGGCCGTCAATGATGGGACGGATACCGATTTTCGGGTAGTTCATATGTCCTCCTTCATCCTTAGCGGACACTTCTCCGCTTCATTTGTATGCCTCTTTATTGTATCACGGTGTTCAAACCGATTCAACGAACACAAAAGTGCAATCTGCTTGAAATAAGTGGCCGGATACCCGACAAAACGGATATCCGGCCAGGTTAGGGACTAAACGTGTCGATTAATCATACACCAGCAGGGCGATGTTGGGCTCGTCGATGTTGTCCTTGGTGTACCACTGGGCACCGGTGTCAACATCAGCGACGGCTTCGCCGTTAGCGGCCTTGTAGGCCAGCTCAACCGCCAGGTAGCCGATCATGTAGGGATCCTGGGTGACAGAGCCGATGAACCAGCCATTGCGGACCGCGTTCTTCTGGGGGGCGCCAGCGTCAAAGCCAGCGACCAGGATGCCGGCAAAGCGGCCATTCTCGCCAAACTCGGAGCCATCAGCCGTGGCAGCCAGCAAGCCGCCAACCGCGCCTTCGTTGGAGCAGAAGATGGCAACCAAGTTGTCCAGGTTAAGGATGGCGTTGGCGGAGTTGGTCACGTCATTGATGTTGGGGGTGGCGGAAACTTCCACGTGCAGGATGATGGTGGGTTTCTCAACTTCGGTGGCCCACAGGTTGTGGCCCTTCACCTGGACGGTGCCATAAGCGGCAGCCAGCTCAACAAACTTGTTGACATAGCCGGTGGTGCGGCCGGTGATGGACTCAGAGGTGGCATCCTGGGACAGGACGGCGACCACGGCGGGCTTCTCGGCTGTGGCTTCCTTCAGCTTGGCCACAAAGCCTTCGTTTTCCATCATTTTTTCAGCGGCCAGGGCGGCGGCGTTTTGGTTGTTGGTGGAGGCGGTGGCGTAGATGGCGCCTTCGGGGGCATTGGGCACGCCAGAGTCAAAGCCGATCACGGGGATCTTCTTTTCGATGGCTTCCTGAAGCTCTGTCATGACGGCGTCAGTGGACAGGGCAGCCAGCGCCAAAGCCTTGGGGCCCTTGGCCATTTCGCCCTTGAGGGCTTCAACCTGGGGCACGATGTCAGACTCAGAGGGAGGTCCATAGTAATACATGTTCACGCCGTACTTGTCAGCAGCATCCTGGGCGCCCTTGCGCACAGCCTGCCAGAAGGCGTGCTGCTCGCCCTTGGAGATGACGGAGATCAGCATTTTTTCTTCCGCGAAGGAAGCGGTGATGCTCAGCGCGAGCACCAGAACCAGAAACAGAGCCAGGAACTTTTTCATTGGATTTCCTCCTTTTATTGTTCAGCGCACCAGCGCTAAATACCAAACTATGCCTTGATTTTGACCTTTTGGGCGGCGCGGACACGGAGGTTGTCCATCAGAACAGCGCCAATGACCACAACGCCGGTAAAGAAAGTTTGCCAGTGGGCTTGCAGGCCCATGGAGGACAGACCAGCCTTGAGCACAGCCATGATGAAAATACCAATCAAGGTACCCACCATGGTGCCGGAGCCGCCTGCCATGGAGGTGCCGCCGATGATGACAGCCGCGATGGCATAGGTCTCAAGGCCATTGCCTGTGCCAGGGATGGCTGTGGTGTAGGTGGCCGCGTAGAGGATGCCGCCAATGCCACAAAACAGGCCGCAAACCGCGTAGGCCATGATCTTGAACTTGTCAACGCGCACGCCGGAGAGGCGGGTTGCCTCCTCATTGGAGCCAATGGCGTACACATAGCGGCCAAAGCGGGTTTTGTTAAGCACAAAAGCCGCGATGATAAAGGCTGCCAACAGGTACAGGGCCCCGGTGGGGAAGGTGCCGGTGCGGTAAAACACCGTTTTGAACCATTCATTGGCGGTGCCGATGGTGGGGTAGCGCTGGGTTTGCACGCGGGAGATGATGGAACCAACGCCCTGCGTTACCAGCATCATGCCCAGGGTTGCGATGAAGGGCGGCAATTTGGCCTTGGCCACCAGCACGCCGTTGATCAAGCCAAAGGCCAGGCCGCAAAGCGGCACCAGGCACAGCGCCAGCCACAGCGGCCAGCCCCAGATAGAGAAAGCCACGCCGCCAATGACCGCGGCACACATCATGTTGGTGCCAATGGACAGGTCAATGCCCCCGGTGATGATGACAAAGGTGATACCAAAGCTCATCAGGCCGGTATAATACGCGCTTTCAAGGATGTTTTTGAGCGTATAGGCTGAAAAGAAGTTCTTGCCAAAGATGGCGAAGAAGGCATACATTACCACCAGCACCGCCGGCGCTAACAGCTTTTGCAGGTTTACCTTGTTGCGGGTTTGCAGCGACATGGGGTCCCTCCTACTTCCTCGGCGCCGCCAGCGCCATAATTTTTTCCTGGGTGGCTTCCTCAATGGCCAGTTCGCCGGTTTTCTCACCCTCGCACATGACCACGATGCGGTCTGACATGCGCAGCAATTCCGGCATCTCCGAGGAAATCATGATGATGGATTTGCCTTCCTCTATCATGGCGTGCATGAGCTTGTAAATCTCGCTCTTGGCGCCCACATCAATGCCCCTGGTGGGCTCATCAAATATCAGAATGTCGCAGTCGCGAACCAGCCACTTGGACAAGACCACCTTTTGCTGGTTGCCGCCAGACAGCGTGCGCACATGCGTGTCCACGGTGGGCGTTTTGATGTTGATTTTATCCTTGTATTCCGCTGCCGTCACCTTGATGCGCTTGTCATTGATGATGATGCCCTTGATGAAGTTGTTTAGCCGGGTCAAGGCGATGTTGTTAGCCACGGTCAAGCCCAGGCAAAGGCCAAAGCGCTTTCTGTCCTCGGACAAATAACCAATGCCCACTTCCACCGCGTCTGAGGGGGTTTGGATGTTGACCAGCTTGCCATCACGATAGATTTCACCGGAATCGCGCTTGTCAGCCCCTGAGATGAGACGGGCCACCTCCGTGCGCCCCGCGCCAACCAAGCCGGACAAGCCCAGGATTTCACCGCGGCGCAGGTTAAAGGACACGTCCTTGACCTCGCGGCTTTTGAGGTTTTTCACCTCCAGCACCACCGGCGCGTCCGGTTTAACCATGCTGTGGGCCTTGGGTTGTTCAAAGATGACGCGGCCCACCATTAAGCGGATGATCTCATCCATGGTGGTGTCCTGGGTGATGAGCGTCGCCACATACTGGCCATCGCGCATGACCGTGATGCGGTCTGAAATTTCCTGAAGCTCGCCCATGCGGTGGGAGATATAGATGATGCCCACGCCACGCCCGCGCATGCTGCGGACAAACTTGAACAATTCCTCAATCTCGATGTCAGACAGCGGGGCGGTTGGCTCATCCAGGATGAGAACGCGGGTGTTCTCATAGGATAACGCCTTGGCGATTTCCACCATCTGCTGCTTGGCCACGGTCAGCTTGCCCACATTGGCATTGGCAGGGATGTTGATGCCCAGGGAGGAGAGCAGTTCGCTTGCGCGCTCGTTCTGGCTTTTTTTGTCCAGCAGGCCGTTTTTGATGGATTCACGGCCGATAAAGATGTTTTCCGCGACTGTCAGGTCTTTCATCAGGTTGAGTTCCTGATGAACGATGCTGATGCCCAGCAACTGGGCATCCCTGGCGTCATTGAGCGTAACTTCCTTCCCAAGCACCTCAATGGTGCCGCCGTCCTTTTGATAAATGCCGGTCAAGATTTTCATCAGGGTGGACTTGCCAGCGCCGTTTTCACCGACCAGCGCGTGAACCTCGCCCGCCTTGAGCTCAAAACAAACCTTGTCCAGCGCGTGAACGCCCGGGAAAAACTTCTCAATGTCGGTCATCCTGACCAGGACTTCGTTGTGATTGCTCAATTCATCCTCCAAAAACAGGTCCAAAGGTTATTTAATCACGCCTTTTTTTAAAATAACATTGGCATAAATGGCAGTTTCGCCGGTGGCCACCACGGCATAGGCCTTTTTGGTGCGCTCATAAAAGTCAAAGCGCTCAATCAAGGTAGCCTTGCCGCCGGGGCGGTGTTTTTGCAGCACGCGGTCAAACTCCTCCCAGATGTGGGGGACATAGCTATCTCCTTTTGCTACTGCCATGAGGGCAAAATGGTTGTCATCATAATCATCCAGGGGCATCAGATCCATGATGCCTTCCAGGAGGGGCACAACGCCGATGCCATCCGCGCGCACAACGCGCTGGCCGCAGGATTCCGCCGGGAAATTGGCATCGCCCAGGACGATTTCGTCGCCATGGCCCATTTCACTTAAAATCTTCAGCAGTTCCGGGGAGATGAGGGGAGATATCCCTTTGAGCATAGCTACCTCCGATGATGGTTCTGTTTTGATTCATCCAACATTATTGTCAAAATGGGTCTTTCGTTTAATCAACAGGGCAGACCTCAGACACCCGATACCTTTGATTGCTTAGTTGATTATAATTGACCTATCTTAAGATGTCAACACTGTAATTTTGTTTGACAGAAACTACAAGTTGGCAAGATTTTACGAAAAAACAGAAAGGATTATCCTACAATACCAGATTTGACAGGTTCATCCGCGCAAAGACGTCAGGCTCATGATCTCCTCTCTTAAGGGCAGGGCTGGGATGCCCCCGCGCCTGGTGGCGGTCAGGCCGCCAGCAGCATTGCCAAAATCCAGCAAGCGCTCCCACTCCAGGGTGGTGACCTGCAAGAGGGGCTTATCAAGGGCATGGAGCTCAAACAAAATAGCGCCCAGGAAGGCATCGCCCGAGCCCGTGGTGTCCACCGCGTCCACCAAAAAGGCGGGCTTGAAGATGTGCAGGTTCTCCGTGTATACATTGGAGCCCACCTCGCCCTGGGATACCAAAACAGCCTTTGGCCCCTTTGACAGGATGTACTCCGCGCCCTTTTTCAAATCCTCCTCAGAGGAAAGAAGGGTCAGCTCCTCCTGGGACACCTTGACCAAATCACACAGGGGCAGGGCATCTTGAAGCACCTGCCTGGCCTCCTCCTCGCTCTCCCAGAGGCTTTCCCTGTAATTGCAGTCAAAGCTGATGAATACGCCGCTCTCCTTCATTTGCCGGGCGGCATACAGCGTTGCCTCCCGGGCTGGCTCATCCGTTAGGCTCACGCCCGCGAAATGAAAGCGCCTGGCGCTTTTGATGAAGGACAGGGGCAGCTCTCCCTTTTCCAGCATGATGTCCGCCCCTGGCTTGCGGTAAAAATGAAAGGCGCGGTCGCCGTTTTTCAGCAGGCTGACGATGGCCAGGGTGGTCAGCACCTTTTGATCCCGCAGGATATGGCTGGTGTCCACCCCGGTTTGCGCCAGCGCCTCAATGAGAAAGTCCCCAAAGGCATCCGGACCTACCTTGCCCACAAAGGCGGCCTTCCCGCCCAGTTTTTGGTACATGGCCAGCATGTTGGGGATGCTGCCGCCCGGGTTTCTGGCGTACAGCGCCATGCCCTGCTCGTTTTCCCCATTGGGGGTAAAGTCAATCAGCAACTCGCCCAGGCCCAAAAGCTCTATCATCTTTCGCCTCCTTACTCTGGATAGCAAAACCGGCTGCCTTATCAAAAGCAGCCGGTTGATTTGTTTGTCAGACGCCGTGCTTGTTCTCTCGGATTTGCTCAAGCGCCGTGTAGTTGCGGATGGGCTCATGGCCGGGCAAGGGCAGGATGCGCTCATTGATGGCATCCAGAATCCATTCCGGTTGCGGGAAGAAGAGGTCTTCCATCTCATGCGCCGGGGTAATCCAGTTCTTGGCGCCCACCACCACGGGCGGGGCGTCCAGGTAGTCAAAGCACAGTTCGGTGATGGTGGAGGCCATCTGGCGCATGACGGAGTTGCGCTCACAGGCGTCGCCCGCGATCACGATGCGGCCGGTTTTCTTCACGGACTCAATTACCTTGGTGTAGTCAAAGGGCACGATGCTGCGCGCGTCAATGAGCTCAGCGGAGACACCGTATTTTTCCTTGAGCATGGTGACAGCGGGCAGGGCGCGGTAGAGCGTAGCGCCGATGGTCAGAATGGTCACATCACTCCCCACGACCTTGATGTCCGGGTCGCCGATTGTGATTTCGTATTCCTCCTGGGGCACGCCGCCCTGATGGAACTGCTCCGCCACGTCATAGATGCGCTGGCTCTCCAAGAAAATCACCGGGTCGGTGCCGTTTAAGGCCGCCTGCATCAAGCCCTTGGCGTCATAGGGCGTGGCCGGGAAGACCACCTTGAGCCCCGGGATGTGGGCCACCAGGGCGGACCAGTCCTGGGAATGCTGGGCGCCATACTTGCTGCCCACGGACATGCGCAGCACCACAGGCATCTTGAGCATGCCGGCGGACATGGACTGCCACTTGGACAGCTGGTTGAACACCTCGTCCCCTGAGCGGCCCAAAAAGTCCATGTACATAAGCTCGGCCACCACGCGGCCGCCCGTCATCGCGTAGCCCACCGCCGCGCCCACAATGCCAGCCTCGGCAATGGGGGAGTTGAAGAAGCGGTGGTAGGGCAGGGCCTCCGTCATGCCGCGGTAAACGGCAAAGGCGCCGCCCCAGTCACGCACGTCCTCGCCAAAGGCGATCAGGGTGGGGTCCTCGTAGAACTTGTGGATGATGGGCTCGGCCAGC
>CAYOOZ010000109.1:6904-7889 GCA_964405705.1 uncultured Christensenella sp.
ATGCCGTCGCGCAACTGGTAGACGCGGTTTTTGTTAACCGGTTTGCCCTCCTTGTCAAAGGCGAAGCGCTCCTTCTTGGCCAATTGCTGCACCCTGGGGCATTCCTCATAGGGCAGGAGGACCTCGGGCTTGCGGCCCTCATCAAAGGCGCGCACGGTCTTATTGGAGAACATCAAATCCGCCAGGTAGTTGGGCTGACCACCTCGCAGGGGCACATGGGGGGATACCTTGTCATCAATGGACAGCTTCAGGTTGCGCACCATGTCAGAGCGCACCTTGTCCCAAATCTTGTCCAATTCTTCCTGAGAGGCGACGCCGGCTTCCACGATCTCCCGCCCAAAGGTGAGGATGCTGTCCACCTCTTCCCACTCAGCCACTTCTTCCTTGGTGCGGTAGGAGCTGGAGTCAGAGGGGCTGTGGCCGGAGAAGCGGTAGGTGACCAGGTCTAAGAAGACCGGGCCATCCTTCTTGGCCAGGGGCAGCTTGCGCCGGTAGGCGTCAATCACAGCCAGGGGGTTGTAGCCGTCCACGCGCTCCGCGTGCAGGGCGTTTTTCGCAATGCCAGCGCCGATGCGGGCGATCATGTCCATGCCCATGGTTTCACCGGCCGTCTGGCCGCCCATGCCATAGAAGTTGTCATTGATGTTAAAGATAATGGGCATGCCGGAAAAATCCTCGCCCCAGAGTGTCCTTAGCTGGCCCATGGTGGACATCATCAGGCCTTCCCAGACCGGGCCGCAGCTCATGGAGCCATCCCCAATGTTGCAAACGACGACGCCTGGCTTGCGGTTGGACAGCTTGAAGAGGGCCGCGCCCGGCGCGATGGAGCCGGAGCCGCCCACGATGGCGTTGTTGGGGTAGATGCCAAAGGGGGTGAAGAAGGCGTGCATAGAGCCGCCCAGGCCCTTGTTAAAGCCGTTCTCCCGGGCAAAGGTCTCGCACATCATGCCGTAGAGCAGGAAGTTGATGCCGTTTTCCTTGACGC
>CAYOOZ010000110.1:0-7877 GCA_964405705.1 uncultured Christensenella sp.
AAAGGCCAAAACCTCCCGCTGCACAGTCACCCCCGCGGCTTTTGCCGCGTCAAACAACAGGTCGCGCACCAGGGGGGTGGCGATCATGCTGCGGTCCATGATCTTGACCGCCGGGCCCTGGCCCAATTTCACGGCGGGCAGCTTGGTTTCCGGTGTGTCGCCCCAGGCGGTCACGTCAATGGCCAGGCCCAAATCCGGCTCAATGGAAAAGGCGGCCACGGTGGCGCCGCGCAGGCCCACCTCCTCCTGGGTGGAGAAGACACCCACAATGTTGTTCTTCTGGTTGTCTGCGTACATCAACAGCTCCACCAAAAGCGCGCAGGCGCAGCGGTCATCCATGGCCGGGGCAGCCACCTTGTTTTTGCCCAGGTAGGTGAAGTCCGGCGCGTACACGCACACATCGCCAATGTTGACCAGCTTCTCAGCTTCTTCTTTGGTTTCAGCGCCGATGTCCACAAACAGATCGGTCAAATCCTGGCGGGCCTTGTTTTTGGTGTTGGGTTCCAATACGGCGATGCCGGGCAGGCCGTCTGCAAAGAGCAGCTTGCGCCCCCTCACCAATTCAGGGCTGATGCCGCCCACCGCGCCTACGCGCAGGAAGCCGTTGTCCTCAATGTTGGTGACCACCAGGCCAATGTGGTCCATGTGGGAAGAAATCATGATGGTCTTGGCGTTTTCGTCCACGCCGAATTTTTCAACGATCAGGTTGCCCAGGGCGTCTGTCTTGACGCTGTCCACATGGCCTTCCAGCAGTTCCTTGATCTGTTCTGCCACAGCGTGTTCACTGCCCGAGGGGCCATAGGCTTGCAGCAGGGTTTGCAGGGTATCACGAAGCATAAAATGTCCTCCTTATGCCGTCAGGCTGTTTAAAAATGCGAGGGCCAGGTCGCTTTGCGCCTTGATGTCGGAAAGCTTGGCCACGTTGTTGGGTGAGTGAATGTAGCGGCAGGGCACGCTGAGCACGCAGGTTTTGGCCCCCTTGCCGCTTCTTTGGAAGCTGCCCGCGTCATTGCCCCCGGTGATGCCTCGTTTGATTTGATGGGGGATGCCAGCTTTGGCTGCCGCCTGTTTCATGGCTTCAAACAGGCCTTGATCGGCGATGGACGCATTGTCCATAAAGCTGATGGCTACACCCTGCCCAGGCACGCAGACCTGGAAGCGGCTGTCCACATCGCCCAGGTCATTGGCGGAGGTGCCCTCCAGAATAATGGCGATGTCCGGCTGAATATGGAAGGCAGCGCCCTTGGAGCCGCGCAGGCCCACTTCCTCCTGGGTTACAAAGACGCAGCACAGATCGCCCGCGTACGCGCTGTTTTTTAAGATTTCTAATAAACCCAGGCAGCCCACCCGGTCATCCAGGGCGCGGGCGGCGACAAAGCCATCTCCAAACTCGGTATAGTTGGTTTCAAACACCGCATAGGTTCCCAGCGGACAGAGCTCCTCGGCCTCCTTTTTGCTGGCGGCGCCCACATCGATGAACAGGTTGTCATAGTCCAAAACCCGGGCCCTGTCCTCCATGGTCTGCAGGTGAATGGCCATGGCGCCAATGATGCCACGCAGGCGATCTGGCCCTAACAGCACCCATTTGGATACGACCACCCGGGGATCCACCCCGCCCACCGGGCGAAAGCGCAGGAGGCCTTCTTCCGTGTGACCGGTGATAATAAAGCCAATTTCGTCCATGTGGGCCGCAAAGGCGACAGAGGGCAGGTTCGCGTCCGTGCCCTTCTTGCGGCAGACCAGGTTGCCCGCGCGGTCAATGCTCACATCGTCGCAGTATTTGCGCGCCTCCTCTTTGATCAGCGCGCGCACCTCATTTTCCATGCCGGAAGGGCCAAAGGCCTCCGTCAGGGTTCTCAAGTCCATAGCTCATCCTCCCATTCCGGGCTGATGGCCGCCGCAAACTGTGCCAGCAGGCGTCCGCCCTCTCTTAAGGTATCACGGTTTAAGGTTTCCACCGTGGTGTGCATGTATTTAAGCGGCAACTCCAACAAGACGGTGGGCACGCCCGCGCGGGCGCTTCCGATTTCATCCGCGTCAGTGGAGGTAGAGCGTGGTACCACGGCGGTTTGCAGGGCGATGTTCTGCGCCTTGGCCGTTTCGCTTAATTTCTTTCTCAGCACAGGGTGGATGTAGGGCCCCATGGAGGCGACCAGGGAATCCGCCTTGTGGGTGCGCCAGGCCGGCGCGCCTGGGGTAGCCGCGTGGCAGACGTCCAGCGCCACGCCAAAATCCGGGTCCACAGAAAAGGCGGAGGTCAAAGCGCCGCGGCAGCCCACCTCCTCCTGTACGGAGGCGACAAAGTATAAGTCAGCCTCATGGCGGATGTTTTGCAGCAGCTTTAAGGCCTCATACATCATGGCCACACAAGCCCTGTCATCACAGGTTTTCACCGCGATCTGCCCGCCCTTTAACTCCACATAGCGGTGCTCCAATTGCACCTGGTCGCCGATTTGCACCAGTCCGCTGGCTTTTTCAAAGGAAAAGCCAATGTCCACATACAAATCCTCGCGCAGATAGTTCTTCTTTTGATCCTCGGCGGTCAAAAGGTGGGGTGGCTTGGCGCCAATGATGCCCAGAAGCGGCTCCTTGCCAAAGACCGTCACCCGCTGGCCAGGGAGGATGCGCGGATCCACCCCGCCCACATTGCCCAGCCGCAGGCTGCCATCCTTCTCAATGTCCACCACCATCAGGCCAATCTCATCAATATGCGCGGAAAACATCACCTTGGGGCCCTTGCCCTTTTTGCGGGCGATGACGTTGTTCATCTTATCCACCTTGACCTCATCGCAATAAGGGGCAAAGGTGTCCGCGACAAAAGCGCTCACCAGCTTTTCATCGCCGGAGAGCCCGCGTATTTTGGTAATTTCCCGCAGAAACTCTTCGATATGCATGTTCGTCCTTTCATGGCTTGCAAAGAGGGCAAGCCCAGCTTCCAGCGTTGTTAAAATTGGCTGAAACAACCAATTTGCGCTGTGCTTCAGTATAACAAAGGCCAGGGGCTTTCTCAAGTGCGACCCTGGCTTTTGGCTGTGTTGTTCTGTTTTTATAAAGCCTGTTTTTTTGCCTGTTCTTTTGTATCTGTGCTGGCTTCCTTTTGGCTTGCCAGCTGATCCTGGGAAAACGCCGGCAGGTTCACCGTAAACCTGGTGCCCAGGCCAGGGGAGGAGAAGACGTCGATGTGGCCTGCGTGCCGCTCGGCGATCCACTTGGCGATGGACAGCCCCAGGCCAGTGCCGCCCTTTTGCCGGGCTGGGTCCGAGCGGTAGAAGCGATCAAAGATATGCTTTAAATCCTCCGGCTTAATGCCCATGCCGTTGTCTGTCACAGAAAAGCAGGCCAGGCCGCCCTCGCTAATAAAAGCGCGCAGGGTGATGGCAGAGCCGGGGGGTGAAAACTTGACCGCGTTATCCACCAGGATGCGCAGGGCCTGCTTGAGCATGGATTCATCCCCCAGGGCGATTATATTGTCCTCTGTGCGCAGGCGGAAGACATGGCCCTGATTGATCAAGGTGTATTCCTCATACGCTTCCTTGAGCAGCTCGCTCAAATCAACCCTGCCGGGCGTATACATGGTGCGCCCCGCATCCCCGCGGGCCAAGAACAGCAGCTGCTCCACCAGGCGCTGCATGTTGTCCGCCTCATCCTTGATGGCGCTCACGGACTCGTCCATGACCTTGCGGTCATCCTTGCCCCAGCGGGACAGCAAATCCGCATAACCCCTGATTACAGCGATGGGCGTGCGCAATTCATGGGAGGCATCGGACACAAAGCGCGTCTGCAGGCGGTAGGCCTCATGCATTCTGGCGACCAGGTTATTAATCGCGTTTTCAAGGCTGGATAATTCCGTGTTCCCGGTCTGGAGCTTGGCGGAGGGGGACTGGACGCTTAATTTATCAATCGCGTCCTCCAGGTTATGATACCGCTGCTCATCAAACTGCTCCTGGCTTAACTGCTGGGCAGTCTGGGTCATAATCCGAAGGGGCTCCAATAAATACAAAGTCCGCTTGCGAAAACCCCTGTAGTGGAAGTACACCAGGATGACCTGCGCCAGAATCAGGGAGTTGAGAATTTTGCTCAGGGTCACGATGGTTTCGCCGATGGGGGCGATAAACTGCTCTTCACTGCCCGCAAGCGCGTATTGATAGCGCAGCCGCAGGACCCAGTCCATGCCGCTGGCCCCATCATCCTTGATTAAAGTGCGCGTCAGGTTGGGTGTCCAGCTGTCCCCAAGCGCGGTTTTCTCAATGCTATAGCCCGTGATGCCCAGGAAGACCACAACCAGGATGGCGTTAACCAAAAGCAGGATAAACAGCGTGCGCATCAAAAAGCTCAGTGACACGCGCCTGGCAATGGACTGCATGCGCTTGTTTTCTATACCCTGCCCTTTGGTTTTCATGGGCTTTCTTCCTCGCGCAGGACATAGCCCATCCCGCGCACGGTCTGAATCAGCTTTTGGTCAGTCTTGGCGGCAATCTTGGTGCGCAGGTAGCGGATGTACACATCCACCAGGTTGGTTTCCCCCACAAAATCATAGCCCCAGACCCGGTCCATGAGGGTTTCCCGGGTTAAGACAATGCCCTGGTTTTCCATCAGTTTTTGCAAAAGGGCAAACTCACGCCCGGTTAAATCAATGTTTTCCCCGTTGACAGAGACCGTGTGGCGAAGTACGTCCAGTTCCAGCGGGCCAAAGACCAGGGCTGTGGTCTCCTGCTTAATCTGCTTGCGCAGAGCGCTTCTGATGCGGGCCAAAAGCTCCTCAATAGAAAAGGGTTTGGTGATGTAGTCATCCGCCCCCATATCAAGGCCGGTCACCTTGTCCATCACCGCGTCCCTGGCAGTCAGCATGATGACCGGAATGTCGCTGGTTTTGCGCAGCCTGCGCAATACCTCCAGGCCGTTGAGCCCAGGCAGCATGATGTCTAAGAGCATCAGGTCATACTGGGCCTTCTCGGCCATTTCAAGGCCCAGCCGGCCGTCCTCGGCCTTCACCACCTCATAGCCTTCGTGGCTTAATTCCAATTCCACAAAGCGGGCGATGTTGGGTTCGTCCTCCACCAGCAAAATCTTTTGCATATCCAACTCCTCACTTGTGCTTCCCTGTCAGTTTGCCATGTTCAAAGGAGGCTTGCAAGCGAATTCAAATGAAAAAGCCGCCGCAAGACAAACCCCGCGGCGGCTTTTGATTTAGTCCTTGTGTTCTTCGCGGTTGATGCCGGATTTGAAGCTCTGGGCGGCCTGGGCCGCCTTGTCCATGGCCTTGTTCACAGGGCCAGCGGCCTTGTGCCCGCGGAAAGAGAAGCGGCAGCCAAAGAAGAGGGAAACCACCATCAGGGGCACCACCCACCAGAACATAAAAATGAGCAGCAGGGCCAATACAGTCAAAGGCAACGATGTTAAGAGCTTGTTGTTTCTGTGCACATCCATATAGATGTTGTTGGCCTTGTTAAAAACCTCGCCCAGGTAGCTAAACACCTTGGTCAAGGTGCTCCTTAAGTCCTGCTCCGGCTCCTTTTCCGCTTGCGGGGCTTTTTGCGTGGTGTAGCTGTCCGCCTGCTCCTTTTTGATCTTGCCAGCGTTTTCAAGGGCAATCAGTGCGTCCAACATATCCCAGTCGTTTTGCTCCAGCGCGTTTTTGGCTTCCTCATAGCTCACATTGGCGTTTTGCCGCAGTTTTTCCACCATCTCAAAATGTTCCATACCGTTCCTCCTGGTTTCTTGATGCTTGCATGATAAGCCCCCAATATTAAGACAGAGGGAGGAACATCATTAAAGACAGATTAGAATCAATTGTATTTGCGCGCAAGGGCATTGTCGTAAAACCGCTGAAAAACCTTCGATTATTACGCAATTTTTACGGATATGTTGCGCATTCGGTGCAAACTGCCTATAATGAAGGGCAGCCAGCGTGAAGAAGATGCCTTCGCGCGGCGTTTCATGGGGGGCTTCCCTGAAAAAGCGGTTTTGCTGCTCTCCTGGGCAGGATGAAAGGATATTGTATGAGTTTTGACCCGCGCAGCCTGGTCTATGCCTTAAAGGAAAATGTCCGCAAGGTCATTGTGGGCAAGGATGAGGCCATTGAGTTGACCTTGATTGCCCTGTTGTGCAAGGGACACGTGCTGATAGAGGATGTGCCCGGCGTGGGCAAAACCACCTTGGCGGCGGCCTTGTCCCGCTCCCTGGACTGCAGCTTCAACCGCATTCAGTTCACCCCGGATGTCACGCCCTCTGACGTGACCGGCTTTACCATGTACAACGCCCAGACCGGGGACATGGTATACCGCGAGGGCGTTGTGATGACGCAGATTTTGCTGGCGGATGAAATCAACCGCACCTCCCCCAAGACGCAGTCCAGTTTGCTGGAGGTGATGGAGGAAGGCCAGGTGACGGTGGACGGCGTCACGCGCGCGCTGCCGCGGCCCTTCATGGTGCTGGCCACCCAAAACCCGATTGATTTTGTGGGCACCTATCCCTTGCCCGAAGCGCAGATGGACCGCTTTTTCCTGCGGGTGATGATCGGCTACCCCTCCATTGAGGAAGAAATGGACGTGCTGGACCGGTTTTCCAGCCAGGTATCCCCGCTGAAATCCCTGCAGCCAGTATGCGGCGCGGCGGAGATCATCGCCATGCAGGAGGTGATCGGCACCGTGTATGCCAGCCGCGAGGTCCGCAGCTATGTGGCCACCATTGTGGCTGCCACGCGCGCCAACCCCTCCCTGCAACTGGGCGCTTCCCCCCGCGGCGCCATCGCGCTGGTGCGCGCGGCCCAGGCCTGCGCCGTTTTGGCCGGGCGCGGCTATATCCTGCCGGATGACGTACGGCGCATGGCGCACAGCGTGCTTTCCCACCGCTTGATTTTGACGCCGGAAGCCCGGATGAAGGGCATCCCGGCGGAAGCCATCCTCTCCGGCATCATCGATACCCTGCCCGTGCCAGGCGCCAAGGGATGACAGGCAGGCTGTATGCCGCCCTGGGCGTGCTGATCATGACCGGCATGTCCGCCCTGTCCCTGGGCGGGCCGGTTTTTTATTTGATCGCCTGGGTTTTGATCTTCATGATTATATACAGCGGCATCAGCGTCCTTTTGGCCCGCCAGCTCACCGCCATTACCCAGGGCATGGACAGCCTGCAGGTGGAGCGCGGCGGCAAAGCGCGGCTTGCTGTGGGGCTTGCCACACGCAACCCGCTGCCCGCGGGGCCGGTCAGCCTTAGCCTCAGCCTGCCCGACGGCAAGAGCGAGGTGCAGCTGTATCCCGGTTTTTTAGGGGAGAAAACGGCGGATTTTAACCTGCTGTTCAACCATGTGGGCGTGTGGCCCTGCGGCGCGCAGGCCATGAAGTTCACCGATATTTTTAGCCTGTTCAACCTGAAAAAAACCATCAAAACACCCTTGCCGCAGATGCTGGTATTGCCGCGCGGCTTTGAGGTGCAGCCCATGCCTTTTGCCCAGATGGATGACGGGCGCGCGCTGCCAAACCGCACCGGGGAGGACGTGACCTCGCCCGAGGATACGCGGCCCTACCGCCAGGGCGACCCCTTCAAGCGCATCCACTGGAAGCTGTCCAGCCGCAAGCGCGAGTTGGTGGTGCGCCGCTTTGAGGTGCCCGCGCCGCCTGACACCCTGATTTTGATGGACTGTACCGAACCCGTGGGCGGGGAGGGCAAGCAGGACGGCCGGCTGCGGCTGAGGGACACCCTGTGCGAAACCGCGCTGGCGGTGGCCGCCATGCAGATGGCCGGTGAGCACCCGGTGCGCCTGCCCCTGTATGGCGCGACGCAGACGGAGTTCCAGTCCGACCGCAGCGGCGCTTTGCACCTGTTGAAGGCAGAACTGGCCTACCAGCTCTTCCGCGGCGGGGAGCCCTTTGAGCGCGTGC
>CAYOOZ010000111.1:0-7789 GCA_964405705.1 uncultured Christensenella sp.
CTCCCATGAGCTGAAAAGCCCCCTGACCTCCATCACCGGCTTTGCAGAGCTGTTAAAGGACGATCCGGACTTAAACCAGGAGGAGCGAGAGGAGTACCTGGGCTATATCCTGGCTGAATGCCAAAGGATGACAGGCATCATCAACGACATCCTCCTTTTGGAGCGCCAGGAGAGGATGGATGTGAAGGCGCATACCAAGGTTGCCCTTCACCAGGTAGCCCAGCAGGTCAAGACCGCGCTTGGCCCCCAGACCGCGCAAAAGGACATCGCGATCAGCCTCAAAGGACAGATGACGGTTACCGCCTCTGAACAGGACATGTGGGAGCTGCTTCGCAACCTCATGGGCAATGCGGTGCTGTATGGGAAGGCAGGGGGCAGCGTCAAGGTCGCCTTTGAAGGCAGGCGCTTCACGGTCCAGGATGACGGCATTGGTATCAGCAAGGAGCATCAGGAGCGGATTTTTGAAAAATTCTACCGCGTGAACAGCGCCAGGGAGCAAGCTTCCCAGGGCACCGGCCTGGGCCTGGCCATTGTGGCCGGCATCTGCAACCGTTACAAGGCCAGCATCCATGTAACCAGCGAGCCCAGGCAGGGCAGCACCTTCACCGTCACCTTCCCCCTTGTCGGGAATCCACCCCTTGAAACGGAGCCAGAGGGAGAATGATAAAAAGCCAAAGAATCAAAAGGGCAGCCCTGCTTTTTTTGTGCTGCCTGCAGTTGGTTTTGGTTTTCCCCATGGGGGCGGAGCAGGTTGGCCACCTCTGGCGGCAGGCGGCTCTTTTTGTGCCTGCCTCCGCCATGCCAGAGGGCATGGAAGATAAGGGGGAGGAATTGCTGTTTCGCTTTGTGGATGAGCGCAAGGCGCTGTCCTATGAGGTGATGATGGATGCGGCCGGCCGTGGCTTTTTACAGCGGCTTTTGACAGCCTACACCCTTTCAGGCTCCAAGGAAATCAAGCTGCCAAGCGCTGCAATTGTGGAGGACGTGCAAACAAGATTCCCGGAGGCAAGGCTGCAGGCGGTCTATACAAAGGTCGAAAAGGGCGGGCATTTTTATATGTCCGTCCTGGTGGATGAGCTTAACGGCTTTTTCTTCATTGAGAAGCAAAACGCGCAAACCGGGCAGAGCGTGACCAGCCTGATGAAAACGCTGGCAGGCCCCAAGGGAGAGATGGCTGAGGGAGTTAAGGCCCTGGCCCTTGCTAAAAAGGCCATCCCCGGCAGCCATCCTGTGGATGTATCCTCTGCCCGGATTGGCGCTTCAGACCTGTTTTTTGTCACAGTTTTTAAAGACTGCGTGGAGCATCGCCTCACCATCAACGCGCAAACAGGCAGCGTCATAGGCGATAGTCCGGTGGACAGCACGCTCATCCTGGTGTACCCCCTGTCTGATGGGGTGGAAGAACCCAATGAGGACGAGTCCACTGAAAGCCCCAGGGCCACAATGCCACCGACTCCCAGGCCAACACCCAGGCCAGCTGTCACAAAGAAGCCAACGCCAAAGCCGACCACCAGGCCGACCACCAGGCCAACGCCCAGGGATGATGACGACGATGATGACGATGATGACGATGACGATGATGACGATTAATGTCAAAGTATCCGAGGTACTTTGACATTTTGGAGAGCCGGTCTTTTTCGTTTGATCGTTTCACTCCCGGCCAGCGAAAATGCGTGGAATGCATTGCTGCGCAATGCCCCGCCCGGCGGAGCCGTGTGATACGATTTCAGTCAGAGGGCTTTGCCCTCCAAACCTCCTAAAACTTCATCAACTTCGCTTTTGGATTGTTGCTTTTAACGGTATTCTAGATTTTATAAGTTTGCCCTTGTGAGAGATTTGTAAGCAATTCTCTCAAAACCACCCTTTCACCCCCTGCCCTGTGTATGCTTGTTCCAGAAGCTTGAAACCCAAGCAAATCACAAGGAGGAACCCCGATGAAAAAGCTTATGATTCTTTTTCTGGCCCTGGCGATGAGCCTGTCCGGCTTGAACGCCTTTGCGCTCACCCCCAAGGAGGCAGCCGCCCTGGCCGCGACTGTCGTGCCAAAGGACGCGCAGCTCTCCTCAACCGGTGAAGACGACCGCACAATGGAATTGACATTTAAGGATGCCAAGGACAATGAGTACAAGGTCACCTTGAACAAGGAACCCCTCTTCGTGCTCCGCGTCAACATGAAATCCACCAATGAAGCAGGCGGCAAGCAGGTTGCGCTACAGGAGGCAAAGGTGCGCGAGGCCGTTTTAACCGCCTTCCCGGGTGCCGCCATCCAGCAGATTTTTGTGGAAAAGAAGGGCGAAGGGGAGTATTACTATCAGGCCATCCTGGAGCAAAACGGGCATTTTTATAAGGCCCGCTTCAACACCCAGACCGGCCAGATGACCCATTATGTCCTGCGTGGTGTTCCGGAGGATGCCCTCTTCCCCAATGCTTCCTTAAAGGCAAAGGATGCGCTCTCCATGGCTTTAGCCCAGACTGGTGGCGGGAAGGTGAGCGATATCCAGACAGCCCTCACCAGAAACGGACTGGTCTACCTGGTAGAAATTGAAAACGCGGGCAGGACCTTCCGCGTGTTGCTCAATGCCGACACGGGCAGCTTGATGGAGCTGCGTTCCAAGGATTCATCTTTCATGGACCTGGATGATTATGCGCTCAATGACCAGTTGTCTGACGATGATTCTGACAAAATCTGGAGCAGATTTGACTCCGGCTGGGATGATGATTGGGATGATGACGACTGGGACGATGATGACCGCTACGATGACGATCGCTATGATGACGACTGGGACGATGATGATCGCGACGACGACCATGACGACGATGATGACCGCGACGACGACGACCGTGATGACGATGATGATCGCGACGATGACCGTGATGACGATGACCGTGATGACGATGACCGTGATGACGATGATCGTGATGACGATGACGACGACGATGATGATGATGACCGTCCGGTCCGCAGAACCACCCGTCCGCGCAACGATGATGACGATGATGACGATGATGACGACGATGATGACGACGACGATGACGATTAGAAAATCCTGAACCTCATAATAAAAGAGCACCTGGCAATTGCCGGGCGCTCTTTTGATTTGTCAGCTTACGCGTGCTTCTTGCCAAACTTTCTTTGGAAGAACTTGACCACTTCCACAATCGGGATGACGCTGATGGCCAGGGCCATGGAGATTAAGAACTCCTCGATGCTGATGTGCTCAAACTTGAAGGCGTCCCGCAGGAAGGGCACATAGATGACGGCCACGGTCAACAGGAAGGAGACAGCCATCGCCACATAGAGGGACTTGTTGTGCGTCTTGAGGCTGAAAATGGAGGAGCGCATGGAGCGCATGTTGAGCGAATGGAAGACCTCCGCCATGCTCATGGTTAAAAAGGCCATCGTCACCCCGTCATGGGAGAGGCCCTCGGTTAAGGGCACATATGCCCAGACGCCAGCTTCCACAAAGTGGCCGATGAAGTAGGCGGCAATGGTCAACACGGCCACCATCACGCCCTGGTACAGGGCGTCCAGGCCCAGGCCGCCGGCGAAAATGCCTTCGTTCTTGTCCCTTGGCTGGCGGTTCATAATGTCGTCATCCGGCTGCTCAAAGCCCAGGGCCAGGGCCGGGAAGGTGTCGGTGATGACGTTGATCCATAAGAGGTGGATGGGCTCTAAGATGATGAAGCCCACCATGGTCGCCACAAAGATGGACAGCACCTCAGAGAGGTTGGAGGAGAGCAGGAACTGGATGGCTTTGCGGATGTTGTCATAAATCCGGCGGCCTTCCTCCACCGCGTGTACAATGGTGGCGAAATTGTCATCCGCCAGCACCATGTCCGCCACATTCTTGGTGACGTCCGTGCCGGTGATGCCCATGCCCACGCCGATGTCCGCCTTTTTGATGGAGGGCGCGTCATTCACGCCGTCGCCTGTCATGGCGGTCACCTTGCCATTGTCTTCCCACGCGGTCACAATGCGCACCTTGTGCTCGGGCTGGACGCGGGCATAGACGGAGTAATTGCCAATCTGGCCCTTGAGCTCCTCATCGCTGATCTTGTCCAGCTGGGAGCCGGTGATGGCTTGATCTTCCGAATCGATGATATGCAGTTGCTTGGCGATGGCTACGGCAGTGTCCCTGTGGTCGCCGGTGATCATGGGGCGGATGCCGGCTTGGCGGCATTCCTCAATGGCGGGAAGGACTTCAGGCCGCACGGGGTCCAACATGCCCACCAAGCCCAGGAAGACCAGGTCCTTTTCCAGGGTTTCAGGCTTTTGGTCAGGGGGCATATGGGCCCAGTCCCGCTTGGAGCCGGCCAGAACGCGCAGGGCTTTGCCGGCCATGGCGGAGTTGGCTTCCAAGATCTCCTTGCGTTTTGTTTCATCAAGCGGCAGCACCTGGCTGCCATCCCAGTAGGATACGCAGCGGCGCAGCAGCTCATCCGGCGCGCCCTTGGTAAACTGGGTAATCTTTTCGTCCTTGTCTTTAACGAGGGTGGACATCAATTTGCGCATGGAGTCAAAAGGCGCCTCGCCCACGCGGGGGAATTGGGCTTTTAGCTCGCCTTTTTGCAGGTTCATCCCCGCGGCATAGGCCACCAGGGCGTTTTCGGTGGGCTCGCCCACAGCATGGCCATTCTCCCATTCAGAGTCAGAGCAAAGCGCCATGGCCTTGGCCAGGAGGGCCTTATCCTTGGTGTATTCGTCCACCACCGTCATCTTGTTCTGGGTCAAGGTGCCGGTCTTGTCCGAGCAGATGATCTGGGTGGAGCCCAGGGTTTCCACAGCGGTCAAACGGCGGATGATGGCGTTTCTTTTGCTCATGTTGGTAACGCCAACGCTCAGCACAATGGTCACCACCGTGGCCAGGCCCTCCGGTATGGCGGCAACGGCCAGGGAGACCGCGATCATAAAGGTCTTTAAGATGTTGTCCAGGCCATAGTCCCCGGTCTTGACCACGCTGAACACAAAGATGAACGCGCAGATGCCCAACACCAGGTAGGACAGGATTTTGGACAGCTGACCCAGCTTGATCTGCAGCGGGGTCTGCCCTTCCACGGTCTTGGTGATGGCATCGGCAATCTTGCCCATCTCCGTTTGCATCCCAGTGGCCACCACCACGGCCTTGCCGCGGCCATAGACCACGGTGGAGGCCATGTAGCACATGTTTTTTCGGTCGCCCAGGGTGACATCTGTCTGGCCGTTTGTCTTTAGGGCCTCCGTTACCTTGTACACGGGGACGGATTCCCCGGTCAGCGCCGCTTCCTCAATCTGCAGGCTGGCGTTTTCAATGATGCGGCAGTCCGCTGGCACTGCGGTGCCCGCGTCCAACAAAACCACATCGCCCACCACCAGGTCCTCAGAGGGGACGGCCACCACATGCCCATCGCGCAAAACATTGGAGACGGCCGCGGACATGGACTGGAGGGCTTCAATCGCCTTTTCCGCCTTGCTTTCCTGATAGACGCCTAAAATGGCGTTTAGAAGCACCACCACCATGATGATGATGACGTCCGTGAGCCCCTCGTTTGACATCAGGGATGTGATGCCGGACACCAGGGCCGCCGCCATTAATATGAGCAGCATGGGGTCCTTTAATTGCTCCAAAAACCGTTGCAGCAGCGTGGCTTTTTCTTCTTCCTTGAGCTTGTTTTTGCCGTTCTCGTTTAAGCGCTTTTGCGCCTCCTGAGCGCTTAAGCCTTCCATGCTGCTTTTTGTGTTCTCAAGCACAGCTCTGACGTCTTCTAAGTAGAACTTCATGCTTCCTGCCTCTCTGTCCGTTTGCCGGGCACGCTTTTTGGTGGCGTTCTGCCAATATCTAAACAGTTTTAAATAATAAGAGCCTGTTTGCCGTCTGTCAAGCTTGCATGGGCGAAGATTGTCCCATAGTTTGCCATGCCGTCCCACAATCGGAACAAATGTTCTCAAAACCGCCTCCAAAGCCTTGTACCAGCATCCTGGTTTTGGTATACTTTGATTCAAATCGGAGGGCAAAATGAACGTAGAGCAATTGATTGACAGCTTAAAGGCGGACCCGGGCTTCATGTCCTGTGTCAGCAACTGGGAAGTGCTGGAAAAAAGGGAGGCGCAGCATGCCGCCTGGCCTGAGGGTGTCCCCGAAAAGGTCAAGGACGTATTGGCCAAGCGCGGCATTTTACAGCCCTATACCCACCAGGCGCAGGCCATTGAAAAGGCTTTAAACCGGGAGGATGTCTGCGTGGTCACCCCCACGGCCTCTGGCAAGACGCTGTGCTACAATGTGCCCATTTTGAGCGAAATCTTAAAAAATGATGATGCCCGCGCCCTCTATCTCTTCCCCACCAAGGCCCTCTCCCAGGACCAGGTGGCGGAACTGTATGAGCTCATCACCTTGATGGACGTGGACATCAAGACCTATACCTATGACGGGGATACCCCTGCCGCCGCGCGCAAGGCCATCCGCCAGGCTGGCCATGTGGTGGTCACCAACCCGGACATGCTGCATTCCAATATCCTTCCCCATCACACCAAATGGGTGAAGCTGTTTGAGAACCTAAGGTTCATCGTCATTGACGAAATCCATATGTACCGGGGCATCTTTGGCGCAAATTTGGCCAATGTCCTGCGTCGGCTTTCGCGCCTGTGCGCCTTTTATGGCAGCAACCCACAGTTTATTTTGTGCAGCGCAACCATTGCAAACCCCGGCGAATTGGCGGCCCAGCTCATCGGCCGCCCGGTGTCCCTGGTGGACCAGTCTGGCGCGCCGATGGGTGAAAAGCACATCGTTTTTTATAACCCGCCGGTTGTCAACAAGCAGCTGGGCATCAGGAAGAGCGCCCTCTCCCAAACCCGCCACCTGGCCCAAAACCTCCTAAAAAACCAGGTGCCCACCATCGTCTTTGCCAAAAGCCGCATCCAGGTGGAGGTTTTGACCAAGGCCTTAAAAGAAGAGCGCAGCGATTCCCTGGGCCGCTCCGCTACCGTGCGGGGCTACCGGGGCGGCTATCTGCCACAGGAGCGGCGGGAGATTGAGCGCGGCTTGCGCGCAGGCTTTGTCAACATGGTCATCACCACCAATGCCCTGGAATTGGGCATTGACATTGGCTCCTTGGACGCCTGCATCCTGTGCGGGTATCCGGGCACCATCGCCTCCACCTGGCAGCAGGCCGGCCGCGCCGGGCGCAGGATGGGGCACAGCCTGACCATTTTGGTCGCGTCCAGCGCGCCGCTGGACCAGTACATCATCTCCCACCCGGAGTATTTCTTCAGGCAGTCCCCTGAGAACGCCCTCACCAACCCGGACAACCTCTATGTCCTGTTAAATCACTTCAAGTGCGCAGCCTATGAGCTGCCCTTTAAGGAGGATGAGGGCTTTGGCAACGCGCCGGGGAGCGAGAGCCTCAAGCAATACCTGGCTGAGGCCGGCATTGTCCGCCACGTGGGGGACAGCTATTTCTGGTCGGCGGAGGATTTCCCGGCCAGCGAAATCAGCCTGCGCACCGCGATGACCGAAAACTTTCTGATCATGGACATCACCGACCCCAAAAATGTTCGCGTCGTGGGGGAGATGGACCGCTTTGCCGTGCCCATGCTGCTGCATGAAAATGCCATCTACTTGCACGAGGGCGTGCAGTACCAGGTGGAAAAGCTGGATTTTGACGCCTGCAAGGCCTTCATCCGCCATGTGAATGTGGATTATTATACGGACGCGGACTTAAACGTCAGCTTGAGCCTCTTGGACATTGACAAGCAGGCGCAAAACGCGACCTCCGGCGAAATCAAGGTGACCTCCCTGGTCAAGATTTTTAAGAA
>CAYOOZ010000112.1:0-7777 GCA_964405705.1 uncultured Christensenella sp.
CCACCAGCGCCATCATGGGCACCATGCTGGACATCAAGCCCATCCTGGCCATCACCAAGGGCGGCAAATTGGAAGCCCACTCCAAGGTGCAGGGCCGCAAAAAGGCCTTAAAAAACTTGATTGAGAAAACCGTGGAAAACATCGGGGAGAGCAAGGGCAAGTCCGTCATCATCCTTCATGGGGATGTCCGGGAAGAGGCGGAAACCCTGCGGAACAACCTCAAAAACCAGATTCCCGATTTGGGTGAAATCCGCATCCAGATGATTGGGCCGGTCATCGGCGCCCACGCCGGTCCGGGGACCCTGGCCATCTGCTTTATCGGGAAAGAACGCGTCATTTAAGTGACGGTGGAAACTGCTCCAAAACGCCAGAAAAGCATCCTGGCGGTCATGGATATTTCAAGTGTCGGGCGATGCTCCGCGCTGGTTGTGGTGCCTGTCCTTTCCCTGTCCGGGGCCAGCTGCGCCTTTTTGCCAACGGCCTATTTTTCAACGCACACTGGCGGCTTTGGCAGCGTCCACCGGCTTGACATGACAGGGGACATGGAAGCGGCGCTTGCGCATTTTTTGCGTTTAAATCTGCGATTTGACGCGGTTTATATCGGTTATACCGCGTCCATTAGGCAGCTTTTAGTGTTAGAAGCCGCTCTCCCAAACCTCCTTTTGCCGGGGGGCCAGTTATTCATTGACCCTGTCATGGGCGATCATGGGCGGCGCTACTCCTTTTGTGATGAGGATCTGATTGCGGGCTTTCACCGGCTGTGTAAAAAGGCCGATGTCATCTTCCCCAACCGCACGGAGGCTGCCTTGCTTTTGGGTCTGCCGCTTTGTGAGGGTACAGAGCCTGAGCCACCCAGTGATGAGGCGCTTCGCTCCCTGGGCGCGCGTCATGTGGTCTTAAGCGGTGTATATTCTACTGACGGGCAAATTGGCGTCAGGTTGGTGGGTCAAACCGAGCCTTCCCACCCTGTTTTTCGCCCCAAGCACCCGGGTTCCTACCCCGGCACGGGGGATTTGCTGGCGTCTTGCGTTATCTCCGCCCTGATAAAAGGGGCGAAGGTGCCTGTTGCCTGTGAGTTAGCCTGTGATTTTCTGGATCACGCCTTGATTGCCACCCGGGGTTATGAGAATGAGCCGCGCTTTGGCCTGGCCTTTGAGCAGGCTTTGCCCGCCTTATCACAAGCCCTGTCACAAATTGATTCCACCAAGAAAGGTTGACGACCTTGAGCACGCCCAATCATTTGCTGGAAGCCTTTTTATTGACGCTCTTGGCCGGCCTGTCCACCAGCGTGGGCGGGGCAGTGGTCTTTTTCGCCAAAAGTGTGGACAAGCGCGTCCTCTCAGTGAGCTTGGGCCTCTCCGCCGGCGTCATGATCTATGTCTCCCTGGTGGAGATGTTGCCGGAGGCCACCCGGATGTTGGCCCAGGCCTATGACACCAAAAGCGGTACTCTGTATGCCCTTTTTGCCTTCTTTGGGGGCATCCTCCTGATTGCCATCATCGACATGCTCATCCCCTGTGAGGAAAACCCGCATGAAATGGTCTGCAAAGTGAGGCCTGAGGGGGACAAGCGCCGCTTAAAGCGCACCGGGGTGATGACCGCCCTGGTCATCGCCATCCACAACTTCCCAGAGGGCATCGCGGCCTTTGTGTCCGCCACCCAGTCCATGCGCCTGGCCATTCCGGTGGTGGCTGCCATCGCCATCCACAACATCCCCGAGGGCATTTCCATTTCCATGCCCATTTACTATGCTACCGGCAGCCGCAAACTGGCCATGCGTTATTCCTTCCTGACCGGTCTGGCAGAGCCCCTGGGTGCTTTGCTGACCTACCTGGTGCTGTTGCCCTTTATGAGCGATGTTCTCCAGGGCATCCTGTTTGGCGCGGTGGCCGGCATCATGGTGTTCATCTCCCTGGATGAGCTCCTGCCCAGCGCCCAGTTGTATGGCGAGCATCACTACAGCATGTACGGCCTGGTTGCCGGTATGGCCATCATGGCCTTGAGCCTCTGGTTGTTTGTTTAACGATTTGACAGAAAGGTAAAAATGGACGATACAAATCAAAATCCTGATGTTATTCAAGGTCTTCTGGATGCTGCTTCAGGAATCTTGCCTGAGGGCGGCACTTTTGTTTTACTGCCCATCCTTTCCTTTGTGGATGGCCAGGCGTCCTTTGCCTTAAAAATAGGGGAAACCCGCTTAAGCTACATCCGGGACATACCGGCCTTTTTGTTGGCTGTCCGTGAGCGCAAGCCCTACCCAATCAGCAAAAGTTTTACCTTTTCCCCTGCTTGGATGCGCCTGGACAAGAAGTCCAGGGCCCTGTTTGATATCCTGACAGCCTTCTTTGACCTGAAGGACAGCGAAGACATGCCGCTCAAAGGCCGGGAAAAGCGGGACTTGCCCTTAACAGACGGCCTCTTGATGCTGATTTTTGGCGCCTTGGAGGACAAACGCTTTATGCTCAGCGTAAACGGGCAGGAGAGCCAGCAGCAGGGCATCAAACAGGAGGCATTGCCCCTCCTCTTCCGTTTGGGTTATGACCTAAGGGGTGTGGTGTTGACCGCCCAGTGGCAGGAGGAGGTTTTGCCCGCCTGCCTGGATAAATCCTATGCCTTTGTGTCCGGGCGGCTGGTTTCACTCAGTGTCCAGGATCAGGCCCTGCTATCCGTGTTGCCATATCATGAAAAGGGGGAGGAATTTACCCTTCGCTTTTCCCGCTCCCAGACCCCGCGCGTATTCTCAGACCTCCTGCCCTTCCTGCAGCGCACCCAGGTGGTGGTGATGGAGGAAAACCTGCAAAAACACCTCCTCCGTTTCCCCTTAAAGGCCCGCGTCTATCTGGATTCTGAGGGCCAGGGCATTGCGGCAAAGGTGGTGTTTGCTTATGGCGAGACTGAGGTCGATCCCTTCACCTTCAGCCAAAACCTGCCGGCCTATTTGCTTAGGGATGCTGCGGGTGAGCGCGCGGTTATGGATCTTTTGGCCCAATACGGCTTTCGCGCGCGCACCGGACGGGCTGATTTGCAGGATACCGACCTCATCTTTGAGTTTCTGATGAAGGGGGTCTCGGATCTTCATCGCCTGGGAGAGGTATATCTAAGCCAGGCCTTCCGCCAGTTGACCCCCCGAGCGCCTACGCTCAATGCCCATATGAAGATGAAGTCCGGCCGCATCAGCCTGGAATTGGCCGATGAGGGCCAGATCAGCGAGGATTTGCTGCCCCTCCTGCAGGCCATCAGCAAGCGCAAGCGGTACTTCCGCTATAAAAACGGCGCCTTCGTCACCCTGGATGACGCCAGGGAATGGCAAGCTCTGGCTGAGGCCTACCTGGAGAGCTTAAACCCCCTACAGGACGAGCGGGACCTGCCCGCCATGCGCGCGCATTACTTGGCCTCCCTGATTGATCGGGACAATCTTCCCGTCACCATTGATGTGGGCGCCAAGGCCGCGATTACGCTTGATTCCTCAACCATAAAAAGCCCTGTGGATGGGCTGTTTGACTATCAGTTGCGGGGCTTCCGCTGGATTTGCTCCCTGCACAATTTGGGCCTGGGTGGCATCCTGGCTGATGAAATGGGCCTTGGCAAGACCGCGCAGATGATTGCGGCCATTGACGCCTTAAGGCGCAGCGAGATGCAGCATTTGCCCAGCCTCATTGTCTCGCCCACCACACTCTTGTATAACTGGCAGTCAGAGATTGAGCATTTTGCGCCTGCGTTAAAGTCCCAGGTGATTTCCGGCAGTCGCGCTGTGCGGGAAAAGCTGCTTGAAGAAGCGCTTGAGAAAAATGCGGTCGATGTCATCATCACCAGCTACCCCTTATTAAGGCAGGACATCGCCCTGTATGAAAAGGTGCGCTTCCGTTTTGCTGTTTTGGACGAGGCGCAGAACATCAAGAACTTCACCAGCCAGACCGCGAGGACGGCCAAACGATTGAACGCCCACACCCGCTTAGCCTTAACCGGCACCCCCATGGAAAACAACGTGACTGAGCTCTGGTCCCTGTTTGATTTTGTCTTACCCGGTTATTTGTTCAGCGCGCGGGAGTTTATCAAGCGCTATGAGGACGGGAGGAAGGCGGAGGAGCTGCGCGCGCGCATCCGCCCCTTCTTAATGCGCAGGCTTAAGGCCGATGTCATGTCCGAATTGCCCCAAAAGCTCTCCACAACCTTGTATTGTGAAATGAACGCAGAGCAGCGCCGGGTCTACCAGGCCGCCTTGATGAAAAGCCGCATCTGGGTCAATAAATTGCTGGAAGAAAAAGGCTTGGAGGGTAGCAGGATTGAGGTGCTCTCCGCTATCACCCTCTTACGGCAGACCTGCTGCCACCCCAGGCTCAGCCTGAAGGAATACACGGGCGAATCCGCCAAGTTGGAGCTCCTGATGGACATCCTGCCGGAAATGCTGGCCAATGGACAGCGTATCCTGCTCTTCTCCCAGTTTACCTCTATGCTCTCCATCATCAGGGAGCGCTTGGACACGGCTGGCATTCCCAGTCTTTATTTGGACGGGGAAACCCCGGCTCAGGACAGATTGACCCTGGCGGAGCGGTTTAATCAGGGCGGTGTACCCATCTTCTTGATTTCCTTAAAGGCAGGCGGCACGGGTCTGAACCTGACAGGTGCTGACACGGTCATCCATTATGACCCCTGGTGGAACCCAACGGCAGAGGACCAGGCCAATGACCGCGCCCACCGCCTGGGACAGGAGAAAAACGTAGAGATTGTCCACCTCATCACCCGCAACTCCATTGAGGAGGCCGTGGTGGAAATGGGCAACCGCAAACGCCGCCTGTTTGACCGGCTGATTACCCCAGGCGAGGCGCTGCCGGATAAATTGAGCCGCGCTGATGTCTTGAAACTGTTTGAAAAATAGCCAATCATTGACTGTGTGTATATAATCCGGGTAAAATTAACATGAAGTCCCCATGGCGGTGCCGGGGCAATGGACAGGAGGCAAGGAATGTCTTTTTGGATTGTGACGGATGTTGGCTCGGACATGAGCCTGGATTTTTTCAAGCGCCATGAGAAGCTGCGTGTTTTGCCCATGCCCTACCGGATGGATGGCGTGGAAAAACAATACCATGTTGAGGATGAGGCCACCCTTACCCAGTTCTATCAGGATTTACGCGCTGAAAAAGTGGCCACCACAGCCCAGGTCACAGTGGAAGCTGCCCATTCCTGCTTTGAGGAATTGGCCGAAAAAGGGGAGCAGGTGCTCTACATCGGCCTCTCCGGCGGCATTTCTGGCACTGTCCAATCCGTTGAAACAGCCAAAAACATGGTGCTGGAAAAATACCCCAAGGCCAAAATCACCGTGGTGGATTCCCTCCTGGCTTCAGCAGGCGAGGTTTTGCTGGTTCATTACGCCTTAAAGCTCAGGGAGGAAGGCAAGTCCTATGACGAAACCGTCAAATGGGTAACCGACCACCGCCAGAACATCAACTCCTGGTTCACCGTTGATGATTTAAACTTCCTCTTCCGCGGCGGCCGTGTCAGCCGCACAACGGCCCTCCTGGGCAGCATGATGCGCATCAAGCCGGTCATGCATGTCAATTTTGATGGCAAATTAATCCCCAGGGACAAGGTACAGGGACGCAAGAAGTCCTTAAAGGCGCTGGCCGAAAAGGTGGTTGAGCGCGCCACGCCCAAGGATCAGGTGGTCTTCATCTCCCATGGGGATTGCCTGGAGGACGCGGAGTATCTGGCCCAGTTGCTGAAGGAAAGCCTGCCCCAGATTGAGAAAATCGAGACCTTTACCTTGGGCACTATCATCGGCGCGCACGCAGGCCCCGGGACAGTCGCCGTCTTCTTCATGGGGGAGAGCAGATAGACAAGTTACGATTTAATGCCCGGCCAAGGCCGGGCATTTTTGTGCCTGTTGATTGACACTTCTCTCCAAACAAACTAATCTGAGTGCACTGATTAATTGATGAATGGACTGAAAGGATTGTATGCCCTACCTCAACAGCCAGGCCCTGGTCCTGCACCGGGCGGATTACCGGGAGAACGACAGAATGCTCACCCTCTTTAGCCCTGATTTAGGTCGGGTGGATGCGCTTTGCCGTGGCTGCCGCAAGCCCAAAAGTCCGCTCATGTCCGCAAGCGAGCTGTTCACCATGGGCGAGTATGTGCTGTTTGAAAACAAGGGTAAAAAGACAGTCCAGTCTTGCGCGGTCATTGAGAGCTTCTATCCCTTGCGGCTTGATTATGAGCGCTTAAAGCATGCCAACCTCATGTCCTCCGCTTGTTTAAAGGCCATCCAGCCGGAGGAGCCCATGGGGCACCTGTATATCCTTTTGGCTCGCTCCCTAAAGCGCTTAGCCTATGAGGATACCCCGGCCGAAGCGGTCAGCGCGGCCTTCCTGCTGCACTTTGTCACCATTAACGGCTTTAAGCCCAGGCTCAACCACTGCACCAGCTGCGGCAAGGTGATGGGGGAGGAGGGGGGCTATCTCCTGGTGGAGGAGGATGGCATCTGTTGCTTAGCCTGCGGCAAGGCCGCGCCGAAGCGCTCCTTTATGCCGTATACGCAGCTTTCTTGGCTCAGGCAGGTGTTGACCCTGGGGATTGACAAGGCAGGTGAGCTGCCTGTCCAGGTGCCCTTGCGGCTACTTAAACAATATACAGAAGCCAAGCTGGAATCTGGATTGCCTGAAGTATGAAAAAAAGCACCGGAGGACCGGCGCTGATTAAGTATTTGTTGTTTAATATAGCCTTACTTCTGCCTGGTTGCGTTGGTAGAGCAGATAGTCCTTATACCCCCTGCGCATTAAAAACGCATAGGCGCGCTCTGCCTTGCCATTGGCCCTGTAGACCTTATAGGCCCGCACCTTGTAAGCAGCTCTTTCAGTTAAGAAGGGGAAATCCTGGGCGATGAGCTCCGCATAGAGCTTGGCAAAGGTGTCGTTCCTTAAGCTATTGCCGTTTTGCTTGAAGCTGAAGCGAAGGACGATGTGGGCAGGGCAAACGCTGGTTACGGTGATGCCGCTGCACTCAATGCGCACCTGGTCAATGTCATGGCGGTTGAGCGCGGACAAATCTCTTTTCAGCTGCTTATAGGCTGCTGTCTCCCGCAGTCGTTCCAACTGGCTGTTTTCGCTGTGCTGGCTTTTGGCGCAATACAGCAACATGGCCCCTGCGATCAAGCCGCAGAAAACCATGCCGAAAACAGCCAAAGAATTCATGATGAAGCCCAGCTCCTCTCCACAACATATGGTGGATTATAATACACTCGCACACAATAATCAACAGGAATCTTCCGATTTTTGACCAATTTCCGCAACAAATTTAAGCCAAAAGATTTTTGGCTCCTCTCGATTAGCCAAAAAATCCGCCAAAGCGGACTTTTTGGGCCAGGCGTATAAAATTACAAACTTAATAAAATCTTAATTCAGGAAGTCTTCTATTGTCATTTCCTTGTCCGCACGCCAGTAGCTGCGTCCATCACTTGTGCGTTGCAACAGGCCAAAATCCACCAGCGCCCTCCTGATGGCAAGGGCTTCGTCAACGGCCAGGATACGCTTGATGTGCTCATTGATCTGCCCTTGCGTATACATGGGCCCTTTTTCCAAGCCTTCCAATGCCCAGAGGTACACAAAAGCGCGCAGGCGGTGCCGGACGGGCATCTGCTTGAGCAAGCCTTCTTTATTTAGAAAATTTTTCAATGCCTCCTGATGGTCCATCTGTGGCCTCCCTTCTCTTTGGTCCAGTATAGCACTGGGAGAAACGCTAAAAAACCGGAAGGCCAAAGCCTTCCGGTCGGGTAGCAGGATAA
>CAYOOZ010000113.1:0-7707 GCA_964405705.1 uncultured Christensenella sp.
ATGTTTTATGAGGTCCCAGGTGCTCTTAATCAGGTTGTCAAAGCGCGGTTCCTTCATTTTTTCAATCACAAATTGCTGCCGTGGGGAATTGATGTCCTCCCCGGAAATCTGGGTCATGTCATAGCGCTCGCATAAGGCGCGCAGACGGTTTAATTGCTCATCGGTGTTGCGTGTGGGCATGTAGGTGATGGCTTTTATTCCCTGTTCGTGCAGGAAGGCGAAGAGCTCATCCAAATAGGCGTCCTCAAAGTGCTGGGCCTTCTTGTCCCCGGTCACCGACTGGGTCACATCGCCCAAATAGGAATAGGCCAGGATGCCGCCAACGGACTTACAAAAGGCGACATAGTCCGCAAAATCTGGGCATTCCTTGTCAGCCTTGATATATACCCTGGGGATAAACTCTTTTTTTAGTTGGCCCACCCGGTCATATTCCGCAAAGAGGTCGCGCGCGCTGTCCTCCTTGCGGGCCAGGGCCAGCATCAAATGCCGCTCGGTCACGCTGCCGCCAAAGGCATACTGGCTCAAGGGCAGGACATCCCGGTCAAAGTCCAGGTGAAGCCCGCTTTCCTTGCTGATGGCGGCGGTCATCGCCCGGTTGCGCTCATTTCGGTGTTCCCGCAGGGGCTTAAAATAGGCCTGCACCCGTTCAATCTGGTCATGGGGCACCGCGTGCATCACCATGTAGGCAATGCCCGCCTGGTCCGGGTTGTTGATGGTTTTGTCCTCAAGGAAGGTGCCCCTTAGGTTCACCCGGGCCTCAATGCCAATGGTGACCGGCAGGCCGACGATTTTCCCGGCTTCCAAAAATTCCCTGGCCCCGGCGATGCTGTCATGGTCCACAATGCCGGCGGTGCAAAGGCCCTCATTGCGGGCGGCATAGACCGCGGCGGCGGGGGAATAGGGGGAGAAGGAATAGGTGGTGTGGATGTGGTTGTTGACAAAGCGCGGGTCCATGGGCGGGAAATCCGCCGTCTTGACCGCCTTGCTGAGGCTGTCCAAGCGCTCTTTAGCGTCGCCCGCGTTGATCTTTTGGAGCAAGTCCAGGTTCATCAATGCAGCATCACCTGCCCCCCGGTGACCGGAATAGCCTGGCCGGTCTCATAGGTTTGCTCCACGCAGTAAAACACCGCCCGCGCCACATCAATGGGCAGGCAGCCGCGCTGAATCAAGGACTTGGACAGGTAGGATTTTTTGACATCTTCAATGGTGACAGCGCCCGGCACCTTGCCGGCCTTGAGGTATTGGACAAAAAGCCCGCGCTCAGGGTCCGACCAGAGGGGGCCGTCATAATAATTGCCCGGGCAGATGGCGTTGACCTTGATTTGATAGGGCACCAGTTCCATGGCAAAGCTCTGCACCAGGCCGATGCCGCCAAACTTGCCGCCGGCGTAGGCAAAGTTCTTGTTGCTGCCCACCAGGCCAGATTTGCTGTTGATTTCAATGATGTCGCCCCAAAAACTTCTGTCCGCCGCGGACTGGGCCTTTAAAATGCGGGCGGCGTAGCGGGTGACGGTAAAAAAGGCGGTGTAGTTGATCGCGGTGACAAACTCAAAATCCTTCTTTTCCATCTCCTCCAGGCTGCCAGCCTTTAAGACGCCGGCGTTTGAGATGACCAAATCCAAGCCGGAAAAGCGCTCCACCGTTTGCGCGATCATGTTGGCGACGGATTCCTCATTGCTCACGTCCACCTTGACCGCATACGCGCCTTCGCCCAATTCCTGGGCGACTGTTTCAGCCAGGGGCAGGTTTAAGTCCGCGATGACCACCTGCGCGCCTTCCTTGTACAATTCCTCCGCGATGCCGCGCCCAAAGCCTTGGGCGCTGCCGGTCACCAGGGCAATCCGGCCAGACAGCCGGCCAGGCCTTGACTGGTCACGGTTGGTCACGTTGGCTGCGGCGATGTTCTCCCAGGTACTCATGTCAATCATGGCTTGTCCTCCTGAAGTTCAACCAAGGAACGCTCTTTATTATCCTACATTTGTTAAGCTGTATCGGGCGTGGCTTTGTCTGCTTTGCCATTTCCGGGAGGGGTCCTGGGCGGCGGCACGGTCCACATCGTCCCCGCGATTTGCCCAACTTCTTCCCGTTTAGTATATCACGCGCCTGGATAAGATTCAATCAAAGCGGAGCAAAAGTTCCACCATTTTTGCGCAAAGTTTTGATAAGCTTCTAAGTCTGGGCCGTCAGATGATGCCCTTGCCCTGTTAAATGTAGAACGTTTGTGCATTATATTGAAATCCGCCGTTGATCAAACGGCGGATTTGTAGAACAAGACCACTTATTTCCCTTCAGCCAGGGTCTTGCGGTATTTCTCAGATTCCCAGCCCCTGATGAAGGCGCGGGCGGCCTCGCCCATGGACACGGCTTTTTGGCCCTGCTTGCCCAGGGTTTCCAGGATAAAGACCACCGCGCACAGGGTTTCTTCCAGGGTTTGGGCGCTTTTTTCACTCAGCCCCTGGTAGGAGGTGACCCCATTCTCCCGGTTGATGAGGGCGCTCTGGCCGATCACCCCCTGGAAAAAAACCATCTGATCGGGATAGAGGGGCTCATTTAACAACAGCTCATCCGGGTAGGTCTCCCCGCGCAGCCGCTTGATCAGCCAGGGCGTGGCCGACTCAAAGCCGCCCGAAACTGCCTTGATCTGAACCTCTGGGAAATCCGCCTTTGTGACAGAAAAAGCGGCCATGAAGCGCTGGTTGGCGTCCTCATGCAGCTTGAGGCACTCCTCCACCGTGTCCGCGTGGGCAATCAGCCCATGGTTTTGCATCAAGAGGATGGCCGGCTTTTTCCCAGTTTCCTCCTCCACCTGTTTTATCGCGTCCCTGATGGTGAAGGTCAGCATGGCGCCGGGGTTGACATAGGGCACCAGGGCATAGGAATAAGGCGCGCCTTGCAGGGCTTTGTCCAGGAAAGCCCCTGGATTTTCCGAACAGGCTGCCAAATTGGCATAAACGCTGTGGGAATGGGCGACAAAGGTGTCCAGCAAGGAATGAAAGCCCACTTCCACCGAGGGGCGCAGGGGGGGAAGGCCAGGTACTTCAAGGGTCATCTCCCGGGTTTTGGCAGCGCCCGCCGCCTCCACATCCTCAAAATCCGCTGGCTCATTGCTCAGGTAAAAGGCCTTGACCACGTCCCCCTTTATCACCGCGTAACCGCTTTGCTCTTTAACATCGCACAGGTGAAAGCCGGAGGCCTTGATGGCCATCAGCCCCTCGCCCAGTTTGGCCGAGGTATTGCCCCCGCCGCCCTGCACATAATCCGCCCGCTCGCCAACCGCGCAGGACATCCTGGAAAACTCCGCCAGCTTTTGTTGATAGCGCTCAAAAAAATCGTTCATGATATCTCCTGTCAGCTTCGTTTGCTCAGCTCTTTTTTCTCATAATCCAAAATGAGGGGCAGCCAATCCCCGTCCGCCGGGATGCCGCGGCTCTCGCAGTAATAATCCAAGATGGCGCCCAGGGGCAGGGTTTTTCTCTCCTCAAGGAGGGCCAGGCGGCTGGTATCATCGCCCGTGGCCTCCGCCTTTCTAATGGCCTTGGCGGGGGCCAAACAAGCGGAAAGGATGGCCTTGCGCGCGTTGCGCATGCCAATGGCCCAGCAGGCGATGCGGTTGATGGACGCGTCAAAAAAGTCCAGGCCGATATAGACCCGCTTTTCCAAGCTGTTCCAGATGATCTCATCCATGATGCGCTGCAATTCGTCATCCAGCGCCACCACATGGTCAGAGTCCCAGCGCACAGGCCTTGAGATGTGCAGGAGCATGCTCTCCACAAAGTTTAAAACGGCCGTCACCTTGGCGGAGACCATCTCTGTGGGGTGAAAGTGACCGGTGTCCAGACAGGCGGTCAGGTTGTTTTTCATCGCGTAGCCCAGGGCGTATTCATGGCTTACCACGGTGAAGCTTTCAACGCCCATGCCAAACAGCTTGCTCTCCACCGCGCAGGGGGCGCGGTCCATATCGGTCCTGTCAGCAAAAATCTCATCCAGGGACTTGGTCATCCGCTCCCTGAAGGCCATGGTGTTTACACAGGTATCCTTGGTGCCATCGGGCATCCAAAAGTTTAGGACGCTTGGTTTCTTAAGCTTTGTAGCAAACTCCGCGCCGATTTCGCGGCAGCGCTTGCCATGCTCCACCCAGAAGCGGCGCTTTTTCTCATCGGGGCTGGAGAGGGAGAGGTTGCCGTCCATCATGGGATGGGAGAAATAGGTCGGGTTAAAGTCCAGCCCCAGGCCGTTTTCCTTGGCAAAGTGAACCCAGGGCATAAACTCCCTTATGGTGTATTGATCCCGGTCCAAACTGCGGCCTTCCTTGATGGCGTAGCTGGCGTGCAGGTTTAACTTGGTCTGCCCGGGGATCAAGCCCAGGGCCATTTTGATGTCCGCTGTTAATTCCTCAAAGTTGCGGGCGCGGCCTGGATAGTTGCCGGTGACGGCGATGCCGCCGGTCAAGCTGTCCGCGCCGTCAAAGCCGGTCACGTCATCCCCCTGCCAACAGTGCATGGAAACCGGGATGCCATCGGCCTTTTTCATGGCCTTGTCCACATCCACCCCCAGGGCGGCATACATATCCCTGGCGTACTCATAGCCTTTTTGGATCTGCTTGCTATCCTTCATTTCGCGCTCCCTGCTGCCAGCGGTCTGCCCGCGGCCAAATATTTTATACTGTGTTCTCCGTCTGATGTACTGCCAATGTACCATACCAATAAGAGGCGCGCAAGGCAAAAACCCGCATTCAACCATCAAAAAACCGACCCCTGATTCAGAGGGCCGGTCAGAGCCAAAGGGCTTAGTCTGTTTTCTCGGGGCTGGCCTTTGGCGTTTGTTCCCCGTAGAGGAAGCGGTGAAAGGCGTCCACCGTCTTTTCCTTTTTGATGATGACGCCGTTGTTGCCATTGGACGCGCGCCCGGTGGTGAAGTAGCCATATTCCGGCAGGCTGATCATCTTGATGTCCGTTGTGGAGGAGAGGGCGACCGGGATTAATTCCATGAGCTGGGCGGCGGAAAGGTTGGTGGTGGTCATGGCCAGGGCCTGGGTCATCGCGTCCATGATCAGGCCGCGGTCGCCCTTTTTGGCCTTGTCCATGAGGGCGGCCAAAAACTTGCGCTGGCGCTCGTTGCGGCCAAAGTTGTTGTCCAGGGCGCGGATGCGCACATAGTGGAGGGACTTAGCGCCGTTTAGGTGGATGGGGCCTTCCTGGTACTCCAAGCGCATCCGGTTGGCTTCCGCCGGGGTTAAGACCACGTCCACCCCGCCCAAGATGTTCACCGCGTCCACAAAACCCTGGAAGTTCACCGAGCAATAGTGACGGATATTCAGCCCAAAGAGCGTGTTGACCGTCTTGATGGTGAGCAGGGGCCCGCCATAGGCATTGGCATGGCCGATTTTGTCCGCCCGGCTGGCGCCGGGGATTTCAACCAGCATATCGCGCACCAGGCTGGCCAATTTCATTTCACCTGTCGTTTTGTTCACCGATAGAATCAGGAGGGCATCGCTGCGCCCTTCATTGAGCATGCCCTTTCTGGTGTCCGTGCCCAAAAGCAGGATGTTCATCCACTCAGGATCCAGGCCCTCTGTCACCGCCAGGTCATTGGGGTCCACCGTCACCCGGAAGGTGTCCATGGTGTTGTCACTGTTGGCCACCAACGCTTCCTCAATGGCCGCCTGGCGCGCCGCCGTGTCGTCCTTAGCGATGACCTGGGTATACAAAAAATAGCCGCCGACAACCACCAGCAACGCCAGTAGAAGAATAAGCCACTTCCTGCCGCCCGGCCTTTTATGATCAGGCTTTGATGCCAATGCCTGAGGATGTTCGCCTGCACCAGTTTCAGGTTTTGTTTCAAGATGCTCCTGGTTGATTGTATCCTTGTTGTCCGGCAAAACGCGCCCTCCTTGGGTGAAAAAGTTTTATGCGCGTATTATAACAGAAATCAGCCCGGTTTCGCGGGTTTATGTTATTCTGACAAACAAAACACAATCTTTACCAGATTTCAGACTGTCAAAAAAGGTCGTGGAAACACGGCCTTTTTGCTATAATATGTTTGGGTGATGAAAATGATAACAAAGATAGAAGACAGGCGCAGCCACATTCAGATGATTGACCTTGAGGGACTGGTTCCAGCGCATCATCTGGTGCGTAAGGTGGATCATGTTGTGGACTTCAACGAAATCTACGACATGCTGTCCGGATACTACTGCGAAGACAACGGTCGTCCGAGTGTTGATCCTGTAGTATTGGTAAAGATAGTACTGCTACAACGAATGTTTGGAATAGCTTCGCTTCGCAGAACGGTGTCGGAAATAGAAGTGAACATGGCCTACCGCTGGTTTTTAGGCTTTGACTTTACCTCGCCCGTACCGCATTTTGCGACGGTGAGCTATGCGTTTGCGACACGCTTTCCCAGCGAAGCGTTTGAACGGATTTTTAGCTGGATACTGGAAAAGGCCATAGATAAAGGTTTGGTGAACGCGAAAACAGTATTTATTGATGCAACGCATGTAAAGGCCAATGCCAACAAAAAGAAGAACCGCAAGGTCATTGCTCAGGAGCTGGCCAAGGTATATGACCAACAGCTGCGTGAAGAAATCAATGCCGAGCGGGCAAGCCACGGGAAGAAGCCGTTTGAGAGCGATGACGATGGCAATGATTCGCCGAGCAGGGAAGTCACGGTGTCAACAACAGACCCCGAAGCGGGGTTGTTTCACAAGGGCGAGCACAAGGTGGTGTTCGCATATACGGCGCATGTGGCGTGTGATGAGGACAATTTTGTGTTGGGTTGTGAAGTGACCCCTGGCAACGTCCATGACAGCACAGTCTTTGACGCCGTGTATGAAGATGTTGTTGAGAGGTTCGAGGAAGTAGAAACAGTCACGGTGGACGCGGGTTACAAGACGCCATGGATATGCAAGAAGGTGCTGGATGACGGCAGAGAAATCTCCGCTCCATATAAGAGACCCATGACGAAAGAGGGATACTTCAAGCGTTATGAGTATGTATACGATGAATACTATGATTGTATCATCTGCCCAAACAACCAGGTTTTGAAATACAGCACCACAAACAGGCAAGGCTATAGAGAGTTTAAAAGCGACCCCAAAGTGTGCCGGAGTTGCCCGGACCTCATGCGATGTACGCAGAGCCGTAACTGTCAGAAGGTCGTCACCAGGTACATATGGGATTCCTATCTGGACCGGGCGGAAGACTTCAGGCACAGTGTAAAGGGTCGCGGCACCTACAGCATGCGAGGGCAAACAATAGAGCGTGTTTTTGCGGATGCCAAAGAGAAGCACGCGATGCGCTACACACTTCACCGAGGGCTTGAGCGAGTAAAGAACTCAATCGTGCTCACATTCGCGGCGATGAACCTCAAGAAACTGGCAATGTGGGCCTAAGAACCGACCGCTTCTCTTTTTATTCTCAGAGCTTGACATCCACAAACAATTGAAAACAGAAAGAACCTCGTTTTGTTAGCCTGAAAAACGAGGTTCTTTGACAGTCTGCAATCTTTACCAGATTTTTCGCTATCAGCTCATAAAAAAGCCGCCGCGAACTAAGTGTAGTCCGCGTTCTCTTCCACCTCTATGAATTCATCAATCATTTTTCCTTACAAACCTCGCATACAACCCCGTTCGCCCGTGAAAAGCCTGCTTTTCACGGAAAAGGAGCCGCGACGGAACGCTGTGAGAGGGGATTTTCAAAGAAAATCGCC
>CAYOOZ010000114.1:0-7090 GCA_964405705.1 uncultured Christensenella sp.
GCAGCAACCGCTCCTACACCTTGAATGCTGCCAATGAGTGGAAGCATACCTTCACTACACTGCCCAGCTATGACACGGACGGGAAGGCTATCACTTACACCGCTGAAGAACTCACCATTCCCAACGGTTACAAGGTTGAAGTGTCTGGCGATATGACGGCTGGCTTCACCATCACCAACACCTATGACGGTGGCGAGCAGATTGAGATTGCTGTCACTAAGAAATGGGTAGACCAGAATGGCGAAGCCATCACAGACAACGCTTTGTTGCCTGCGGAGACCGAGATTGTTCTGAATGGCTCTGACGACAGCAACCGACCCTACACTTTGACAGGTGAAGGGGAATGGAAGCACACCTTCACCGGGTTGCCCAGTTATTACACGGACGGCAAAGCCATTATCTACACGGTTGAAGAAGTGACAGTTCCCAATGGGTATCAAGCAACCGTTGAGGGCTTCACCATCACCAATAAATATGATGGCGTAAGCTCAGACGATGGTGATGATACCAACGACACCACCATCTCTGTCAAGGCGACCAAGTCCTGGGTCTACCCAGATGGAGTTGAAGAGCCCGCGGACGCTGACAAACCTGAAGTAGCTTTTAAGCTCACCCGTAGTGATGCTGAGTTGATGGGCGAGAAAACTCCGACCTCTGAAACCTGGGCAGTGACCTGGACCGACCTGCTGCGCTTTGACACAAAGGGCGAGGGCTACACTTACGAAGCCACAGAAGTCGCAGTCCCCAACGGCTACAAGGTTGAAGTGTCGGGCGACATGGCAGCTGGCTTCACCATCACCAACACCTATGACGGCGGCGAGCAGATTGAAGTATCTGTTATCAAGAAATGGGAAGACCAGAATGGTGATCCTATCACAGACAAACTGCCTGCGGAAGTTGAAGTTGCCTTGAAGGGAACAGACAGCAGCAACCGCTCCTACACCTTGAATGCTGCCAATGAGTGGAAGCATACCTTCACCAACCTGCCCAGCTATGACACGGACGGGAAGGCTATCACTTACACCGCTGAAGAAGTGACTGTCCCCAATGGCTACGAGGCTGAAGTGTCTGGCGACATGGCAGCTGGCTTCACCATCACCAATACCTATGACGGCGGCGAGAAGATTTCCGTTGAGTTCGTGAAGGTATGGATCGGCTTGGATGGCGAAGCCATCACAGACAACGCTTTGTTGCCTGCAGAAGTAGAAGTTGCTTTGAAGGGAACAGACGACAGCAACAGAACCTACACCCTGACTGGTGAAGGGGAATGGAAGCACACCTTCGCCGGGTTGCCCAGCTATGACACAGATGGGAAGGCCATCACCTACACCGCTGAAGAAGTGACTGTCCCCAACGGCTACAAGGCTTCTACCTCTGGTGATATGACCACTGGCTTCACCATCACCAATAAATACGATGGTGTGAGCACGGACGATGGCGATAACACCAACGATACCACCATCTCTGTCAAGGCGACCAAGTCTTGGGTCTACCCGGACGGTGTTGAAGAGCCCGCGGACGCTGACAAGCCTGCAGTACAGTTCGTCCTAACCCGCAGTGATGACAAGTCAATGGGCGAGAAGACCCCTTCCCACACGACCACACACCCCTGGGAAGTGACCTGGACCGACCTGTTGCGCTTTGACACAAAGGGCGAGGGCTACACTTACGAAGCCACAGAAGTCGCAGTCCCCAATGGCTACATCGATTCCGTCACAGGCGACATGACCTCAGGCTTTGTCATCACCAATGCCTATGATGGCGGTGAATCCATCTTGGTGGATGTCACCAAGGCTTGGATTGGGCTTGATGGCCAGCCGCTCACGGACAACACCCAGCTGCCCGCGCAGGTCGACATCCTCCTCAAGGGCAGCGATGGTAGCAGTATCCCCAAAATCTTAAATGCAAAAAACAGCTGGAAGCACAGTTTCACTGACCTGCCAAGCTTTGACACGGACGGCGAGATCATCGATTACACAGCGGAAGAAGTGACCGTGCCCGCTGGCTACAAGGCATCCACCAGCGGCGACATGAGCGCTGGCTTCACCCTCACCAATACCTACACCGGCCAGGATCAGGAGGGCAGGCTCCTAAATATCCAGGTGACAAAAGTCTGGGTGGACAACAAAGGAGAAAAGCTTAGCAATCCTGCTGACCTACCCAAGAGCCTGGATGTTACCTTGAAGGATGATCAAGGCCAGACCTATACCCACAGCCTGTCCGCGGACAGCCAGGGCGCATGGACACATGTATTCACGGACCTCTTAGCGATCAACACCGCTGGGGAAGCGATCACCTATACCCTCAGTGAAACCTTGCCGGATGGCTTTGAGTTTGTTGACCTTTCTGGCAACCAACAGGATGGCTTCCAGTTGACCAATCGCAGCACACTCCTACCGGCAACGGAAGAGACCACGGGCGGCCATGCCTTCAACCTGGGCGATACCATTGAGTAAAGCGCCCCGACCTATGAGTATGGAGACAGCATGATTCAAAAATGTACGGCCCTGGTTCTGGCTGCCCTGCTGCTATTTGGCTGTGGCCTGTCCCTGGCAGAGGGGGCGGAGAAGGAATTTGTCATGGCCAACCCCACAAGGAGCAGCGGCCTGTTCTTCACCGACCTGTGGGGGAACAATACCACGGACATCGACATCCGCTTCCTCCTGCACGGGCAGGGAAATGTGGCATATTTTCAAGGCGGGGTGCAGGCGGTGAACGCTGAGGTCATCCAGGCCTTTGACCGCAGCGTGGATGAATCAGGCCAGGTGACCTACACTTTCAAACTCCGGGAGGACCTTCGTTTTTCAGACGGCAGCCCGCTGACCGCTCAGGATTTCGCCGGGAGCGTTTTATTGCAGGCCGGGGCTGACTTGAGCAATTTAAGCGGTGCGGCCAGTCCCAATTTCACTGGCATTGTGGGACAGAAAGCCTATTTTGGCGGAGAAACGGACAGGTTATCAGGCCTGCGCGTGCTCAATAACCATGCTTTTTCCCTCACCATTTCAAAAGAAGCCTTGCCCAGCCCCTTTGAGCTCAACCTGGTGAGCGTCATTCCCTACCCCTTGCACAATTTGTTGCCCGGCGCCCAGGTTGTGAATTCAGATCAGGGCGCGGGCTTTGCTGAGCCTGTGAATCAGGAAGCCTTGAGAACAGTTTTGCTGTCCGAGGAGGGCTACCTCAACCACCCCAAAGTGACCGCAGGGCCCTACACACTTGCGTCCTATGCGGCGCAAACAGGTGAAGTGGTGCTTGCGCGCAATTCATTCTATACCGGTGCTGCCTGGCCTGAGCGCATCCGTGTCATAAAGGCACAGGACAACGCGCTGGAGTCTTTAAAGAACGGTAATATCCAATTGCTCACCAAAATCGCCCTGGACAAGGTGGCAAAGGATGCCCAGTCATTCAGGGGGATTCAGACGGCGGCCTATGGCCGCAGCGGCTTGGCCTACCTGACCTTTGAAGGGCAACAGGGCAAAACAGCTTCCCTGAGCTTCAGGAAAGCCCTGGCCTCCCTTATCAATCGGGAGGAAATCGTCAAAAACGCTTCGGTTTTCATCGGGGCCCCGGTCTATGGCCTGTATGGTACCGGACACAAGGAAGTCAAAGGCCGTGAAGCAGAATTAAAGCAATTGCTCCATCTCTATCCCTTTAACCTTCAGACGGCTGACCTCTTGCTTGAGGCTGATGGCTGGACGCTCAATGACCAGGGGGAAGCCTGGTCCACGCCCGAAGGCTTGCGCTACAGAAAAAATGGGGATAGCCTGGAAGCGCTGAGAGTGACCTTGGCCATCACCAAGGGCAGCCAAGTGGGGCTTGCCGTGGCGAATCAGCTTGAAGAGCAGCTTGCCCTGGTGGGCGGGCAATTGATCATTAAGGAACTTTCCGCCGATGCCTTGTTTGATGCCGCCTCAAAGGATGGACGAGGGGAAATGGACCTGGTGTTTATGGGGAGCAATTTTGCCCCGGTGTATGACCCGATTCCCCGGCTGGCCGCTGTCTCCGGTGTTGCTGACCCGGCGCTTGTGAAAGCCGCTGATACCTTAGGGCACCTGTCCTCAGGCGAGGATTATCAGGCTGCCTGGCTGGCCTTTCAGCAGCGGTTGGTAGAGGTGCTGCCCATTATCCCCCTGTATTCAAACGCCTATCTGGATGCCTTCAGCCCGGATCTGAACGGCTATCAACCCGGAAACCATGTCAGCCCGGCCCTGGCCCTCCTGGCAGCTGAATGGAAGCCGGAATAGGAGGGAACCAGGAGAGATGACCAAAAAACAAACAACCTGGACGTATATTCTGCTGGCGCTCTATTTGCTGATCCTGGTCTTTATGATTCTGCTTAAGGGAAGCTTTAGCACCTTGGATGTGCTTTTCCTGCCTGAGTTTCGCAACCTCGTCCTGACCCCAACCTTAAATGCCAGGGACACACCGCTAAACTTCCTGGCTTTTGTCCCCGTGGGCATCCTGACCGGCCTGCTTCAAAAAAGCGGTCAAAGTGGCTTCAAATGGCTCAAGCCTGTCCTTTTATTCTTTTTGCTCAGCCTGAGTTTTGAAGCGCTTCAGTACCTGCTTGCGCTGGGCACCAGCGACATTACGGACCTGATCAGCAACACCCTGGGTGGCGCTGCTGGCCTGGGCGTATGCTATGCATTTAAGAAAAGGATGGGGGAGAGAGCAAACAAACCCCTGTTGTTGACCATGAGTGCGCTTATCGCGCTCCTTTTGGCCTTCTTGGTGGCCAGGGAACTTTGGGTTGAGGTTTTTGCTGTGGGCCAATGGCTGATGCACTGAATAATGAAAAGACTATAATTCATCTAAGTCCAAAAAAACCTGGGGAGTGATCTTGCAAAATCACTCCCCAGCGCATTAATGATCCAATAACGGCTTCATAAACTCCCAAATTAAATCCTCAGCCCCGGGCAGGTTTTCATGGGCGTAGTCCGGCCAGAGCTCATAGTGTTTGGGGGAGGTGATTTTATTGTAGGCGGCAAACTGTGTGGAGGGCGGGCAGATGGTGTCCATCAGCCCGGTGAGCATAAAGGTCTGCCCCTTGATGCGTGGGGCAAGGTTCTGGACATCGATGTAGCCCAATTTGGTATAGATTTCACTCTCGCGCAAATGGCGCGGGTCAAAGCGGCGGAAATAGTCGCGCAATTCCGCGTAAGCGTCGATGGCCAGGTCCATATTCCAGACGCGCTGATAATCGCACAGGAAGGGGTAGATGGGGGCCAGGCGCGCAATGCTGGGCTCAAGCGCCGCGCAGGCCAAGGTCAATCCGCCGCCCTGGCTGGCGCCATAGACGCCCACGCGGGTTTTGTCCACCTGGGGCAGGGACATGATGATGCGGGCCAACTGAGCAGTGTCTAAGAAGATGGACCGCATGAGCAGCTTGGTGTTGTCGGGGTCAGACAGGCCCCTGATGATCTGCCCGCTCATGGTGTTTCCTTTGACACCACCGGTATCCTCGGACTTGCCACCCTGGCCGCGGCAGTCCATGGCGGCCACGACAAAGCCGGCCTGCGCATAGGCCAGGTAATTCATAAAATCCCCGGAATCCCCGGAATAGCCATGAAAGCGAAGAAGGGCCGGGCGGTTTTGTTGTTCCTTTGGCATGAGAAGCTTGGCATAGACCACAGCGCCCCCCACGCCCTTGAAGGTGAGGTCAAAGCATTCCACCCCAGGCGCAGAAAAGGTGGCGGGGGATAAGGCATGGGCAGTGCCCAGGGCATGCATTTCGCTCAAGGCATCTGCCCAGAAGCTATCAAAGTCCTGGGGTTTGGGGTTGGTGCCCTGGTAGGTCAAAAGCTGGTCAAGTGGCATTTCAAACACTGGCATACGGTTTCCTCACTTTATCTGTTTTTTATGGAAGCGCTGGCAGATTGGATTTACAGGACAATTCACTCACGCGCAGAGCAAAAACCGCTGTTTTTTCAAGCACAGCAGTGGGGAAGGACCAGTCGGAACGCTTGGTGTATTGCGCCATGAGGTGGTTGAGGGCTTTGGCTTTCTCTGTTTCTTCTTCCAATAGATGCAGCCTGCCTCTGCCCATGATACTTTGGTACAATGCGGTAAAGGCGCAGGCTTGCTGGCCCTCCCTGATCTCATAGGTCTTGTCCAGCTCAAAGCTGACCTGCGGGGAAATAAGGAAGCTGTCCATCTTGCCGCCGTGCCGCGCGCTGTGCAGGTAGAAAACGCGCTGACCGCCCTTGTTTTCAAAGCCAAAGCTCATCGGGATGATGCTGACGCCGACCACGCCCACAAACCCAAGCCGGATGGTGTCACAGGAGCGGATGAAGGCGTCAATCCGCTTGTCATCCGTGATGGCGCGCTCAGATCGCCTCATTGGTTCTCCTTCCGAAACATCCAGGTCATGGTTCGTTCGCTGACCGTCATGCCCAGCTTGCGCTGCAGGGCGAGTGAGGCCAAGTTATGGGTTTCCACCTGCCCAAAGGGCAGCCGCCCCTGGCTTAGCATCAGGTTGATTTGCTGGGCCTCCATGGCGAAGGCATGGCCCTGCTTGCGGTGTTCCTTCAGGACGTGCAAAAGCCCCATGCTGCCCTCCCCGTGCCAGCCGATGAAGCCAACCAGGGTGTCCCCGACATAGCCGCCCAAAAGGCGGCCTTTTTTGATGGTTTCCCGGATGCCCTCAAGGCCATAGGCCGGATAATGGCTGTGAACAAAGGGCGCGTCGTTTTCCGACAAGGGCAAAAGGCGCAAATGGGTGTCTATCTCCACTGGTGTATTTTTCTGGTAGGCCAAGCTGAAACAGGTCTGGGTGACTGTAAAACCATATTTCCGGATCAATTTCTCATCCAGCGGCAGATAGTCATTGGTCATGAAGCTGACCTCCTGTGGCAGGTGATCAAACAATGTGAGCGCAGCATTCTCCGTATCCGCTAAGAGCATGTATGCTTCATTGCTCCTGTCCAGGATCAGCGCCCCACCCGCCATGGCGCGGATGATTTTGGCGTCCCCGCGCCTGAAGGTCTCTTTAGCCACCACGCGCAGCAAGGGCTCTGCCTGCAAAACTTGCTCTAATTGTTCAGTTGGGCTCAAGTTCTTTCTCCTAAAAGGGAAGAGAGCAAGCTCTCTTCCC
>CAYOOZ010000114.1:7100-7689 GCA_964405705.1 uncultured Christensenella sp.
GATGCGGCGCACGCCGGCAGAGGAGCTTTCTTCCTTTAAAATCTTGAAGCTCTCAAGCTCTCCGGTGTTCAAAACATGCGGGCCGCCGCAGATTTCCTTGGAGAAATCGCCCATGCTGTAAACGCGCACCGTGTCGCCATAGCGCTCCTCAAACAGGCCCATGGCCCCGGACTTCAGGGCTTCCTCCACTGGCATTTCGGTGTAGGAGACAGGGGCCTTGGCGGCGATGGCCTCATTGACCAGGGCTTCCACCTGTTTGATTTCATCTGGGGTCATCTTGCGGCCAAAGGTGAAGTCAAAGCGCAGGCGTTCCGCTGTGATGTTGGAGCCCTTCTGGTGGACTTCCTCGCCCAGCACCTGCCGCAGCGCTGCCTGCAAGAGGTGGGTTGCCGTATGCAGCCTGGTGGTCTGGTCGGTGTTGTCGGCCAGCCCGCCCTTGAAGCGCTGCTCGGCGCCGGCCTGGCTGGTCTTCTGATGCTCGCGGAAACGCTCAAAGAAGGTGTCTTCGTCCACCACAAGGCCGTGTTCCTTGGCCAGTTCCATGGTGATTTCCACCGGGAAACCATAGGTGTCATAAAGCTTGAAGGCA
>CAYOOZ010000115.1:0-7617 GCA_964405705.1 uncultured Christensenella sp.
GGCAGCCCTGTTCCCGCCCAGGCCCTCAGTCGTTCTTTAATACAATTTTATCCCGCCCAAACACGCGGGCCAATTCGTCCACCTGCTCATTGACCTCGTCCTGGTGGCTTTTTTGGGCCTGTCCGTCCTTGTTCTTGGCTTCAAAGCGCACCTTTTGGCCCATTTCCTCGCTTAAGATCGCGACGATCGGGGCAGAGCGATCCTCCTTATTGAGCGCGTCAATCCAAAACTTGTCATTCCCGCCCAAGAGCAGGGTAAACACCTGGTTTTCATAGCCGCCATACTTGCCCAGGTTGACATTGGCGGCCAGGCTTGGATGCTCCTTTTGCAGGCGCTTTAGGAGGTTGTTCCAGGCATCCTTGGGCGATTTGGCCAAAGGCTGGCTGGGCGTTTCAGCTGGGTCAAGCGCTGCCTCCATCGTGCTAACCACCTGAGGCCTTTGAATCGCCTGCGGCGGGCTGTCCGCCTCCGGCGGGCTCCAAATGTTCTTTGCTGGCTGGTTTTCTTCTATCTTTTCTGTTTTCTGCGGTGCTTCCGCCAGCTCAGGTTTGGTCTGGACAGGCGCTGGCTGCCTGGTGTTTTTGGGTGTTGGCGCAGGCAGGCTCACGGGTGTCGTACTTGGATTGGCGCAGCGCAGGACCAGCAGCTCCGCCACCGCGCGGGGGGAGGTGGACCAGCGGGCGTCCTGCTCGCATTTTAAGCAAACCTCAAGAAAGAATAAAAACAGCTGGCTGTCCGAGCGCTTCCCTTGCTGTATATAGCGTTCCAGTTGCTCGCGGGACAGGTCCCGGCTCCCCCGGCCTGTCCATAAAACGGCCAGCACCTGGCGAATGTGGGCATTGAACTCGCGTAAAAACACGCTGACATCCCGCCCGTCCCTCATCAATTGATCAATCAGGGAAAGCGCGCCTCCTGTGTCAAAATCAAGCAGGCTGTCCAAAAACTCAAACAAAAAGTCCTGGCTCACAGCGCCCAGGGCCTGCCTGACCCCTTCCTCGCTTAAATGGCTGCTGCTGCCCAGGCACATGTCCATCAGGCTCCAGGCGTCGCGCATGGCGCCCTGGGCGGAGGCGGCAATCAGGCGCAGGGCCTCCTCATCCGCTGTGATGTCGCTTCCCAAGGCCACCTTTAATTTTCTGACAATCTCGTTTTCAGGTATGCGGCCAAAGTCATAGCGCTGGCAGCGGGAGAGGATGGTCGCGGGCAGCTTTTGCGGCTCCGTGGTCGCCAGGATAAAGACCATGTAGGGGGGAGGCTCCTCCAGCGTCTTTAACAGGGCGTTGAAGGCCGCGTTTGAAAGCATATGAACTTCGTCAATGATGTAAACCTTAAAGGGCACAAACTGCGGCGGGTAGTCTGTGCGGGAGAGCATCTCCCTGATTTCCTCCACCCGGCTGTTGCTGGCGGCGTCCATCTCAAACACATCCAGGGTGGTCTCGCTTTTTAAGCCCTTGCAGTTGTCACAGACCAGGCAGGGGTCGCCCTCCCTGGGGTTTTGGCAGTTGATGGCCATGGCCATGATCCGCGCGGCGCTGGTCTTGCCGGTGCCGCGAGAGCCGCAAAATAGATAGGCATGGGCAATGCGCTTGGTCTGCACCTGGTTTTTGAGGGCGCGGACAATGGCCTCCTGCCCCACTATCTCAGAAAAGGTCTGCGGCCTGAAGGTGCGGTATAAGGTTTGGTAGGCCATCAGCTGTCCTCCCGTATCAATTGGGCGAAGCCCTCGCCCAGGGTCTCATGGGTGTCGGTGATAAACATGAAGGCGCTTTCGTCCTCTTCGTTGACAATGTTCTTCAGCCTGGGCGCCTCAAAGCGCCCCACAATGCAAAGCAGCATCTGGATGTCCTCGCCCGAGTACGCGCCCACGGCCTTGATCCTGGTCACCCCGCGCTCCATTTCGCCCATCAACCGCTTTTCAATGGCCTCATACTTGCGGCTGATGATGTAGCAGGCCTTGTCATTGCCAAAGCCGGTCAAAACCTGGTCTAAGACCTTGGCGGTCACAAACACGCAGATCATGGCGTACAGCGCGTGCTGGGCGCTTAAAAACACCCAGGAGAGCAGGATGACCAGGGTATCAAAGGCAAAGAGGAAGGAGCCAATGGAGATGGCCCTTTGGTAGTGGTGCACCATCCGCGCCATCAAATCCGTGCCCCCTGTCGTGGCGCTGCCCTTTAAAATCAGCGCCAGGCCCACACCCAGCATGATGCCCCCAAAGATAGAGGCCAACAGCGGGTCGGTGCTCAAAACTGGCAGGTGCAAAAGGTCAATCATGAAGGAGAACAAGAGGGTGGCCACCAGGGTGCGCACGATAAAGCCCGCGCCGATGAGCCGCCAGCCCACAATCATCAAGGGGATATTTAAAACCAGGCTGGTGATGCCAATGGGCAGACCAAAATGGTAGTTGAGGATGGTGGTGATGCCGGTCAAGCCGCCTGGCGCGATAAAATTGGGTTCCAAAAACAAGGGATAGCTGGCTGCCCCAATCACGCAGCCCACAATAATCATGGCGTACTGCTGTAGTATTTTGTTGTCTCGCAGCTTTAAAATCTTGCTCACAGGCTGTTTTTGTCCATCACTTTCCTGGTGTTGTCCTATTCTATCACAGTTCGGCTTCCAGGCGCACGGCCTTGCCAATCACCTTGACCTCGGCCATTGGGATCACCTCGGATTCGCTTTGCTGGTCAAAGGTCTGCAGGAGCAACTGATAGCGCGGCAATACCTTGAGCATATATAGCTGTTTGCCTTGCGGGGTGTCCAGGAGCATGATTTTGCCATCCTCCACAGCGTTGGAGGGCACGATCAGGACCAGGTCGCCCTTTTGCACCCGGTAGCCCCGCATCCTGTTGTCCGGCGCCATCAGGTAATAGACTTTTTCGGCCGGTACGCCCTCAATTTTTCCCTGGGTGACGGGCAAGAGCCGGCTGCCCACTTCCTTCATTACAGCGTTGTACACCGGCACATGCTGCAAGACGCCCTTGAGCGCGTCCAACCAAATGGAGCCACCAGCCTTTTCGCCCTCGTCCTTTTCCGCCTTTTTGGCCTGCTTCACCCGCTCCGGGCTCACGGCGGATTGCAAGTCCACCGTCACCGCGATGTCGTCCAAGGTAAACATGGCGTCGGTCTGCTGCTCCAAGCCCATCTTGGACAGGATGCGCCTGGCCTGGTCGTCCTGAATGATCCTTGTGCCCTTTTCCACGTCCAGAATATATTTTTCGCTCACCCCGGCCAGTTTGGCCACGGCCTTGGCGGTCAGTTTCCGCCTGGTCCGCTCCAGGTGCAATAAATCGCCCAGTCTGCTCATTTTTCAACCCTCCTGATGCATTAAGAATAGCCCAAGCCGGTATAATCGTCAATATTTGTAAGGGTAAAGCCGGCTTGCGAAATTTTCTCTCCGGGTGCTTGACAAAAGAAAACTGAGCCATTAAACTGATAACGAAAACGATTAATATTTCCAGATTATCAATGCGAGGGGGTTTGGCATGGTTACCTTGAAGGATATTGCGCTTCACTGTGGTGTCTCGGTCGCTTCTGTCTCCAAGGCCATCAATCACATGCCGGGCGTTGGGCAAAGAACGGCCCAGCGCATCCGGGAAACGGCCAAGGCCTTTGGCTATTTGCCCAATGCCGCCGCCCAGGCCCTGCGCACCAACCGCAGCTTCAACATCGGCGTCATCCTGGTGGATGATGACAACCATACCCTGCTCAATGAATTTTTTGTCCTGGTGCTGGAAGGCTTCAAAATGAAGATGGAGGAAGAGGGCTATGACCTCATGCTCTTAAACCGCACCATTGGCCGCCGCAAAATCAGCTACCTGGAGCATTGCCGCCATAGCAACCTGGATGGCGTCTTTGCCGCCTGCACCGATTTTTCGGACAAGGAGCTTTTGGCGCTGGCGGCCTCTGACATCCCCATTGTCAGCGTGGACCACACCTACCCTGGCCACCCCTCCGTGTATTCGGACAACGAGGGTGGTATCTACCAGGCCGTCTCCTATGCCCATGCTCAGGGCCACAGGAACATTGCCCTCATCTTGGGCGGCCCGGCTGGTGTCACCGACAAGCGCCTGAAAGGCTATCAAAAGGCCTTAAAGGATCTTGGCCTTGAGGCGCGGACTGAGTACCTCAAGCACAGCCGCTACCGGGACATCAAAAGGACCTATGAGGCCACCCAGCAGCTGCTGGCCCTTAAGGAGCCGCCCACCTGCATCCTGATGCCGGATGATTATGCCTCCCATGGCGGCATGCTTGCCATAAAAAACGCCAGGCTCAAGGTGCCCCAGGATATTTCTGTCATCGGCTTTGACGGCATTGAGTACTTCAAGTACATCACCCCCCGGCTGACCACCGTGGTCCAGGACGCCATGAAAATCGGGGAGGCCGCGGCCAATCTCCTGCGCGTGGCCATTGAAAACAAAGGCCAGGCGGCCCATGTCGCCACCCTCACCATCCCCACCACCCTCATCAAGGGCGAGACCGTCGCCCACATCAAGATATAACCAAGCCTGGAGGTTGAAACCCGGGCTGGAATAAAAAGGAGGAACCCCTTCATGAAGAAACTGGTTGCCCTGATTCTGGCGCTGGCCCTGATGCTGTCCTTGGCATCCCTGGCCGTGGCCCAGACCCCCAAAGTCAAGCTGGTCGTTTGGTCTTTTACGGATGAGCTGCGCGGCATGATTGACAAATACTATGTGCCCTCCCATCCGGACGTGGAAATCGTCTACACCCTCTACCCGACGGATGGCTCCGAATACCGCAACAAATTGGACACCGTGCTGGCCACCGCCCCCACGGGCGATGAAGCCCCCGATGTCTTCGCGTTGGAAGCCGCTTTTGTCAAGTACTATGTCAATTCTGACATCACCGCTCCCTTAACCGACCTGGGCTTTGTTGAGGAAGATTTCGCCAACAGCATCCCGGCCATGGTTCAAATCGGCACGGACAACCGCAATGGCCAATTGAAGGCCACCGCCTGGCAGTCCACCCCTGGCGCCATGTTCTACCGCGCCTCCCTGGCGGAGAAGTACCTGGACGTCACCACCCCTGAAGAATTCCAGGAGAAGGTGGCGGATTGGGACCTCTTCATGGAAACCGCCGAGGAAGTCAACGAGGCTTCCCAGGGCGCTGTGAAGATGTTCAACTCCATCGGCGACATCTGGAACGCCTATCAGTACAACCGCGCCCAGGGCTGGGTTGTGGATGGCAAATTGAACATCGACCCGGTGCTCTATGACTACTTAGACCTCACCAAGATGGCCGAGGAAGATGGCCTGTACAACATGGGCACCGCCTGGAACGAAACCTGGTTCCTGGGCATGAAGTCCGACACCACCCTCACCTACCTTTTGCCCACCTGGGGATTGCACTATGTCTTAAAGCCCAACTCCGGCAATTATGACGCTGCCACGGATAGCAAGGTCGAAGGCGCCGAGGGCACCTATGGCGACTGGCGCATGGTGGATGGCCCGGTGGGCTACTCCTGGGGCGGCACCTGGCTGGGCGCCAACTCCTACAAACTGGCCGAGGCTGATGATGCCAAAAAGGCCGCCATCAAGGAATTCATCAACTTCTTCACCCTTTCTGAGGACTTCCTCTACACCTATGCCAAGGAATCCGGCGACTTTGTCTCCAACAACAACGTTGTGAACAAAATCATCGCAGAAGGCGGCAGCCCCAACCCCTTCCTGGGCGGGCAGGACCACTACGCTGCCTTTGCCACCGCCGCCAACCTGGCCAATGGCACCATCATGACTGAGTATGATGACGCCATCAACACCCTCTGGGGCGACAACGTGACCACCCCTTACAGCAAGGGCGAAAAAGATCTGGATACAGCCATCGCGGACTTCAAAGCCGCCGTTGCTGCCGCCTTTGCCAACATCGTTGTTGAGTAATTAATCTGCCTACTCCGGGAACCGCCTGGTCAAATGGGCGGTTCCCGGAGTTGTTGTTCTAATTGACCTGCTTTTGAAAGGAAGGATATGAATGAGTAAGCCGGGTGCAGGTTTCGCTGGAGTAAGACAAAAAAGGCTGAGCAGGGTTAACTACAACCGCTATGGCTACTATTTCGTCGCGCCTTTCTTTATTGTCTTTTTAATTTTCCAGCTCTATCCCATTTTCTTTACCTTCAGAACCTCGCTGTCTGACGCCATGGGCTGGGACAAGATCAACAACAGCGTCATCATTGGCTTTCAAAACTTCAAAATGTATCTGAATCCGGCCAGCCCGTTGTTTAACGACTTCTGGAACTCCTTTGGCAACACCCTCATCATCTGGATTGCGAACTTTATTCCTCAGATTTTGATGGCGCTGCTCTTGGCCAGCTGGTTTACGGATTCCCGCATGCAGTTAAAGTTCCGCGGCGGTTTTAAGATGCTGATTTTTATGCCCAACATCATCACCGCTGCCACCATTGCCGTGCTGTTTTATTCTATATTTAACTATCCCATCGCGCCGGCCAACTCCTTCTTGCAGCAAATCGGCGTTTTAAACGCGCCCTTTGAGTTCTTCAGAAGCACCTCGGCTTCCAGGAGCATCATCAGCTTTGTGCAGTGGTGGATGTGGTATGGCAACACGATGATTATTCTAATCGCCGGCATCATGGGCATCAGCCCGGATCTGTATGAGGCCGCCCTGGTGGATGGCTGCACCAGCCGGCAGACCTTCTATTACATCACCCTGCCCCTCATTAAGCCCATCCTGCTGTACAACCTCGTCACCAGCATGATTGGCGGCTTGCAGATGTTTGATATTCCCCACCTCTTGACTGAGGGCAACCCCAACAAGACCACCAATACCATCGCCCGCTTTATTTATTCCCAGGCCTTCACCGGGTCAAGGAACTTCAATTATGCCTCCGCCGCCTCTGTCATCCTCTTTATTTTCATTGTTATGGCTAGCCTCATGCTGTTCTGGCTGATGCGGGATAGGGACACCACACGGGCTTTAAGGAGGAGAGGGCAATGAAAAAGGTCAGATGGCTCATCATCCTCATGCTCTTGGTCATCACCCTGGGGCTGCTGTTTTTGCCGGTTGCCCGCTTCCCGGAGAACACCCTGGGTAAATTGCAAGCTGATATTGACAAGTACAAAGGCCGTGTCGCTGATTATCAGGCCACCTATGACCGCTATGTCAAGCAGGGCGACCCCCAGGACAAGCTAGACAAGCAGCTGGCCAAGGTCAAAAAGGCCCAGGAAACCCTGGATGAGTTTTTGGCGGAGGCGGAAGCCCAAAAGGCCGCGGACGCTGGCGGTGGGCTGACCTATGCCTTCCTGCCGGGCCCCCTGCCCACGGAATTGACCTTTGACCAGACGCGCATCAACGAGTCCAAGATTTATCAGCCCAAGGTGGACCAGTACAACATCTTAGTGGCCCTCTTCGCCGGGCTTTTCTTGGGTGCCCTGGTGTTCCACCTGCTGAGCCGGGGCAAACTGGTCAGCCGCTGCTACACCATCTCCAGCGTCTTAAACCTCTTTGGCATCCTGGTGCTCCTGTATGCCATCTTAAGGCTCAAGGCCTTCCCGGTGGCCAGCCCGTATGCGGACGCCAATATGACAGGCCTTCAGTTTGCCCAGCTGCTGGTGCCCATAACGGCCCTGCTGATTGGCGCTTCCGGCG
>CAYOOZ010000116.1:0-7607 GCA_964405705.1 uncultured Christensenella sp.
GCATCATCAACCTGGCCATTGTGGGCCGGCCCAATGTGGGCAAAAGCAGCCTGACCAACAAGCTTTTGGGCCAGGAGCGGGTGATGGTCTCCAACATCCCCGGTACCACAAGGGACGCGATTGATACCCTGTATGAGCACGAGGACGGCAGCGTCTATAATATCATTGATACCGCCGGCATCAGGCGCAAAAGGGCCATTGAGGAGCAAAGCCTGGAGCGCTACAGTGTGCTGCGCAGCATCGCGGCCATCAGGCGCTGTGAGGTGGCCATCCTGGTGATTGACGCCCTGGACGCTGTCACCGAGCAGGACATGCGCATCGCGGGCTTGATCAGGGATGAAGGCAAGGCAGCCATCATCGCGGTCAACAAATGGGATGCCCTGGAAAAGGACACCGGAACCCTTGAGAAATACAGGGCAGAGGTCTTGGACAGGCTCCGCTTTGTGAGCTACGCGCCAGTCCTCTTTATCTCCGCCTTAACGGGGCAGCGCATCCACCAGGTTTGGGAGACCGTGTCCCTGGTGTACGCGCAAGCCGGGAAACGGATCCCCACCGGCACCTTGAACGAGTTAATTGGCGAGGCGCAAATGGCGCTGCAGCCACCTATGGAAGGCGGAAGGCGGTTGAAGATTTTCTATGCCACCCAGCAGGGCACCTTCCCCCCCACCTTCCTCTTGTTTGTCAATGACCCAACGCTGCTGCATTTCGCTTATGAACGCTTTCTGGAAAACCAGATGCGCAAGGCTTTTAATTTTACCGGTACACCGATCCGCTTTTTCCTTCGGGAAAGAAACAAGGAGGATTCGTAATGAGTCTTTTTCAGGTTGTATCTATTATCGTGTTGAGCTATTTAATCGGCAGCTTCTCCCCCGGCATCTTCTTTTCCGCGCTCAAGGGCCGGGACATCAGGCGGGAAGGCAGCAAGAGCAGCGGGGCCACCAATGTCACCCGTGTGATGGGGCTGGCCTATGGCCTGGGCACCTTTTTGAGCGACATTGCAAAAGCCGCCTTGGCCTTGTGGCTGGGCAAGTTAATCGCGGGGACCTCCGGCGCGATGCTGGCGGGTTTGTTCACTGTCTTGGGGCATAACTGGCCCATTTACTATGAATTTCGGGGTGGCAAGGGCATTGCCTGCTCGGTCGCGATTTTGGTGCTGATTTGTCCCTTGGAAGGGCTGATTGCCTGCGTAGCCGCCATCCTGGTCATCGCGCTGACGCGCTATGTGTCCCTGGGCAGCCTAACCCTGCTGTTTGTAGGCGCGGTATTAATCTTTATCTTGAGGGGTTTTGACCCCTTTGGCTTTTGGGCCATATTACTGCTGATCTTGGGCGCTTACCAGCACCGCAGCAACATCAGCCGCTTGCTCAACGGGACTGAGAACAAGTTTAGCTTTAAAAGCGCCGGGAAACCCAAAGAATCATAAGGGATTTGACAAAATAACGAGCAAATCAACGTCAAGAAGCGTGCCTGCGTGCAGGTGCGCTTTTTTATGACCCCTGGCACTGCCCATGGCGAGCACCTTCATCCCGGCCGCCAGGGCGGCTTCAACCCCAGCGTCCGCGTCCTCCACCACCAGGCAATTATCGGGCAATACACCCAACAGCCTGGCAGCCAATAAAAAAACATCGGGCGCGGGCTTGCTGTTTTGAATCTGATTGCCATCTGCGACAGCGTTAAAGAAGTCCTCAAGACCTAAACGGCTTAAGATGGCCGGGGTATTCTTGCTGGAGGAGCCGATGGCTTGCTTGACGCCAGCGGCCTTTAGGCGCTTGATGGTGGCAAGAGCGCCAGGGAGGAGATCCCGCTCTGACAAGCCCTGAATCATTTCGATATAATAGGCGTTTTTTCGCCCAGCCAATTCAAGCTTTTCATTCTTTGTATAGGTCTTGCTTGATTTTTCAAGGATGATGTCCAGGCTCTCCATCCGGCTGACACCACGCAGGCGTTGATTGTCTTTTTCGTCAAAAGGGATGCCTTCCTCAGTGGCCATGCGCTTCCAGGCCTTGTAGTGGAGGTCATCTGTTGAAACCAAAACGCCGTCCAAGTCAAATATTACCGCGCGCATACAGCCCTCCTACATCAAAAGCGAGAAGAAATCCACCTGGTTGGAGTCATTTAATCCATTCAAAGCCCCACATTCACGCAGCATTTCGACCACCGTGGTGGAGAGGCGCGCCTTGTTTTTTAGGTCTTCAATGGAAATATAACCTTCCCCGCGGGATTCCAGGATGCCATTGGCCATGGCCTCTCCAAAGCCGGGCATGGAGGTAAAGGGGCAGCGAAGGGCCTTGCCCTCAATGACAAAGTTGACGGCTTCGCTCTTGTACAGGTCCACCGGCAGGAAGGTGAAGCCCCGCAGGTTCATCTCATGAATCAATTCCAGTACGGTGATTTCGTTTTTGTTGACCTCACTGCGGTCACGAAGCGGAATATCATAAAGGTTTTGCAAATCACGCTTGATAAACTCCAGGGGTTTAACCATGTTCAGAGCATTAAATCCCTTGCCCCTGATGGAGAAATAGGCGGCGTAATAAACCAGCGGGTGATAGACCTTGAACCAGCCAACGCGAAGCGCCATGGTGACATAGGCGACCGCGTGCCCCTTGGGGAACATGTAGGCGATTTTAATACAGGATTTGATGAACCAGTCCGGCACTTCGTGGCTGCGCATGGCTTCTTCCATGGCCGGGGTCAGCCCTCTCCCCTTTCTCACGTTCTCCATGATGTCAAAAGCCATCTTGTTGTCCAGCCCCTTGTTTAACAAGGCAGACATGATGTCCTCTCTTGTGCAGATGCACTCAGACAGGGTGGCAATGCCTTCTAAAATCAGCTCCCTGGAGTTGCCAGCCCAGACCTCTGTCCCATGGGAGAGGCCGGAGATACGGACCAGGTCAGCCATGGTGGTAGGCTGGGTATCATCCAAAATACCCCTGACAAAGGGGGTGCCAAACTCGGGGATGCCCAGGGTGCCCGTGGACCAACCCAGGCTTTCCTGTGTCAGCCCTAGGGCTTCCGGTGACTTAAACAGGGACAAAACCTGCTTGTCATCCAAGGGAATATCCTGGTATTTGATGCCGGACAAATCTTCCATCCGGCGAATCATCATCGGGTCATCATGACCCAGCACATCCACCTTGACCAGAACATCGTGCATGGAGCTAAAATCAAAGTGGGTGGTGATGGAATCCTTTTCCTGGTCATTGGCAGGCCGTTGCACGGCGGTAAACTGATAGATCTCATATTCCTTGGGCACAATGACCATGCCGCCCGGGTGCTGGCCTGTGGTGCGCTTAACGCCGATACAGCCCTCAGCCAGGCGCTTTTTCTCCGCGAAAGAAACAGTCTTATTGCGGTCCTCCAAGTATTTCATCACATAGCCAAAGGCGGTCTTGTCCTGAAGGGTGCCGATGGTGCCGGCGCGGAATACATAGCCCTCGCCAAAGAGCTGCTCCACCTGGGTGTGTGCCTTGGCCTGGTACTCGCTGGAAAAATTGAGGTCAATGTCCGGTACTTTATCGCCCTTGAAGCCCAGGAAGACCTCAAAGGGAATGTCAAAACCGTCCTTGATCATGTTCTGCCCGCAGATGGAACATTCCTTGTCCGGCAGGTCCACCCCGGTTTGGGCTTCGCCCGGAACATCAAATTCCGAGCGGTGGCAGGCTTCGCAGCGGTAATGCGGCGGCAGGGGGTTGACCTCTGTGATGCCGCACATGGTTGCCACAAAGGAGGATCCGACCGAGCCGCGGCTGCCCACCATGTAGCCATCATCCACGGACTGCTGCACCAATTTTTGCGCGATGGAATATAAGGTGGCGTAGCCATAGCCAATGATGGCGTTGAGCTCCTTGTCCAACCTCGCCCGAACCAGGGCGGGCAAGGTTTCCCCGTAATAATCCCGGGCTTTATTTTCGCTCATCCTACGGATGTCATCCGCCGCCTCCTCCCAAAGGGGAGAGAAAGTGGTTTTATTCTCGGGGTGCAGCGGGTATAAGCTGATGCTTTGAACCAGGTCTGCTATCAAAGCCGGGTTTTTGATCACAATCTCATGGGCCTTGTCTTCACCCAGATAGGCAAATTCCGCAAGCATCTCATCCGTCGTCCTAAAGTAGACGGGGGGCTGGTCATCAGCGCCTTCCTTTTCAAGGGGCAGGCTGTTTTTGATGATGGTGCGGTAGATGGCATCCTCCGGGTTTAAAAAGTGAAGGTCTCCGGTTGCGACCACAGGGATGTTCATCCTGTCCCCCAGGTTGATCATGATGAGATTGACCTGCCGCAAGGTATCCAGATTAGTAATCTTGCCCAGGCGCACCAGATGCTCATAGTTACTCTCTGGCTGAACCTCAATAAAATCATAGAACTGGGCCATCTTGTCCAGCTCTTCGCCCTGCTTGCCAGAGAGAACAGCCTGGTACAATTCCCCTTCCAGGCAGCCGCTGCCCAGGAGCAGGCCATCCCGGTACTTCACAATCTGATCCCTTGGAATCAGGGGCTCCCTGAAAAAGTATTTCAGATGAGACATGGAGACCAGGCGGTTTAAGTTGGTGATACCCACCTGTTCCTTGACCAGGATGGTCAGGTGATGGCGGTTGTTGCGGTTATAGCCGGTGACCACCTCGTTAATTTCATTTAAGGTGGTGGCGCCCCGCTCCCTGGCTTCCTGAAGCATCATTATCAAGCACTGGGCTGTGGCGCTGGCGTCATGCACCGCGCGATGGGCGTTTTTTAGAACCACGCCCAGATGTTTGCACAGGGCGTTGAGGTTGTAGCGCTTTAGACTAGGGTATAGCTTTTGCGCAAAGGCCAGAGTGTCGATCTCCGGCAGGTCATACCCCTGCCCCAGGCGGTTTAATTCCGCCTTTAAAAAGGCCGTGTCAAAGCTGGCGTTGTGGGCAGCCAGGGCATTGTCCCCGATAAAAGCCATCAGTTTGGGCAGGGCTTCGGCGGCCTTGGGCTGGCCCTTGAGCATAAAATCCTGGATGCCGGTGATCTGGATGGTTTTGGCCGGCAGGGGCATTTCCGGGTCAATCAGCATAGAAAAGGTATCGACCACCTGTCCCTGGTCCACCTTGACCGCGCCAATTTCGATGATGCGATCGGCAAAAGGGTTGAGGCCTGTCGTTTCAAAGTCCATGACGATGATCGGCTGATCTATAGAGGCCTCCGTGGCATGGCGCACCACGCCCACATCGTCCATCATGGTGCCTTCCATGCCCGGAATCAGCTTGACTTTATGCTTTTTGGCCGCTGCAAAAGCCTCTGGGAAGGCTTGAACCACCGCCTTGTCGGTGATGGCAATGGCCTTGTGCCCAAAGTCCGCCGCCTGCTTAATCAGGTCCGAGGCGGAAACAAGGCCGTCCATATAGCTCATAAAGGTGTGCGCGTGCAGCTCGATGCGCTTTTCTTTGGCCGTGTCCTTGCGCTTTTCAAGTTCAATGGCGTTGATGTCCCTGGCCATGATGGTGAGCATGTTGTCATAGCTGTCCATCTGGCAAAAGCCGCGCACTTTCAAGCCAACCCCAGGCTTGATGCATGAGAGAACCTCCTGCACCTTTTTCTTTTCAGCCTGGGGGTCTAGGATATCCTCATCCCGGTAGCCATTGGGCTTATTGCCCAGGAAGATTTTGCAGACAATGCTTTCGGTGTTATCGCTTAACACGAAGGAAAGCAAGACAGATTCGCTCTTTTGAATTTTGCGGTCTTCAGCTGATATGACCTTGCCCTCAACCACCACCTTGCCGGACAATTCCGTCAAATCCTTGATGGGAGTAGGATCCGCGGAAATCATGGAGCCAGTAATTTTTGGGCTGGGCTTTTTCTCCTTTGATTTTGGGGGTGCTGGCTCTACAATTTCGGGCTGAGCCTCCAGCAGCGCCTGCTCATGGCGACGCTCCTCCATCTGTTTATTCACCCTGTTTTCATAATCCTTGGCCAGGCGCAGGCTGATTTTGGGTTCGACTAAGAAGATGTCATAGATGGCCCGGGCCAGGGTGCGCTTGACCTCGGGTTTATTCATGTATTCATAAGCAAATGGGGTATCCAGCTCCAGCGCCAGCCCATCCTCCTCAGGCAACCAATGCACAGCGCTTAAATGCGCGTTCATGGCCGGATAATGCTTTAACAGGATGGGGTTGATGACCTGACTATAATTCTCGGGCTGATTTAAAAAATCCTCCGCCAATTGCGGTGAAGCCACGCGCAGGGAGATGTTGATTTTGGGGAAGGTGCGTTTTAATTTTTTCCGGATGAGGTTAAATTGCTTTTCCCCAATTAGCACATCGCAGGTGAAGTGCGCGACCGCGGTCTTTTTGCCCTGATGATAATCCACGCGAGCCAAATGGAGCTTGCCCTCAATCTCCGGCAGCTCCGCGTAGACGCTAACTAAAAAGTTCACTTCACTCATCACTCTTTTGCTCTTCCATATTCAGGAGAAATTCATCAATCATCGCAAGCAGTGTGGGCACTGGGTCGCCCACGACCTTTTTCACAAACTCGCCCTTTTTATAGAGGGCGCTCCCGCTCTTTCCGCCGCACAGAGCGATGTCAGCCCCCTTGGCCTCCCCTGGACCATTGACCACACAGCCCATGATGGCCACCTTGATGGGCTGATCAATGTGCTTGGTGTGCTCATCCACGCGCTTGGCAATGCCCTCAATGTCCACCTCGGTGCGGCCGCAGGTCGGGCAGGAGATGAGCTCAAACCCATTCCTTAAGCCGACAGCTTTTAAAATGCTGATAGCGGCTTCCGGCTCGTTTAAGGGACTGCCGGTCAAGGACACCCGGATGGTGCTGCCAATGCCGTCTAACAACAGGGCGCCGATGCCAATCGCTGATTTGATGGTGCCCTGGCCTGGCAGGCCGGCTTCCGTTACGCCCAGGTGGAGAGGATAATCAAAGGTGCGCGCGGCCAAGCGGTAGGTGTCCACCATCAGCCTGACATCGCTGGCCTTCATGGACAGGACAATGTCTGTAAAGCCGTTTTTCTCAAGCAGCAAGACATGGCGAAGCGCGCTGTCCACCAGCCCCTTGGCGGTGACGCCTTGGTCCCGGGCCAGGATGTCCTTGGGAACGGAGCCGGAATTGACGCCGATGCGGATGGGGGTCTTGTGCATTTTGGCGCAATCCACAACGGCTTTGACCTCGTTTTCATTGCCCAGGTTGCCTGGGTTGATACGGAGTTTATCAATACCGTTTTCAATGGCCGCGATGGCCAGGGTGTAATCAAAGTGGATGTCCGCCACCAAGGGGATGCGTGTGCCGTCCTTTAGGGGCCTGATGGCCTTGGCGCAGGCCAGGTCATACACAGACAGCCGCACCAGGTCACAGCCATTTAAGCCCAAAAGGCGGATTTGCTCTGCGGTTGCCGCCACATCCCTGGTGTCCGTATTGGTCATGGACTGAACGCTGATGGGGGCGGAGCCGCCGATTTTAACGGAGCCAACAGTAATTGTTTTTGTCATTTAAAATAACCTGATCACATCACGGAAGGTGATAAAAATCATAAGCGCAAACAGCAGGATCATGCCAGCGGCATGGACATAGCCTTCCTTCTTCATAGGCTTGCCCCTGACGCCCTCCACCAGCAAAAAGAGGATGCGGCTCCCGTCTAA
>CAYOOZ010000117.1:0-7594 GCA_964405705.1 uncultured Christensenella sp.
GGCGGAATTCAAACAGACTTGTCCCTTATAAAATCTGTCCGACCAAGTGTTGACAGTCCATAATCACCCTCAGACCTCAAGTCAAGGATTTCCGGGCAAATATTTTATCGGGGTGGGCGAAATTTGTCCCATGGGCGATGGTGACAGGCTGCCCACACGGGAGAGGCAAACAAAAAGCCCTCCCATTTGGGAGGGCCAAGGGGCGGGGTAAATTATTTGGCGTTCTCAGCAGCCTTTTTCAGGGCCGCCAGGTAGCCGCCCACGTCGATAGAGACGCTGGCTTTCAACTCTTCCACATCCGGCACAGAGGGGTGGGCGTCATCACGCTGGAAGGTGGGGATGCTGAGCATTTCTTCCACGGTCTTGCCCTTGGCGTACTCGGCAAAGGCTTCGATCTGCTCGTTCCATTCCTTGCCAATCTGGGAGGCCTTGATCATGCCATAGGCCGCGCCGATTTCAAGCTTGGACTTGATGTCCTCGGGCAGGTTGACAGGCTTGCCTTCCAGGGAGAACTGGATCTTGGTCTGCTGCACATCCCAGGTCACGGAGACGATCTTGCCTTCGGCGTCCAGCACCAGGCTGGCGATGGTGGTGTTTACCTGGGCGGCGCCGGGCTTTTCAGCGGTGGCTTCGGCCACAGAGCCAATGCTGGTCACGGTGCCCAGGCCATACTTGTAGCCGGGGGCTTGGGTCTTGGCGGTCTCCAGGTCGCCGGTCAAGGTGGCAATCTGGGCGGTGAGCTCGCTCACCTTGGTCTGTGCTTCGGCCTTGGCTGCATCCAGAGCGGCAACGGCTTCAGCGGCCTTGGTCTCAGCTTCGGCCTTCAGGCCTTCCACTTCCTTGGCGACATCGGCGGCCTTGGTTTCAGCGTCCTTGGTCAGGGTTTGGACCTGCGCGGTGGCTTCGTCCAGCTTCTTTTGGACATTGCCTTTGTCCACAAAGCTCCAGACAGCCAGGGCGGCGGCCACCACCAGGAGTACAACGGTCAGGGTTAAACCTTTCTTCATGGGAACCTCCTCTTTGTTAGGTCAATTTGCTTTGTCAGTTTACAGCCTTGCCCCGCCCTCGTCAATTCTTTCCTAAAATGTTTTTATACATCGTTCCAGTTGATTTGTCTTTTATTGGGCTTTTTTGAGTTTATTCCGCCTTTGCCCTTGAGAAATCCGGCCCCCGCGGCCTATACTTGGGAATCTTGTCCAAAGGAGGCCCGGGTGAACAAAGGAAACAAGCTTGCGTTTGCAAGGGGTGTTCAGGATGCCTGGCCCGTTGCTCTGGGCTACCTGGCCGTTTCCTTCACCCTGGGCTTGGCGGCGCGCCGCGCCGGGGTGCCCTCGCTCCTTGCGGCCTTTGCCTCCCTCATTACCAACACCTCCGCCGGCCAGTTCGCCGGCTTCACCGCCATGGCTGCCGGCGCATCTTTGATAGAAACGGCCATCGCCCAGGTGGTGGTCAACCTGCGCTATGTGCTGATGTCCGTGGGCTTAACCCGCAAGCTCACCCGGGAGAGCACGCTCAAAGAGCGCCTGCTCATCGCCTTTGATGTCACGGATGAGCTGTTTGCCCTGGGCATCGCCCAGGAGGGGGCGCTTTTGCCCGCATATTATTTTGGCATGATGGCCATCACCATCCCCAACTGGGCGCTGGGCACCTTTTTGGGCGCGGCCTTTGGCGCGCTGCTGCCGAACCTCTTGTTAAAGGCCGTGGGCGTGGCGCTGTACGCGATGTTCATCGCCGTGGTGATCCCGCCTGCCCGGCAAAACCGCAAGATTCTCTTGGTCTGCCTTTTGGCCATGGGGATGAGCGCCCTGTTGTATGTCCTGCCGCTCACAAAGGGCCTGTCCTCTGGCCTCCGTGTAGCGCTGGTGGCCCTCACGGTGTCCCTTGCGGCCGCCTTCCTGCTTCCAACAAAGGAGGAAGAGCATGGATAAAGCCCTTGTGTACATCCTGGTGATCGCGGGTGTTACCTTCCTGGTGCGCGCACTGCCTTTTTTATTCATCAGAAAGCCTATCACCAACAAAAGGCTGGGCCTGTTCTTGGACTATGTGCCCTATGCTACCCTGGCCGCCATGGCCTTTCCGGACATGGTGTTCTCTACCGGGAACCCCATTAGCGGCCTTCTGGGATTTTTGGCCGCCGTCCTGGTGGCTGCCTTCAAAGGCGGGCTCATCAAGGTGGCGGGGGCGGCCTGTTTAATGGTGCTGCTGGCAGAACTCATTTTGTAGGAGAAATTATGGCAGGTGTTTTGGTCAATACCATCGCGGTGTTTTTGGGCGGCATCCTGGGCCTTTTGGGCGGGAAGCTGCTCAGCGAAAAGCTGAACAAGGCTGCTATGCAGGCCCTGGCGCTGTGTGTGCTCTATATTGGCATCTCAGGCGCGCTCAAGGGGGAGAATGTGCTGTTCACCATCGCGGCCATGGTCTTGGGCAGCATCACCGGCACCCTTTTGGACATTGACGGCAAAATCACCCGCCTGGGGGAAAAGGTGCAGCAGCTCTCAAAAGACCGCTTTGGCCCGGTGGCGGAAGGCTTTGTCACCGCCTCCCTCCTGTTTTGTGTGGGGGCCATGGCGGTCACCGGTTCCCTGGACGCGGGGTTACGCTGGGACAACGCCACCTTGTATGCCAAATCCGCCCTGGACTTTGTCGCGGCCATCATGCTGGCCTCCACCCTGGGCTTTGGCGTCGCCCTCTCAGGCTTGGCCGTCCTCTTGTATCAGGGGGCCATTGCGCTCTTGGCTGGCCTCTTATCGCCGATCTTGACCACGGCCGCGGTGAATGAAATGGCCTGCGCCGGCTCCCTCCTCATCATCGCGCTGAGCCTGAATATGCTGGGCCTCACCAAAATCAAGGTTGCGGACTTATTGCCCGCCATCCTATTTGCGCCGCTATTGGTGCTGTTATTCGGTTTGTTTTAGTCTTTGGTAATGCGCCGGGCCTCCATATAAAAGCGCTTCTCGTTGGCCTCGCCCATGGAAAAGGTCTTTCGGGGCAGGCGGCCCTTTTCCTGCACGGTGGGGAAGAGGCGGCTTTTTTCAAAGTCCGGCATCAACAAGCCAACCCCGCCTTCCCTTTTTTGAATGTCCTTTAAGGCGTCCTCCCCATGCACATAGTCCATTTCAAGCCCGCTCTCATCCAAAAGCTGCTGCACAGCGGCGATGATGAGACCATCTCCGGCCTTGTGAAACGCAAGCGGCCAGCGGCCTTCCCCGTCCAATAAAATCAGATCGGGCTTTTGTTCTGCTGCCACTGGCTGCAAGGGGGCGAGGATTTCTTGGATCAATTGTCTGTTGGCATGAAACACCAGGCGGTGGATGGGCTCAAAGACCAGGGCCTCACTGTGCAGGTTGACCAGCTCCGCCAGAGCGAATCGCGCGGGGTGGTTTTCCTGTTCATCTACCCGCAATTTCGCCTTTTGCTTCTCCCAGGAAGCCTTGGCCGTGGCCAGGGAATGGTTGCCATCCCCCACCGCGAAGAGCAGCTCCCCGGGCTTTTTGCTGTCCTTTTGTGCCTTGATGGCTGCTGATAAGGCCAAGAGATCGCCTTCTTCTTTGACTTGCCAGCCCTTTAAGTGACCGCCCTGCATTAACAGGGGCAGGTCATACACGGGGGTCAGCGTTTCGCGCTTTTGATAGAGTGGACCCAAAAGGCTGTCCTTGGGGTCGTCCACCAGCAGCATCACATGGGAGACCTCCAGTTTGGATTGTTCCCGCACGATGAGGCGCGGCGGGATGCGGTCCAACACCGTTTCCTCCGTCGCGCGGATGAGAGAGGAGCTGCCGGGGGCATAGTCATAGTCCTCCAAATCCAAAAGGACAACCAGGCCCACCCGCTTCCCGGACTGGGTTTCCCGCTCCAGCAGGATCAAGCTGTCTTTGAAGGTGTCAAACAGGTCTCTTTTTTGATAATCCTCCATGGCCAAAAACACCTGCTGGCTGCGCTGGGCCGCCTCATCCAAAAAGGCCTCCGGCACAATCAGGCGCAGGGTGGAGGGATGCTCCCCGATTTCTTGGTCCGCCGCCTGCCAGATTTCTGGCTGGCTGGTGTACTGGTCCAAGGCCACCACGCTCCAGTAGGTGGTCTTGTGTTCCGCCTTTGGCAATAAAATATCACCTGGGCGCAGGCCCAGCCCCTGCCAGATGTTGTTCTTGTTCTTAGGCATGTTCCACCTCAGCCTGGCTGTAGATGACCCGCACCTTTAAAATATCAGGCAGGGTGGACAGCTGCATGGCAAACTCGCGCAGCACGTTCACCGATGTATCAAACAGCGCGCAGGCCACCTCGCCCCGGCTGGCGGACACCATCTGCTCAATGTTGATGTTGGCCTCTCCAAACAGGGTGGTCACCTTGCTTAAGATGCCGGGCACATTGTTGTGCAGCACCATCACCCGTGTGGGGTAGGTGGCCTTGCCCAGGCTGATGGCCGGGAAATTGACGGAGTTTTTGATGTTGCCGTTGTTCAAATAATCCTCCGCCTGGTGCACGGCCATGATGGCGCAGTTGTCCTCGGATTCCTCCGTGGCCGCGCCCAGATGGGGGAAGACCAGAGTCCGGGGGAAACTCATCACCTTTTCATTGGCAAAATCAGTCACATACCCGCCGATGGCCCCGCTGTCCAACATCTTGCCCAGGGCTTCCTCATCCACAATCAAATCACGGGCAAAGTTTAACAAAATGGCCCCTGGCTTGATTTTGGATAGCCTGCTTTCATCAAACAGCCCTTTGGTCTTGTCATTGAGCGGAAGGTTCAAGCTGATGAAATCACTGTTTGCCAAGAGGTCATTGAGTTGGTCCTCCACGTGCACAGCGCGGGACAACTTCAGCGCGTATTCCAGGGACATCATTGGGTCATAGCCGGACACCTCCATGCCCATGCTGATGGCGTCATTGGCGACCAGGTGGCCCACCGCGCCCAAGCCCACCACGCCCAGCTTTTTGCCCCTGATCTCCCGGCCGGAGTAGGCCTTTTTCTGCTTTTCAGCGGCCTCCGCCAGGGCACTGTCTGCCTGCTGGGATCTGAGCCAGTTGGCGCCGTCTATGATGCCCCTTGAGGCCAAGAGCATCCCTGCCATCACCAGTTCCGCCACGGCATTGGCATTGCCGCCAGGGGTGTTGAAAACCACGATACCCTGCTTGGCGCAGCGGCTAAGCGGGATGTTGTTGACCCCGGCGCCAGCCCTGGCAATCACGCGCAGCCTTTCAGGGAGCTCCGCGTCCAACAGGTTGGCTGAGCGCACCAGCCAGAGCGCGGCCTCGCTGACATCCTTGGTCAATTCAAAGTTATCGCCCAATTCCCTTAAGCCCAGCGGGGAGATGTCGTTGAGCAGGGCATATTTTCTAGGTTTCTTGCTCATTGCTGCTGTTCAAACTCCTTCATGTAGTCGCACAGCGCCTTCACGCTGTCATAGGGCAGGGCGTTATAGAGGCTGGCACGCATGCCGCCCAGGGTACGGTAGCCCTTGATCCCGGAAATCAACCGTTGCTCAGCGCCCTTGATAAAAGCGGCGTCCTTTTCCTCGCTGTTTGTGGTGAACGTGACATTCATCAGGGAGCGGCTGTCCTTCTTGCAGGTGCCGGTAAACAGGCTGCTGCCATCAATCGTGTCATACAAAAGGCCGGATTTTTCTTCATTGCGCTTTTGGGCGCCCTCAAGGCCGCCGTTTTTTAAGAGCCATTTCATCACCTTGCCCATGATATAGATGGCGTAGGTGGGCGGGGTGTTGTACATGGACTCGTTTTTCGCGTGCGTCGCATAGCGCAGCATCAGGGGCACAGGTTCTTTCAGGTCCTCCCTGATAAGGTCTTTCCTGATGAAGACCAGGGTCAGCCCGGCCGGGCCGATGTTCTTTTGCGCGCCGGCATAGATTAAGCCATACTTGGTGATGTCAAAGGGCCTTGAAAAAATGCAGGAGGACTGGTCGGCTACCAGGGGGACACCGCCTGTTTGGGGCAGGGTCTTGTACTGTGTGCCATAGATGGTGTTGTTTTCACAGATGTGCACATAGTCCGTGCCCAATTTGGGCGCGTAGCCTTCCAAATCAGGAATAAAGGCATATTTCTGTTCCTTGGAGGAGAGGGGGGTATTCACCGAAATAAAATGGGCTGCTTCCTGCGCTGCCTTTTCTGCCCAGTTGCCGGTTAAAAGATAGTCCGCCTGCCCATTTTTTGAAAGGTTTAAGGGCACCATGGAAAACTGTGTGGTCGCCCCGCCCTGCAGGAAGAGGACGGCATAGTCCTCGGGGATACTGGCCAGTTTGCGGATGTTTTCTTCCGTTTCATGCAGGATGCCCTCAAAGGCCTTGGAGCGGTGGCTCATCTCCATGACGGACAAGCCTTTTCCGCCAAAATCCTGCATCTCCTCTGCTGCCTCCCTGAGCACTTCCTCCGGTAAAACCGCCGGCCCGGCTGAAAAATTATGGACCCTTGCCATGTTTGCCTGCCTCCATATGTTCATTTGCCAAAGCGCGCTACTACTCTATAATAATTCTACCTCAAAAGGCTGGGCTGATGTCTGTTTTTTCCATAATCTTTAAGAATAGACATAAAAAGTGCCGCGGTTTGTCCGCGGCACTTTGTGAAAACCAAGTTATTCGATGGTGATGACGCTCACCGGGCAGGCATCGCGCGCTTCCTCAGCAGCAGCCTGGTTGTCCGGGGTGACATCGGCATAGGCTTCCGCCAGGCCGTCGTCGTTCATGCGGAAAACTTCCGGGCAGGTGTCAGCGCAAAGGCCGCAGCCGATGCAGCCGTCCTGGTCAACATGTGCTTTCATGAGTCTCTCCTTTCCAAATTATTGTGTGATGATCTCGCCCTTGGTGGACAAGATGAGGGTCTGGCTGGGAATAAATTTACCGCTCTGCTCAAGCGCCTTTTTCACAATGCGCTCAAGGCCAGAGCAGCAAGGCACCTCCATGCGCACCAGGGTTAAGGAGCGGATGTCGTTTTGTTTTAAAACGGCGGTCAGCTTTTCAACATAATCGGCCTGATCCAATTTGGGGCAGGCGATCAGCGTGACCCGGTTTTTCATGAAGGTCTCATGGAAGTTGCCCATGGCATAGGCCGCGCAGTCTGCGGCCAGCAAGAGGTCAGCGCCAGCTAAGAAAGGCGCGTTGAGGGCCACCAGCTGCAATTGCACAGGGAAGTTGGACAGCCTGGAATCCCGGGCTTTATTTGGGGCCTGGTGAAAAGCAGCTGCCTGTGTGCCGGCGCAGGAGGCGGCCCTTTCCATATTGGCCTTGACCGCTTCCTCATCAAAGGCGGCGGCTTCCCGCTCTTCAAAGGCAATGGCGTCTGTCGGGCAGACCGGCAGGCAGTTGCCCAGCCCATCGCAGTAGTCATCCCGGATCAAGGCGGCCTTGCCGTCAATCATCTGAATGGCGCCCTCCTGGCAGGCAGTGACACAGGCGCCGCAGCCGTTGCATTTCTCACGGTCAATCTTGATAATGGTGCGAATCATGCAGTCTCCTTTTGTTTGTGATCTCCCTGATTATACGCTTTTGGAAGCGAACATTCAAATTCCTTGTATACCGAAGATGCGGTTGACAGAAAACGATTTTTGCTTAGATAGCGTGGACACGAGTTTATGCAAGCACATTTG
>CAYOOZ010000118.1:0-219 GCA_964405705.1 uncultured Christensenella sp.
CTCCTTTAAGGTCTATCGTGGCATGGGCTCCTTGGGCGCTATGGAGCAGGCGCACGGCTCCGCTGATCGCTACTTCCAGGAGGACGCCAAGAAATTGGTCCCCGAGGGCGTGGAAGGCCGCGTGCCCTACAAGGGGCCGCTCTCTGAGACCGTGTTCCAGATGATGGGCGGTTTGCGCAGCGCCATGGGCTATTGCGGCACCAAATCCATTGACGAATT
>CAYOOZ010000118.1:229-7347 GCA_964405705.1 uncultured Christensenella sp.
CCGCATCACCGGCGCTGGCCTCACCGAGAGCCACCCGCATGACATCTTTATCACCAAGGAGGCGCCCAACTACTACCGGATGGGCGAGTAAGCATGCCGGACACGGATTGTTTTATCGTCACAGATGAGCAAATCTTCCGCTACCGCGCCGCCGCCATCATCCATCGTGACAACCACATCTTGATGGCCGGCAGCAAGACCACGCCCTACCTCTATTCCATTGGCGGGGCCGTTCACATCAACGAGTCCGCCCAGGACGCGGTTATCCGTGAGGTCCTTGAGGAAACCGGCGTTTTGATGCAGGTTGACCGCTTGCTTTTCATCCATGAAAACTTCTTCGCGGAACCGCACCAGGGCATACAGCGGCGCTGGCATGAGCTGGCCTTCTTTTTCCTGATGAAGCCAGATGGCCTTGAGAACATCCACGCCACCGGCGTTAACATGCGCGATGAAAAAGAATTCCTCAAGTGGGTGCCCTTTGCCGACTTTAAGCCCGATCGCACCATCTTCCCCGACTTTCTGCCCAAGATGCTCTTGGATCCCACTGATAGCGTGCGCAGAGTCGTCAGTGTGGACGAGGTTCATCAGTTCCTATAAAGGAAACGGCCGCTTTTTTGAAAAAAAGCGGCGCAAAAAACTTTAAACAGGATACAAAAATTATATTAAAGTTCTTAGGGGGTCTGGGGGCATTCTTGAAAGAATGCCCCCAGCGTTCTTTTCGTTCTTTTCGTTCTTTTCGTTCTTTTCGTTCTTTTTGTTCTTTTCGTCCCCTAAACCGTAACTTCCCCCAAACAAGCGATGACATCACCCGTGATGGGCGACAAAACCCCTAATTTCTGAGCGGCGCGGGCTCCCGCCATGCCGTGCCAGAGGCAAGCGGTGCAGGCGGAGGCGAAGGGATCCTCCCCGCGGGTTTGGGCGAGGAGGGCTGCGATGATGCCGGCCAGGGCGTCCCCGCTGCCGGCCTTGGCGAGGGCTGGGGAGCCGATGAAGTTGATGGCGGTGTTGTTGGCGTCGCGGATGAAAGTGTGGGCCCCCTTTAGGACAAGGGTGCCGCCGTAGCGGCGTTGCAGCTCAAAGGCCGCGCCCAGGGGATCAAAGGTGATGTCCGGGGCGGAAACGGAGAGAAGGCGGGCGGCCTCCCCGGGGTGCGGGGTGAGGACGGCTTTGTCGCCTAGGTTCATGGGGTTTTGGGAGAGCAGGTTGAGGGCATCCGCGTCCCAGACAGAGGGCTTGTCAGGGTTCCACAGGGCGAGGATGTTGTCAAAGATGCCTTGATCGGTTGAAAGTCCGCTGCCCACGGCAAACACGTCATAGTTTGGGGGCGACTTGAGGGCTTTTTGCAGGGGCAGGCAGGTCGCGTTGGGGACCAAGGTTTGCAGGATAGGGATGAGCTCGTTTTCGCACACAATGGTGACCAGACCGGCGCCAGAGCGCAGGCAAGCCAAGGCCGCCGATGCGGCAATGCCTGCGGCCCCGGCCATGCCCAGGCTGCCCATGTACAGGAGAATGCGCCCGGCAGTGCCCTTGTGCGCGTCCTTTTTGCGCTGCGGCAAGCGCGGGAGGAGGTCCTTTGGTTCCAGCGCGGTTATAAGCTGGCTGAAGGCCGGTGAACAATAGATTTCCCGGGGCAAGCCGATGGGCAGGACAACAATTTCACCCAGGATGGCGGGTGTACGGGTGAAACAGTGGCCGATTTTAAGGTGGCCCAGGGCATAGGTGATGCGGGCTGTGAGGGCGGCGGGTGCCACCTCGCCAGTTAAGGAATCAAAGCCGCTGGGCACATCCAGGGCAAAGCAGGGCACGCCCAGGTCCTTTACCAGCTTAAAAAGCCGGGCCGCCTGGGCGGGCAGATGCCCCCGAAAGCCCAGGCCAAAGACGGCGTCAAAGATAAAGTCAGGCTGCCGGGGCGGGAAGATTTCGCTCCCTGTGCGGGCGGTGAAGAAGGAGAAGGGCAGGCCCAAGGCGCGGGCATAGGCCCAGTTGACCTGGGCGTCCGGGGTGCGGGGCTCGCCCAAGAGGATGAGGCGGGCCTCCCCGCCTGCCAAGTGGAAGAGGCGGGCCAGGGCCAGGCCGTCCCCGCCGTTATTGCCCTCGCCGATTAAAAAGAAGGCGGACTTGCCAGTTAGAGGGCCAAAGCGGGCAATAAAGTCATCAAATACTGCGCGCGCCGCGTTTTCCATCAACAGGAGGGAAGGCACGCCCAGGGCGAATGCCTGCTTTTCAAGCTGGGTCATCTGATCGGGCATGACGATGTACTGCAAGTTTTAGCCCTCCAATACCGCAAAGGCGACCGCCAGGCCGCCTTCGTGGGAGATGCTCAAAAAGGTTTTGCGGATGCCCAGCTGGTGGGCGGCCTGGCTGGCAGAGCCGATAAGCTCGTAATAGGGTGCGCCGGAAGCCTGGTGGCGAACGCCGATGTCCTGGGGCTTGATGCCATAAAACCCGCTGCCCACGGCCTTGGCAAAGGCCTCCTTGGCCGCGAAATGGGAGGCCATGGAGGAGGAGGATAAAGCGCCACGGGAGAGGATGTAGGCCTGCTCTTCCTTGTCAAAATAGCGCGCCAAAAACGCGGTGTCAGGGAGCAAGGCCTCCATGCGGGAGATCTGGCACAGGTCCGTGCCGATGCCGATAATCATTTCTGGGCGTAAAGGACGGCATTGGCCACCGCGCGGGCGGTGACCTCCTGGGCGGCGGCGCAGAGCTTGACAAAATTGATGTCAGACAGCACCCGTCCGGTGGCCAGGGCAAAGAGGGTATCCCCGTCCATCTGGGTGTGGCAGGGGCGGATGGTGCGGGCTAAACCGTCATGGGCCACATCGGCCAAGCGGGCAGCCTCAGGCTTGGACAGCTTGCAGTCCACCGCGATGACACCAATGGTGGTGTTGGTGCCGGGGGCAGGGATGCGCATTTGCATGGGCATGGGGCTGGAACCAAAGAGCAGGCCATCGGCCAAAACCGGCGTGCCATCGGGCATTTTGGCGCTGGCGATGCAGGAGCCGGTCTGCGGGTGATAGACATCCCCCACGGCGTTGACGGCGACAAGGGCGCCCACTGTGATCCCCTCTGGCAGGGTGAGGGAGGCGGAGCCAATGCCGCCCCGGGTGGGCAGGGTGTTTTGAACCAGCTTGCCAATGGTGGCACCGCAGCCAGCGCCAAAGGGGCCCTGCTGCAGCTCCTTGTTGGCGGCGGCGGCGGCAGCGCGGCCCATGGCGGCGTCCGGGGTGATGTCAGCCTCCCCCACGCCCAGGTCAAACAGCACGGCCGCAGGCACAATGGGCACGCGGGCAATGTCCATGTCAATGCCAATGCCAGCCTGGGCCAGATAGCGCATGACACCATCAGCCGCGGCCAGGCCAAAGGCGCTGCCGCCGGATAAAACAACGGCGTGGGCCACCTCCACCAGGTTGCCGGGCTTTAGGACATCGGTCTCCCGGGTGCCGGGCGCGGCCCCACGGACGCTGACCCCGGCCATGGCCCCTTCCCGGGGGCCCAGGACCACGGTGACGCCGGTGCGCGCGGATTCGTTTTGCATCTGGCCCACGCGGATGCCGTGGACCTTGGTGATATCGCCGGGGAAAAATGGGTTCATGTGGGCACCTCCTGCAAAACAGTTTGATGAAGCCAGGAAACAAGGTCCAAAATGACCTCCTCCCGGTTGATTTCGTTGAACAATTCATGCCGCGCGTCTTCATACAGGCGCACCGTCACGTTTGTAAGGCCAGCGCCCTGGTATTGGGCGGCCAGGGTGTGAATGCCGCGGCCAGACTGGCCCACAGGGTCAATGAGCCCTGACATGAAATAGATGGGCAGGGCCTTGGGCAAAGCCGCGAAGCGGGACAGCTTGGTGAGCTGGTGTAAGCCGGAAAACAAATCATAAAAGCCGGAGACCGAGAAAACAAAGCCGCAGAAGGGATCCTGCTCATAGGCTGCCACCTGGGCTTTATCACGGGACAGCCAGGCGTACTTTGAGATGCCGGGGCCGGCAAAGGGCTTGTTATTGGCGGAGAAGGCCAGGGTGTCCAGCAGCTTGGATGGGCTTTTACCATCCATGAAGAGGCGCTGGGCACGGGCCAATGTTTTAGCCACCAGGCAGAGGGCCTTGGGGTGGAAGCCGGAACCCGAAAGGACCAGGGCATCCGCCCCATCCGGGTAGCGCAGGATATACTCCCGCGCCAAAAAGCTGCCCATGCTGTGACCCAGGAGGATGCGTTTCTTGCCGGGGGCCCTGGCAGACAAAAAGGCCATGGCCGTGTGCAGGTCTTTAACCACCTGGCCTCAGCCGTCCTTTTCCGCGAAAAAGCCCAGGTGCTTGGCCTCTGCCCCGTGCCCCAAATGGTTGTAGCCGGCAACCAGGAACCCTTCCTGGGCCAGATATTCACCCAGGGAATCATAGCGCGCGATGTGCTCCGCCATTCCATGGGACAACAAAATCACGCCCCTGGGCTCGTTTTCAGGCTCCCAAAGGCACAGGGTGCGGGGGTAGGGCGTTTCGCCCGGAAAAGGCAAGGTGCGCATGTTGCTCATCCTTAAGGCTGGTAGAGGCCCAGCTTTTTGTAGACCTTGCGCAGGGTTTTATTGGCCAGGTGAGAAGCGCGCTCCGCGTTGGTTTTTAAGATAGAGGCCAGATAGTCCTTGTCCGCCATGAGCTCATGAAAGCGGGCCTGGATGGGCTTTAAGGCCTCGATGGTGGCGGCAGCCGTCTCCTCCTTGAGCTTGCCATAGCCCTGGCCATTAAGGCGCGCAGTCAAGCTCTCCATATCCTCCCCGGACAGGGTGGACAGGATGGAAAGCAGGTTGGACACGCCCGGCTTGTTATCCGGGTCATAGCGGATTTCGCCGTCTGAGTCCGTCACCGCGCGCTTAAACTTGCGCAGGATGACCTCCGGCGCGTCCGTCAGGGCCACAAAGCTGTCCTCCGGGTCGGACTTGGACATCTTGCGCTCTGGCTCGGTCAAGGACATGATTTTGGCCGTCTGCTTGGGGATATAGGGCTCCGGCACGGTGAAAAGGCCGGGATAAAGGGCATTGACGCGCTCCGCAATGTCCCGGGTGATCTCCAGGTGCTGCTTCTGGTCAGCGCCCACGGGCACCAAGTCAGCCTGGTAAAGCAAAATATCCGCCGCCATCAAGACCGGGTAGGTGTACAGCCCGGCGTTGATATTGTCCTTGTGCTTTAATGCCTTGTCCTTAAACTGGGTCATGCGGTTGAGTTCACCCATATAGGTGAAGCAATTTAGAATCCAGGCCAATTCCGCGTGCTGGGGCACATGGCTTTGGCAATAGATGATGCTTTTCTCAGGGTTGAGCCCGGCGGCCAGGTAAAGGGCAGCCAATTCCACCGTCTTGCGCCGGAGCCCCGCTGGGTCCTGGCGCACGGTCAAGGCGTGCAGGTCCACGATGGAGAACAGGCAGTTGTGGTCATTCTCCAGGATGGTGAAGTTGCGCAGCGCGCCGATATAATTGCCCAGGGTGATGTGCCCGGAGGGCTGAATGCCGGAAAACAAGGTGGGCTTCTTTATGGTTTCGCTCATGGTCGTGCCTTTCAAGTGGTGATGGGATTACAGGTTCATTTCCTCTTTGACCTTGCGGAAGGCCTCCACCGCGATGTCCAGATCCTCCCTGGTGTGGGCGGCTGAGATCTGGGTCCTGATGCGGGCGCGTCCCTGGGGCACCACGGGGTAGGCAAAGGCGATGACATACACCCCGTGCTGAAGCATCCGTTTGGCCATTTCCTGCGCCTTGTGCGCGTCATAGAGCATAACCGGGACAATGGGGTGGTTGCCGGGCAGCAGGTCAAAGCCCAGGGCGGTCATCTTTTCCCTGAAATAGGAGGCGTTCTCATGCACCCGGTCCCTAAGGGCGGTGGATGCCTCCAAGAGATCCAAGGCCTTTAAGGTGGCGGCACAAATGGAGGGAGCCAGGGAATTGGAGAAGAGGTAGGGCCGGGAGCGCTGGCGCAGCAAATCCACAATGGGCTGCCGGGCCGCGGTAAAGCCGCCGGAGGCCCCGCCCAAGGCCTTGCCAAAGGTGCTGGTGATGATGTCAACGCGGCCCATGACGCCGCAGGCCTCATGTGTGCCGCGCCCGGTCTCGCCCATAAAGCCAGTGGCATGGCTGTCATCCACCATGACCAGGGCATCATGCTTGTCCGCCAGGTCGCAGATTTCCTCAAGCTTGGCCAGGTAGCCGTCCATGGAAAACACGCCATCGGTGACGATTAGGCGGATGCGGGCATCCTTCGCGGCTATCAGGTGGGCTTCCAGCTCCGCCATGTCGCTGTTCTTGTAGCGGTAGCGCTGTGCCTTGCAAAGACGGATGCCATCAATGATGGAGGCGTGGTTGAGTTCATCGGAGATGACCGCGTCCTCCTCCGTCAAGATGGTTTCAAACAATCCGCCATTGGCGTCAAAGCAGGAGGAGTACAAAATAACATCGTCCATCTGCAAAAAGGTGGCCAAGCGGCGCTCCAACTGCTTGTGCACCAATTGGGTGCCGCAGATAAAGCGGACGGAGGACAGCCCAAAGCCCCAGGAATCATAGGCCGCTCGGGCGGCGGTGATGATCCTTGGGTCATTGGAGAGGCCCAGGTAGTTGTTGGCGCACAGGTTGGTTACATTGCGGGTGAGGGTGGTGTTGATCTTGCTCATCATGGGGCCGGTAATGACACGTTCCTCCCTGAAGGTGCCGGCCTTTTTGATGTCCAAAAGCTGCTCCTGATAAAAACTTAAAGCCTTTTTCATGCTGTTCTCCTTCTCTATTGCGCCTTAGTCCGCCCACTCCAGAATGATTTTGCCGCTCTCCCCGGTGTTCATGATGTCAAAGGCTTCGCTGAAGCGCTGGTAGGGGAAGCGGTGGGTAATCAGCGGGGTGAGGTCCAGGCCGGACTGCACCATGGCGGTCATCTTGTACCAGGTTTCATACATCTTGCGGCCATAAATGCCCTGGAGGGTTAAGCCCTTGAAGATGAACTTGTCCATGTCCATGGTAATCGGCTTGCCAAAGAGGCCCAGCATGGCAATCTGCCCGCCGTTTCGCATCAGGCCCAGCATCTGACGCAGGGCCGGCTCGGCGCCGGACATCTCCAGGCCCACGTCAAAGCCTTCCATCATGTTCAA
>CAYOOZ010000119.1:0-7297 GCA_964405705.1 uncultured Christensenella sp.
CCGCCGCATCCTCTATGCCATGAACGAGCTGGGCATGACCAGCGATAAGCCCTACAGAAAGAGTGCGCGCATCGTTGGTGACGTGCTGGGCAAATACCACCCCCATGGCGAATCCTCCGTCTATGACGCCATGGTGCGTCTGGCGCAGGATTTCTCCATCCGCTACCTTTTGGTCGACGGCCAGGGCAACTTTGGCTCCGTGGATGGCGACCAGGCCGCTGCCATGCGCTATACCGAAGCGCGCATGAGCAAGATCGCCGGGCACTTGATTGGTGAAATCGACAAGGACACCGTTGATTTCATGCCCAACTTTGATGAATCCCTGATGCAGCCCACCGTCCTGCCCAGCCGCTTCCCCAACCTTCTGGTCAACGGCTCCTCCGGCATCGCGGTGGGCATGGCCACCAATGTCCCACCCCACAACCTGGGCGAGGTCATTGATGGCACCATCGCGATGATTGAAAACCCGGACATCAGCATTGAAGATTTAATGCAGTTTATCAAAGGCCCGGACTTCCCCACCGGTGGCATCATCTTGGGTCGCAACGGCATCCAGGAGGCCTATGTGACCGGCCGTGGCCGCATTGTGGTGCGCGGCAAAACCGATATTGAGGTGCTGCCCAACAACCAAAGCCGCATCGTCATCACGGAAATCCCCTACATGGTCAACAAAGCCCGCATGATTACCAAGATGGCGGAATTGGTGCACGAAAAGCGCATCGAGGGCATCCGTGACATCCGCGATGAATCCGACCGCAATGGCATGCGCGTGGTCATTGAATTAAAGCGGGATGCCCAAAGCAGCGTGGTGCTCAACTATTTGTTTAAGCACACCCAGTTGCAGGAGACCTTTGGCGCTATCATGTTAGCCCTGGTGGACGGCCAACCCAAGCTGTTAAACCTCAAAGAGATGATTTACCACTATATCCGCCACCAGGAGGATGTGGTGACCAGGCGCACCCGCTATGACCTGGACAAGTCCTTGGCCCGCGCGCACATTTTGGAAGGCTTGCTCAAGGCGCTGGACCATATCGACGAGATTGTCCATTTAATCCGCAGTTCCAAGGACCCGGCGGAAGCCAAGGTGCAGTTGATTGAGCGCTTTGCGTTTTCAGACAAGCAAGCCCAGGCCATCCTGGACATGCGCCTGGCCCGTTTGACCAACCTGGAAGCCGACAAGCTTCAGGCTGAGTATGACGAGTTGCAAAAGACCATCGCCTACCTGCAGTCCATCCTGGCTGATGAAAAGATGCTGCTCTCCGTCATCAAGGAAGAATTGACTGTCATCAGGGACAAATACAAGGACCCCCGGAGGACAGCCTTCTCCAACGTTGAGGGTGAAATTGACATTGAGGAACTCATTCCCAAGGAGGAGATGGTGGTCACCCTGTCCCACTTTGGCTATGTCAAGCGCATGTCCCTGTCCAGTTATCGCTCCCAGGCGCGCGGCGGCAAGGGGGTGTCCGCCCAGGTGCTGAGGGAAGAGGATTATACAGAGCAGCTGTACACCGTCCACTCCCATGATGACCTGCTCTTCTTCACCAACCAAGGCCGTGCCTACAACCTCAGGTGCTATGAGATTCCAGAGACTGGCAGGGCAGCCCGTGGGACGGCCATTGTCAATGTGCTGCCGCTTTACCCGGATGAAAAGGTCACCAACATGATACCTGTACCCCGGGAGGACAGGGACAGCCAATACCTTATCATGGCCACCCGCTTGGGCCTGATCAAAAAGACCCCGCTGTCCGCCTACCGCAACATCAAAAAGGTGGGGCTGATCGCCATCACCTTGCAGGAGGGGGATTCTCTCATCGGCGCTGGCCTGATTGAAGGCGAAGAGGCTGAGGAAATCATGGATACCGATGTGGCCGACGTGATTGAAGAAGTCACCGATGAAACAGATGAAAGCGTTGAAAACGAGGATGATAAGGACTTTGGAGATGTTATCCTGGGCACCCGCATGGGTCAGGCCATCCGCTTTAATAACCGCCGCATCCGCGCCACTGGCCGCACCAGCATGGGGGTGAGGAGCATTCGCCTGGAGGATGGGGACGAGGTCATCTCCCTGGCCTTCTATGAAGAAAATGCCCAGGTCATGGTCGTGACAGAGAACGGCTATGGAAAGCGCACGCCGCTGAATGAATATCGTGTTACCAACCGCGGTGGCAAGGGCGTAAAAGCCATGAACATCACCAAGAGGACCGGACCCATGGCAGCGCTGCTCATGGTTCTAAGGGATGAGGACATTATGATCATCAACGACGACGGAACGATCATCAGAACGCCAGTTTTGGATGTGCGCGAGACCGGCCGCAATGCCCAAGGCGTCAAGTTGATGCGCGTGGATGAAGGCAGCAAGATTGTGGACGTCGCGAGGGCGGAGCGTGAGCCCCAGGAACAAGAGGCTGGATCCGCGCAGGCCCAAGAGGAACCCCAGGGCAATGAGCAAACTGAGGACAGCGACATCTAATTATCACCAACAACAAAAAGCGGGATATCCATCAGCGATGTCCCGCTTTTTCATCCTTCCTGATGGTTCTGTTGTTTCTTTTCTTTCAAAGAAAAGGAATGCCCCCCTTGCACTCACACTTCCCCAAAAAGAGGATTGATTCAAAGCAATTCGCTGGTATAATCGTTGCATGACAAACAAGCAGCAGTCGCTGGCAGGCGGCATTTCTATCCTGGGCATCGCGGGCCTCATCTGCAAGGTGGTGGGGGTCCTTTATTTGATTCCCCTGGCCAACCTGGTCGGCTCAAAGGGCCTGGGTGTGTATAACCAGGTCTTTCCTTCGTACAACTTGATGCTGACAATCTCCTCAGCTGGCATCCCTGTGGCGATTTCAAGGATGGTCGCCGCCAGGCTGGTGAAGGGGCAGATGAGGAACCCAAACCGTGTTTTCCGGGCCGCGCTTGTGATCTTGGCGAGCTTGGGGCTTATCAGCACCTTGGTGATGATGGTGTTCTCTGGGCGCTTTGCTGACGCGACAGGCACCCCGGAATCGGTTCACGGGTTTTTAATGATCGCGCCCAGCCTGTTTTTGGTCTGTGTGATGAGCGCGTTTCGCGGCTTTATGCAGGGCAGAAGGCGGATGTGGCCCACGGCCATTAGCCAGTTAATTGAGCAGGTGGGCAAGGTGGCTGTCGCGCTGCCGCTGGCGTACGCGTTTATGCAGCGGGGGGGCTATGCGATGGGCGTGGCCGGCGCGCTGTTGGGCACCAGTATCGCAGAAGCTGTGGCGCTATTATACATGGTGGTTGACTATTATTTCTTAAGGCCAAAGCTGCACCCGGGTATTCAGGCGGATGGTCATCCGGATGAATCCTATCCGGGGATAATAAAAGAGCTGTTTTACACGGCAGTGCCCATCACAATTGGCGCTTGCATCGTGCCCCTGGCTGGGGCGATCGACAGCTTCATGCTGGTGCGCCTGATGAAGGTCTACCTGGCGGAGGACGTTGCGCTATCCAATTATGGCATCTATGCCGGGCTTGTGATTTCGCTGATCAATGTGCCAACAGCCTTGGCCATGGCGATGTCCAGCAACCTTGTGCCGGCCATCTCCTCAAAAAGGGCCTTGGGTGATCAAGAGGGGATCAAGAAGGACGCGGCCGTGGGCTTACGGCTGGCCATGGTGGTCGGGCTGCCGGCTAGCGTGGGGATGAGCTTGCTATCCTACCCGATTTTAAGGCTGCTGTTCCACAGCAAATATAGCATTGAACAGCTGCGCCTGGGCTCAGAACTGCTGAATATCTCCGCCCTGACCATTGTGGTGTTCACCCTGGTGCAGGCCACCAGTGGCATTCTCCAGGGGCTGTACAAGCAAAGAATCCCCATGTATACCCTGTTCATCGGGGTTGTGGTCAAGGTGGCTATCAACTATACCGCGGTCCAGGTGCCGGAAGTAAACATCTATGGCGCGCCCTGGGCTTCGCTGTGCTGCTATGTGATTTCAGGCGGGTTGAACTTATATTATGTCGCGAAGTACGCGCAAATTAATCTTGATTTAAAGAAGCTGTTGCTGCGCCCGGGTCTTGCCACCCTGGCGATGGCTGTGCCGGTCACTTTAATTCTGCGTTGGCAAGGTGAGTGCTTAGGGAGGAGCTGGCTTTTGATGGCCTTGACGATTTTGACCGGGGTAATCGTCTTTTTTGCGGTGGCGCTAAAGAACAAGGCCATCTTGCAAGAGGATTTGCCAGCGCGATTGAGGAGAAAATGAGGATGCATTTTATCACTGTTGTGCCCCTGGGCCCAGGCTCACCTGATTTGTTGACCCTGGGCGCTTATAAGCACCTCAAAAAGGCGCGCCAGGTCCTGATGCGGACTAAAAAGCACAAGACGGTGGAGTACCTGGCAAAGGAAGGCCTGGTTTTTGAAAGCTTGGATGAGCTTTATGTATCCAGCGAGGATTTTGACGCCTTCGCCAATGCGGCTGTGGACCAGGTGATGAAATTGGCCAGGAAGGGCGCTGTGGCCTACGCGGTCACTGACCCGGCCCAGGACGCCACGGTCAAGCTTCTTATCAAGCGCGCGGGGGATAAGGTGCGCCTGCTCCCTGGTGTCAGCTTGGAGGCTCCTTTTGTCCAGGCAGCGCTGCCGGATATGCCTGTCCTTGTGAGCAACGCCGTGGATTTGCCCAAGGTCAATGCCCAGCAGCCCCTGGTGGTGGTGGAACTAAACAGCCGCCTCTTAGCGGGGGAAGTCAAGCAAAAGCTGCTGGATACCTTTGGGGATGCGGCAGAGGTGGTTTTTTTCCCACCGGGGGAAACGGCAGCGCGAAAGGCCTTGCGCTTCCCCTTATCCGACCTAGACAGGCAAAAAAACTATGACCATACCTGCGGGTTTGTAGTCTTCCCCATGGCGCTGACAGCGCGCAGCCAGTTTGACCCGGAGGATCTGGAGCGGATTTTGCGCAAGCTTCGCGCGCCGGACGGCTGCCCCTGGGACAGGGAGCAGACCCATTTGAGCCTGGCCAAATACCTGGTGGAGGAGGCCCACGAGACCTTCTGTGCCATCATGGAGGAGGACTGGGAGGGGACTGCGGAGGAACTGGGCGATGTCTACCTGCAGGTCATTTTCCACGCCGTGGTGGGGGAGGCTTATGGCACCTTTGACCTAAAGGATATCCTGCGCAACATCTGCCAAAAATTGATCAGGCGACATCCGCATATTTTTGGTGATGTGAAGGTCACCTCCAGCGAAGAGGTGGTCAAGGTTTGGGATCAGGTGAAAAAGCAGGAATCTGGCAAGGAGGCAGCCGGGGACAGGATGCTGTCCGTGCCCAAGGGGCTTAGCCCGCTGCTGCGGGCGGAAAAGGTTCAAAAATTAGCTGCCAAGGTGGGTTTTGATTGGGATAAGCCAGAGGATGCCCTTGATAAGGTGCACGAGGAAGCCAGGGAGCTTTTAGCTGCCATGAAGGAGGGCAAGGGAACGGAGGAGGAATTGGGTGATTTATTGTTCTCTTGCGTCAATGTTGCCCGTTTAATGGGGATATCGGTGGACCAGTCTATACATAAAACCACTGAAAAGTTTATCCGTCGGTTTAATTGGATGGAAAAGCAGGCAAAGAATGATAAAAAAGTGTTGGAATTGTTGACAATCAACGAAATCGGGGTATACTGGGAACGTAGTAAAGCAGAGATGCACGATGCTTTATAAGACAAAAAGGGAGGAAACTATCACATGAATAAAACCGAACTCATCGCCGCCGTTGCGAAAGCCACTGAACTGAAGAAAGTCGAAGCCGAAAAGGCTGTCAACGCCGTCATCGCGACCATCCAGGGCACCCTGAAGCAGGGCGACAAGGTCCAGCTGATCGGCTTTGGCACTTTCGAGTCCCGCAAGCGCCCCGCCCGCGTCGCCCGCAACCCGCGCACCGGCGCCGAAATCAAGGTCAAGGCCAGCAAGGCCCCCGTGTTTAAGGCGAGCAAAGCGTTCAAGGATCAGCTCAACTAATCTTCCCAGCTTATAGAGCCGCCGTGCAGTAGCGCGGTGGTTTTTTTGTATCGTTCGTGCTACACTGCTGGTAACCCGATTCATTAATTTTTTGTGGAGTATTATGCGTTTAGATAAGTTTTTGAAGGTTTCCCGCATCATCAAGCGCCGCACCATCGCAAAGGAGGCCTGCGACGGCGGCAGGGTCAGCTTAAACGGCAAGGTGGCCAAGGCTGGCAGCGAGGTCAAGGAAGGTGATGTGCTGGAAATCCGCTTTGGCGCCAGGCTGGGCCGATATGAGATTGCTTTGGTCAAGGAAACCGTGCGCAAGGAAGAAGCGGCGGAGATGTACCGCGTTTTGGCTGAAGACCCGGCTGTCCTTGCGGAGCGAAACGGTTAATTGACTTAATCGTTTGGCAAAGGGCATCAAGCGTTTCGCCTGATGTCTTTTTGTTTATACAAAAAACACAGCGCCTTTATTTAGGCGCTGTGTTGATGGTTTGGCTAATTATTCCTCGCTGTCCGTCTTGTGCCGCTGGGTTCTGCGGCTGCGTGGTTCGCTCTCGCGGGGGACTTCCCCGGCCTGTTCAAGCGCTTCAGGCGCTTCCACGCTGTCCTCACGCTTTAGGCTAAAGGCACCGTCCTCATTGGCGGGAAGGGGCTGGGTGGAATCTTCCTCCACGGTTTCGGGCTTGAGGGCCTCTTCTGTCCGCAGGTATTTCTCGTGCGGCATTTCTTCCGTGGTATGAATCACAGGCTCTGCCGGTTCTTCATGAGTTGGGGTCTCATCAGTCTGCCGGGTTTCATCAGCGGGCGCGGTATAGTCCCTGGCGCCGGCCAATTCAAAGGTGTCATAGGCAGCATTGCTCTTGGCCCTTGCCCTTGCCCTTGAGATGGCGCTGACGGCCACCAGGATGAAGGACAGGCCAAACAGCGCGCCAAAAACCAGGGTTAAGATAAAGAGAATGTCCTTGACCTGTCCGTTGCCGCTGGCAAAATTCTCAGGCACGGGGGAGTGGGTGACAGGCGGGGGAATGGTGGCCACCACTACCTGGGTGGGGGCGGCTGTCGGGATAATGTAGGCGATGTCCAGCGCGTTTGAGATAAAATCAACCGGGTTGTTCTGCACGTCCGTCGCGGTGGCGGTGAACTGGTATTTGCCAGCCTGGGAAAGGCTGAAATCGCGGCTGACCACCATGCTCTGCCCGGGCGCCAATTCACCAATGGTGTAGATGTCCTTTTGTGCATGGCGGATGCGGATGTTCTTGGCGGTTGTGTTGCTGTCATTGGTAACAGTCAGGTCAAAGCGGATATCCCCAGGCAAGCTGGTAATGGCTTCAGAGGAGGCAGTCAGGGTGAGGTTTA
>CAYOOZ010000120.1:0-1337 GCA_964405705.1 uncultured Christensenella sp.
AACCGCTTCTCCTTTAACGTCAAGGGCGGGCGGTGCGAGGCCTGCGCCGGGGACGGCGTGCTCAAGATTGAGATGCACTTTTTGGCCGACCTCTATGTGCCCTGCGAGGTCTGCAAGGGCAAGCGCTACAGCCAGGAAACCTTGCAGGTGCACTACCGGGGCAAATCCATCTCCGATGTGCTGGAAATGACCGTGGATGAGGCGCTGAGCTTTTTTGAGCATCACCAGGGCATCTACAACAAACTCAAGACCTTGCAGGACGTTGGCTTGGGCTATGTCAAATTGGGCCAGCCTTCCACCACGCTCTCAGGCGGGGAGGCGCAAAGGGTCAAGCTGGCGACCGAATTATCCCGGCGTGCCACAGGCAAGACCCTGGTGCTGCTGGATGAGCCGACCACGGGGCTGCACATTGACGATGTGAACCGCTTGATCACGGTCCTGCAGCGCTTAACCGACGCGGGCAACACGGTGCTGGTCATTGAGCACAATCTGGACGTCCTCAAAACCGCGGACTACATCATTGACTTGGGCCCGGATGGCGGAGACAGGGGCGGACAGGTCGTAGCAGAAGGGACGCCGGAGGAAGTGGCAAGAACAGAGGGCAGCCACACCGGGGAATATTTAAGAAAGGCGGGGCTGTACTGATGCGCTGCGCCTGTCCCAATTGCGGTGCCTTTATGCCCCAGGCTGAGGGCAAGGCCCTGTGCGTCTGCACGGATTGCGGGAACACCTGCGACGCCTGCCTGGGCGGCAGCAGCCAGCCCATGAGCCTGGATAAAATCAAGGCCTTGGCCCAAGCCGGCTATTTTGATGAGGAAGAATCAGAACAATAAGCGCATTAAACCCGTCGTGCCCTTGAAGCATTGGCGGGTTTTCGTTATACTGTCAAAGGTTGAATAGGGAGGTGCAAGGATGCAGGAACGCAAGCAAACGCCGCACAGGCAGGCCTGGCAGACCATGTTTGGAAAGCCGGCGCAGGTTTTATCCCTGCTGATTTTACAGATCCTGGCGCGGGTGATTGCCTTTGCGCCCTTTATCATCGCGTCCGTGACCGGACAATTCTTATCCTTTAACCCAGAGCACGCGCCGGCCTATGGGCTGGTGTTTTCCTTGCCGCTGTATGTGCTTTTGGTCATGCCCCTGCGCTTTCATGCCAAGGCCAGGATGGCGCAGTTAAAAGGCTTGCCATATGAAGGCCGATTGACACTCCAAAACTATTTCAAATGGCTTATAGCCGCCTTTTTACGCCTGGCGCTGGTCCTTCCGGCGCTGGTGCCGCTGTTTGCCTTTTGTTATTTGTTTTATTATTACCTGCGGGTGCCAGGCTTCAATGGGTC
>CAYOOZ010000120.1:1347-7138 GCA_964405705.1 uncultured Christensenella sp.
AATTTAGGCGCGCTCCTGGGCGGCACCTACCCAGAGGGTATCCTGATCATCTTTTTAGCCGCCTTCATCAGCCTGGTTCTGGCGGGCTGGGCTTGGCTTTACGGCTTGCCGCTGGAGCACCAGGATGTCCTTCATCAGGGTTTGAGGCTATCCTTGAAAAAAGCAAGGGCTCATTATCAAACGCAAAAACCTCTGCTGGGCAAGACGGTTAAGCGAAACATCCTGCTCTTTTTACCGGCCTTTGTTGGAGTATTTGCTATCCTGGTGATGCAGGTGTTGAGCATGCCCTTAGCCGGTACCCTCGTGTTTGACTTCTTAATCGCGGTGAGCGTGTTTTTGACCCTGTCCTTCCCCAAGGGCACGCTGTTTGCCCTTTTGGTGGTGCTGCTGGTGCTGTGGCTGCCCCTCTTGCCCCTGCGCAAGCTGGCCTTGAGCGAAGTTTTAAGCCAGGAACCGGACAGGCGCAATGCGCCTTGACAAACTCTTAGCCACGCTCACAGAACTCAGCCGAACCCAAGCCAAGGAAGCGGTCAAATCAGGGAGGGTGAGCATCAACCATCAGCCCGCCAAGGCATCAGACACCTTGATTCATCAAGGGGATGAGGTTCGCCTGGACGGCCGTTTGCTCTCCCAGCAGATAGAATACCATCTGATGCTGAACAAACCCGCGGGCGTATTGACCGCCGCGCGGGACGCGCGGGCCAAGACCGTGATGGATTTGCTGCCGCCTATGATGAAAAAGCTCAAATGCATGCCCATTGGGCGCTTGGACAAGGACACAGAGGGCCTCCTCCTTTTCACCACGGATGGTGAACTGGCGCACAGGCTGCTTTCCCCCAAAAGGGGGGTTGAGAAAACCTATGAAGCACTGGTGGAAGGCCGGCTGACTGAAAAAGCGGTGGATGCTTTTTCAAAAGGGGTGGTGCTAAGCGATTTTACAGCCCTGCCGGCACGACTGACCATCATTTGGGCGCGGGAAGATCAGAGCCTGGCCTTGGCCAGCGTGCAGGAAGGCAAGTTTCACCAAATAAAGCGGATGTTTGGCAGCCTGGGGCATGAGGTTTTGGCCCTAAAGCGCTTAAGCTTTGGGCCAACGAAACTGGACGCGGGGCTGGACCCCGGGCAGTACCGGGAATTGACGGACAATGAGGTAGCGCAGTTAAAGGAGGCGGTCCAGCTTGGCTGAGCAATATTTTGAAGCAAGCCCCACCTCTGCGCATGATGAAAAGGCGCTGAAGGTTCACTACAGGGGGCAAAACTTCACCTTTGTAACGGACGCGGGCGTCTTTTCAAGGGAAGGACTGGACGAGGGCAGCTTATTGATGCTGGACAGCGTCTTTTTAGACCTGGACGGACAGGTCCTGGACCTGGGCTGCGGCTGGGGCCCCTTGGGCACCATCATCAGCAAGCTGAAAAAGAACTGCCAGGTCACCATGACGGACATCAATGAAAGGGCCACCAACCTAGCCCAATTAAACCTCAAGGCCAACGGGGCCAGGGCCACTGTGGTCACAGGCGATGGGTTGAGCCAGGTGGAGGGGCTGTTTGACTGGATCTTGCTAAACCCGCCCATCCGCGCGGGCAAGCAGGTAATCTACCGCCTGTTTGAGGAGGCTTCCCGGCAGCTTGAAAAGGGCGGACGCCTGGTGGTGGTCATCAGGAAACAGCAAGGCGCGCTGTCCGCAAAGGATTATTTAGGCACTCTGTTTGATGAGATCACTTTGCTCAACAGGAAGAAGGGCTATCACGTATTTTATTGTGGAGGGAGCAGGCATGAGGTATGACCAGGGGTTCTTTGACCAGGGGATCGACAGGCGGGGCACCCACGCGCTGAAATGGACCGCCAAGGGCGTGATGCAGGAGGGCATGGTGCCGCTTTGGGTGGCGGACATGGACTTTGCCTGCGCAGACCCAATCCGGGATGCCCTCATCAAACGGGCGGAGCACGCCTGCTATGGCTATACCATTCCGGTGAGGGAGGACGCGGAGGCGCTGATTGGCTTTTGGCAGCGGCGGCACAACCTGAGCCTCCTGGAAAAGAACCTGGTGATGCTGCCCACCGTCATCACGGGGCTTCGCGCCTGCGTGCAGACCATGACCCAGCCCGGGGACGGCGTGATTGTGCAGACCCCGGTCTACGGGCCCTTTTTGTCGGCCATCCGCGAATCCGGCCGGGTGCTGCTGGAAGCCAGCTTAAAGCGGGATGAGCAGGGCCGCTACACCATGGATTTTGACGCGATTGAGGACTTTTTAAAGCAAGGCGCGCGGCTGATGATGCTATGCAACCCGCACAACCCTGTCAGCCGGGCCTGGTCAAGGGAGGAGCTCAAGGTTTTATTGAGCCTGCTCAACCGCTACAACGCCAAATTGGTGAGCGATGAAATCCACGCGGACTTTGTCTTTGCGCCAAGGGAGTTTTACCCCATTTTGTCCTTCATGGAGGCCAGGGAGAACGTGGTGATGCTGGTGGCCGCCAGCAAGACCTTTAATGTCGCGGGACTTCAACAGGCAACCGCCATTTGCCGGGACCCGGACGTGGTGATGACCTTGAAGCGCTACATGGAGAGAACCGGCGCCGCCAGTGGCAACATCTTTGCCCTGGAAGCCACCAGGGCCGCTTACACCCAATGTGATGATTGGCTGGACGGGCTTCTGGCCTATCTAAAGGGTAACCAGGAGACCTTGATGGAACTGGTGGGTGAATTGCTCCCCCACGCGGTGATCTCCCCCATGGAAGCCACCTATTTGGCCTGGGCAGACATCAGGGCCTATGACACGCCCCAGTGCGAGCTGCACGGGCGTTGTAAAAAGCACGGCGTGGCTCTGACGGACGGGCAGGCCTTTGGCATCTCCACCGGGGAAGGGTTTATGCGCATCAACTATGGCTGCCCCAGGGGACAGCTTTTGGAAGGCATTCAGCGTTTCGCGCATGCGATTAAGGAAGGCTAAAAAGGATGAAAAAAATGAACAGACGTGAATTTGACAGGCTGGTTGATAGCCAGAAGGAACCCATGGTGAGGATGCTGCAGGAGTGGATCAAAATCCCCAGTCTAAAAGCGGAGGCGGCGCCAAACGCGCCCTTTGGGCCAGCGCTGCGCCAGATGCTTGACAAGGTGCTCTCTGACTGCGAAAGCCTGGGTTTTGAGGTTTCAGACATTGACGGCTTCGCCGGGGACGCCAAGATGGGCGAGGGAGCGGACGAGGACGCCCTGGGCATCTTAGCGCACATTGACATTGTGCCCGCGGGCGACGGCTGGCAGCGAGACCCCTTTGGCGCGCAATTGGAGGGCGATCTGCTCTTTGGCCGGGGCACCAGCGATGACAAGGGCCCGCTGGCTGCCGCCCTGTTTGCGATGAAGGCGGTGAAGGAAGCCGGGATTCCGCTCAAGCGCAAGGTGACCTTGATTTTTGGCTGCGATGAGGAAAGCGGCATGGAGGACATGAAGTATTATAAGAAGAATGCCGTCATGCCCAAAATCGGCTTTAGCCCAGACGCCAGCTACCCCTTGATCAACCTGGAGAAGGGCTCCTGCACGCTGCACCTCAATGCGGAAGTATCGGGTGAGGGCTTGCAGGTGCTGGAGCTCAAGGTGGGCGAGCGTCAAAATGTTATCCCGGGTGCTGCCAACGCGCTGGTCAAAGGTGATGCATCCTTCATTAAAAAGGTGGAGGGTATTTCCGAACAATACGGCTGGCCGGTGAGCGCTAAAATGGAAGGCGAGGCCGTGCGCATCACGGCAACAGGCATCAACGGCCATGCCGCCTATCCCGAGAGCGCGAGGAACGCCATTGGCCAATTGCTCATCACCTTAAAGGAATTGGGAGCGACAGGCCCCCTGGCCACCCTGGCCACGGCCATTGGCACCCAGTACTATGGCGAGGGCCTGGGCATTGCGGTGAGGGATGAGGCCTCTGGCCCCTTGACCTGCAACCTGGGCATCATCCGCCTTGAAAAGGGCAAGCTGTTTGCCACCCTGGACATCAGGGCGCCCCTGCTTTGCGCGGGCGATCGCCTGCACGGCATTGTACAGGCTCACCTGCCGGGCATTGAGGTGACCCAGGTCTCCGTGAAGCCCCCTCACTATGTGCCGGAGTCCTCTGAACTGGTACAAAGCCTGCTGGACGCCTACACCGAGGTGACCGGGCGGGAGAGGGCCACCCTGTCCACCGGCGGGGGTACCTATGCCAGGATGCTGCAGCAGGGCGTGGCCTTTGGCGCCAGCTTCCCGGAGGACCCGGATGTGGCCCACCAGGCCAATGAGTACATTATCCTGACCAAACTGGCACAGAGCATGAAAATCTTTGCCCACGCGATTGTTAAACTGGCCGGGGAAGAGGGCGCGCTTGATGAATGAGAACCAGGTGCTCACCTGCATCAGCTGCCCCGTTGGCTGCCGGATGACGGTGACCATTGAGGATGAAAAGGTGGTAAGCGTCACGGGCAATGCTTGCAAAAGGGGCGATGTCTATGCCAGGCAGGAGAGCATCCGGCCCCTGCGCATGGTGACCGCCGTCGCAAGGGTCAAGGACAGCGCAGTGCCTGTGAGCTTAAAAACCCGTGAGCCCATCCCCAAGGACAAAATCAAGGCCTGCATGGATGAGATCAATGGTCTGCAGTTGAGCCTGCCCATTGTGGCCGGCGATATTCTAAAAAGCGATGTGGCGGGCACAGGCGTTGACCTGATTGCGACCCGCACCCTGGTGTAAAACAATGAGTTTAAAACCAATCTTGATGACCCCGGCCTTCCGCCATGGCAGCATGACGCCCTGGGGCGGCAACAAGCTGTCAAATACCTGGGGCAAGGGCTGCCCGGAACAAACCGGGGAGAGCCTGGAGTTGTCCGCCATCCCGGGCCTTGAAAGCCAGGATGGGGATGGGAACACGCTTTCCGCGCTGATTAAAAAACACGGCGAGGCGCTTTTGGGCACCCGCGTCCCCTCCCCCTTTCCCCTGCTCTTAAAGCTGATTGACGCCAAGGAGCAATTGAGCGTGCAAGTGCACCCTGGGGATGCCTATGCCAAAAAGAAGCACAACAAATTGGGCAAGAATGAGGCCTGGGTCATCCTCTCCTGCGAGCCAAACGCGCAATTGATCGCGGGCTTACAGGATGGGGTCAGCCTAAACGACCTGGAGGAAGCCATGAAAGCGGGCAGCGAGGTGGAAGGCCTGCTGCGGCATGTGGACGTTAGCCCCGGGGAGGTCTACTACATCCCTGAGGGCACAGTGCACGCCATTGGCGCGGGCCTGGTACTTTATGAAATCCAGCAGTCCAGCGACCTGACCTACCGCTTGTACGACTGGGGCAGGGTTGATCAAAACGGTCAAGGGCGCGAGCTACACATGGAAGATTCCCTGGCGGTGGTGAACCTGAACAAAAGGCCGGAGCCTGAAAAAGGCGAGCTGGTAGAAGCCGGGGAAATGGGACAGCGCAGGAAGCTCCTGGACAATGCCTATTTTCGCCTGGACCGCCTGGAACATTGCCAAGGCTTGACGCTCAAGCCAGATAACGAGCGCTTTTCCGTCATCACGGCCATTTCTGACATGAAGTTGACTTGGGATTATGGGCAATTAATGATGAAAGCTGGCCAGACCGCCATGCTGCCGGCTGATGGGTATACCCTTTACCTGGATGGCGAACACGCCCTGTGGGCGACACCGGCTATTCATTAAAATTAATACAAATGGCCGCGCTTCTTTTGGAGGCGCGGCTTTTTTAGTGTTTGGAATTCGGTTTATACTAATGTAAAACGTTAATGCATCCAAAGTGGTGAGAGATTATTTCTTCCTGCA
>CAYOOZ010000121.1:0-7100 GCA_964405705.1 uncultured Christensenella sp.
GCCCGCACCTTCCAAAACATCCGCCTGTTTAAGTCCATGTCCGCCCTGGACAACATCAAGGTGGCCTTCCACTCGCGCATGAAATATTCCCCCATTTCCGGCATCCTGCGCAACGCGCGCTGCCTGTCAGAGGAGCGCGGCATTGACATCAGGGCCCGGGAGCTCCTGCGCGTCTTTGCCATGGAGAGCGACGCGAACACCATTGCCGGCTCCCTCCCCTACGGCAAGCAGCGCAAGCTGGAGATCTGCCGCGCCCTGGCCTCCAACCCCAAGGTTCTCCTCCTGGATGAGCCAGCCGCCGGCATGAACCCCAGCGAGACTGCTGAGCTGATGAGCACCATCCAGTTAATCCGCGACCAGTTCTCCGTTGCCATCCTGCTCATAGAGCACGATATGAAATTGGTCATGGGCATCTGCGAGCGCATCTATGTGCTCAACTACGGCCGCATCATCGCCCATGGCAAGCCAGAGGAGATTCGCAAGAATCCTGAGGTCATCGCGGCCTACCTGGGCCAGGAACAATCCACGCACCAGGAGGTGAGCCAGAATGCTTAAGGTTACCGACCTAAACCTCTATTACGGCGCCATTCACACCCTCAAGGACATCTCCTTTGAGGTGCACCCCGGCGAGATTGTCTCCCTCATTGGCGCCAATGGCGCTGGCAAGTCCTCCATCCTAAACGCCATCTCCTGCCTGGTGCCCTTTGCCACAGGCGATATCCAGTTCATGGGCGCCTCTGTCAAGAAAACCCCGCCTTACAAGCTCCCCTCCATGGGCATTGCCCAGGTCCCTGAGGGCCGCCGCGTGTTCTCGCGCATGACCGTCCTGGAGAACCTTGAGATGGGCGCTTTCATCCGCAAGGATTCCGCCACCGCCCTTTCCAAGGACCTGGACAACATCTACCACCACTTCCCCCGCCTCAAAGAACGCCGCAAGCAATTGGCCGGCACCCTCTCTGGCGGTGAGCAACAAATGCTCGCCATGGGCCGCGCCCTCATGTCAAAGCCCAAGCTCCTCATGATGGATGAGCCCTCCATGGGCCTCTCGCCCATCCTGGTCACCGAAATCTTTGACATCATCCGCCAGGTCAATCAGGAGGGCGCCACCATCCTCCTGGTTGAGCAAAACGCGCAGATGGCCCTCTCCTTAGCCCAAAGGGCCTATGTCCTGGAGACAGGCCGCGTCATCAAGTCCGGCTTGGGGCACGAATTATTACAGGACGAGGATGTCAGGCGGGCCTATTTGGGGGGTTAAGGACGCAGGGCACGAGGGAATAAAGGGAACGGAAAAGAACGCTTCTTTTCTTGAAAGAAAAGAAGCAAAAGAACTTTCATAGGGATGTATAAGGGATCTAAATAATAATATAAAGCTCTTAGGGGTCTGGGGCATTCTTTCAAGAATGCCCCAGCGTTTCTATGTAGAAGGAAAAGAGAACGGCCACTTTTTTGAAAAAAGTGGCGCAAAAAACTTTAGAACTTTTACTTTAGATAAATACTGATTCCAATTGAAGTTCATTTGGGTGTGAAGGCCAGACCAAATCTGCCTGGTTGCTTCAATCGTTCAGCCAGTCCAGACTGTCCGGATAGGTGTAGGGCAAGTTGTTATCTTTGCAATATTGCGCGGCGTAGCTGTTTCGTCCAACGGTGATCATATTCAAATTCAGACAGCCAACAAACGCGCTGTCCCCGATGCTTTGTAGGCTGTCAGGCAGGGTGATGGTGGTGAGGTTATAGCAAAAAGAAAACGCCTCGCCCCCGATGCTTTTTAGGTTGTCAGGCAGGGTGATGGCGGTGAGGTTATAGCAGGCCTTAAACACCCCGTCCCCGATACTTTGTAAGCTGTCAGGCAAGGTGATGGAGGTGAGGATATCGCAGTTAAAAAACGCCCAGTCCCCGATGCTTTGTAAGCTGTCAGGCAAGGTGATGGAGGTGAGTCTTCGGCAGAAAGAAAACGCACCTTCCTCGATACTTTTTAGGCTGTCAGGCAGGGTGATGGAGGTGAGGCTTTCGCACCAAGAAAACGCGCTGTCCCCAATACTTTTTAGACTATCAGGCAAGGTGATGGAGGTGAGCTCAAATCTATTTGAAAATGCCTTTTGCCCAATCCTGGTGACTGACTTGCCATCCAGACTGTCCGTCACCAGCAAGGTTGAATCAGACCCTTCATAGCTTACAATCTCCGCAGTGCCGTCCTCCAGCACGACATACTCATAGGCACCGGATTTGAACCGCTGCGCGGCTTCGCTGATGGTGGCATCAGAAAGCCCGCCTGTCGCCGGGAACAGCAAGAAAATACTGAGGAGCAGGACAGCCAAGGTGCGATAGCTTTTCATTCATCTTACCTCGTTTCTTGTTTGATTATTATCTGCGACGATTATACAAATTTTCGGAGAAAACATCAAATGTAGCGGCAGTGGGGCGGAAGCGCAGGGTGACCTGGTTCTAAAAATATCTTTATTCGTTCTTTCAAGTATGTCCCAGCGTTTCTATGTAGAAGGAAAAGAGAACGGCCACTTTTTTGAAAAAAAGTGGCGAAAAAACTTTAATAGGGATATATACAGGAGCTAAATAATAATTATAAAGTTCTTAGGGGTCTGGGGCATTCTTTCAAGAATGCCCCAGCGTCTTTTCGTCCCCTTAAATCACCTTCAACAAATCCGCAACCTTATCCGCCTTCTCCCAGGGCAGGTCCAGGTCCAGGCGGCCAAAGTGCCCATAGGCAGCGGTCTGGCGGTAGATGGGGCGGCGCAGGTTTAGGGTGTTGATGATGCCATCGGGGCGGAAGTCCATGGTTTTTTGGAGGGCTTTTTCAATGGCCTCATCGGGGACGCGGCCGGTGCCAAAGGTTTCAACGGTGAAGGAGACGGGCTCAGCGCGGCCAATGGCATAGGCCAGGGCAATCTGGCAGCGCTCTGCCAGGCCGGCCTTGACCACGTTGAGGGCGGCATAGCGGGCCATGTAGGCGGCGGAGCGGTCCACCTTGGTGGGGTCCTTGCCGGAGAAGCAGCCGCCGCCGTGCGGGACAAAGCCGCCATAGGTGTCCACGATGATTTTGCGGCCGGTGAGGCCGGAGTCCCCGGCGGGCCCGCCAATGACAAAGCGGCCGGAGGGGTTGACCAGGAACTCGGTATTCTTGGTGAGCAGGTGCGCGGGCAGTGTCTTTTTGATGACCTCTTCAACCATGGCCTCGCGGATGATGGCCTGGCTGACCTTCTCATCGTGCTGGGTGGAGATAACGACATTGTGGATGGCGACGGGTTTTCCGTCTTCATAGATGACGGAGACCTGGCTCTTGCCGTCCGGGCGCATCCATAGGAAGACGCGCTCGCGCCGCAAGGTATCCATGCGCTTCACCAACTGGTGCGCGGCGGCGATGGGCAGGGGCATCATTTCCGGGGTTTCGTTGGTGGCATAGCCAAACATCATGCCCTGGTCCCCCGCGCCGGTCTGGTGGTTGGAAGCGTCCCCGCGGGATTCCAGGGCGTCGGTGACGCCCTTTGAGATGTCGGGGGATTGCTCGTTCACGGCGGTGATGACGGCGCAGGTCTGCGCGTCAAAGCCGTACTTGGCGCGGGTGTAGCCCAGATCGTGCACCACGCCCCTGGCGATGTCCTGAATGGGCACATAGGTAGAGGTGGTGATTTCGCCCATGACCAGGAGCAAGCCCGTGGTCGCGCAGGTTTCACAGGCCACGCGGGCCTTGGGGTCCTCTTTTAAAATGGCGTCCAGGACGGCGTCTGAGACCTGGTCGCAGAGCTTGTCCGGGTGCCCGGCAGTGACGGATTCTGAGGTGAAAAGCTTTTTCATGGTGGTTTCCTTTCAAAAAAATGGAGCGCCTGGATAAGCGCCCGATCAGCTAACTTATCTTCCGGCTTTCGCCGCTGGATTTAGCACCTTGCTTTCGCAGGCTGCCGGGCTTCACAGGGCCAGTCCCCTCCGCCGCTCTTGATAAGTGTATTCACTTGCGGTTATGATAAGGCTGAAAATGAGTTCTGTCAAGCAGGAGGAAAGCATGCTCTTCATCGGTATCTGCGGCGCCAGCGGCTCTGGCAAGTCCACCTTGTCTGAGGAATTGTTAAAGGCCCTGGGCCCTGACAACACCCTTATCACCCAGGACAGCTATTACTATGACCATCCGCACCTGAGCTTTGAGGAGCGGGCGGCCTTGAACTATGACGAGCCACACATCTTTGACCACGACCTGCTCTTAGCGGATGTTGACGCCCTGCTCAAGGGCCAGAGCGTGCCCAAAAAGGGCTATGACTTCTCACACCACAAAAGGGCGGACAGCGAGGAGATGATGCGCCCGGGCCAGGTGCTGATCCTGGAGGGCATTCACGCCTTCTATGATAAAAGGCTGCTCCAGAGGATGTTTTTAAAGCTGTTTATCAATGTGGAGCCGGACATCTGCCTGCTGCGGCGCATCAACCGGGACCTAAAGGAGCGCGAGCGCAGCATTGACAGCATCACCGATCAATACTTAAAGACCGTGAAGCCCATGTATGAAAAGCACATCCGCAACTACATCCATGAGGCCGACATCATTGTCTCCCGGGGCGGAAAAAACGCCAGAATCGTTGACGTTCTGGCAGGCTATATCAAAAGCGAGATGGCGAGTAAGTTAAGCTGAGAGGTGCTCTATTAAGATCTTGGTGCCAATGATCAAAAGCGCTAGCCCGCCCACCAACTGCGCCTTGGACTGCAATTTCGCGCCAAAGCGCCGGCCGATGTGGTAGCCCAGGAAGCACAGAGCCATGGTCACCCCGCCAATGAGGCCCACGGCCAGCCAGATATTGACCTGCACCATGGCCAGGGCGACCCCGGCGGCCAGGGCGTCAATGCTGGTGGCGACGCTCAGCAGCATTAATTCCACAAAGTGCAGTGGCGTGCACACCAATTCCTCGTTCCGGCTCTTCCAGGCTTCATAAATCAGTTTGCCGCCAATGAACAGCAGGAGGCCAAAGGCCACAAAGTGGTCCACTGACTCAATCAAGTGGCTGAACCTGCTGCCCAGGAACCAGCCGACAAGCGGCATCAGCGCCTGGAAAAAGCCAAAGGAGACCGCGATGGCCGCGCCCTCGCCCCTGTCCTTCAATTCCGAAAGGCAAGCGCCCTTGCACAGCGCGACCGCGAAAGCGTCCATGGCCAGGGCAAAGGCCAGCGCGATGATTTCTGTCAGGTTCATCCATTTCCCTCCCGAATTGCTCCAGCGATTGTAGCAAAGCGCTTAATTTGTGTCAATTATATGAACCACTTTGAAGACTCTGTTGATTTTGAGGGGCTGATATGGTAAAGTTACAGCGGTAAAACCAGTAATCTTGCGTATTAAACAGCCAGGGATGAAACCCCGCCTGTCACGCGTTTTATGGATGGGACGGCCAGAGGCTGTCCACAACGCCGGGTTTGCCGGATAAAGGATGGTTCACATGGAGCGGAAAAAGTTCACAAAACTCGCCAAACTGGTGGCGCTGCTGCTGTTTGCTGCCATTCTGGCCGGTTGCACCGCCACGCCGGACACCACCATTCAAAACAACAATGGTGACAACACCGATCCGCTTTTCCCCGTGCGCGGCACCGCCACGCCTGAGCCCGGGGTCTCCCCCACGCCCACGGATTCCTTCATCATCAACCTGCCCTCCGGCTCACCCGGGATGGACGCTTCCGCGACCCCCGGCTCCTGGGGCAGCATTATCTCCAGCTCCCAGCCCTTTGTAACCCCCACCGCCACGGTCTGGGGCGGCATCATCACCGTCACCACCACGCCCGCTGGCGTGTCGCCCTCCCCCACCACCATGGTCTTAAAGCTGGGCGCCACCGGGCCCACCGTGCGCTCCCTCCAGCAGCGCTTAAAGGACTTAAAGTACAACATCGGCTCTGTGGACGGGGACTTTGGCAAGACCACTGAGGCCGCGGTCAAGGCCTTCCAGGCCCGCAACAACCTCTATGTGGACGGCATTGCCGGCACTGCCACCCTCAACAAGCTCAATTCGTCCTCCGCGCTCCCGCCCAGGCCCACCGCCACACCCACGCCCCGGGCGACCGCCACCCCCGTGATCTCCCAGAACACCTTCCTGCGCAATGGCGCCTCTGGCAGCGATGTCAGGCGCATGCAGCAGCGGCTCATTGACCTGGGCTACTTAATGGGCGAGCCCAATGGGCGCTTTGATGACATGACTGAGGCCGCTGTCTATGCCTTCCAGGACAGGCACACCTCCTACTCCGATGGCGTGGCCGGGCCGGATACCCTTAAAAAGCTCTATTCATCCTCCGCCCGCTCCACCTCCTCCTCCGTTGGCATTATCGGCACCTCCATCGCCAGGGGCCTGAACAACTCCAGCGCTGTGCGCCGCATCCAGTCCCGCTTGAAGGAACTGAACTATTACACCGGCAATGTCGATGGGGACTTTGGCGCCTCCACTGAGGCCGCCGTCAAGGCCTTCCAGAGCGCGAACAGGCTCTCGCCCGATGGGCGCGTGGGCTCCAACACCTACCAGGCCCTCTTCTCCCCCAACGCCAACCGCGGCGGCAACAACGCCACCAACCCGCCCGCCGGGCAGCCCACCCGCATCCCCAACTACGTCAATGTCACGCCCAACCCCGCCGGTGGCTATGTCACCCTGCGCGAAGGCAATTCCGGGCCCCTGGTGCGCCAGCTCCAGCAGGCCTTGAAGGACCAGGGCTACTACACCGGCACCGTGGACGGGCTCTTCGGCTTTGGCACCACCGAGGCGGTCAAGGACTTCCAGCGCCGCAAGGGGCTCTCCCAGGATGGCCTCGCCGGCCAGGGCACCCTGCGCATCCTCTATCAGGGCGACTTCCCCACAGGCTCGTAAAGCACGATAAGAACGAACAGGCCCCCGCGAAAGCGGGGGCTTTTGTGTAGGACGAGGGGGACGAAGGGGACGAAAATGAACGCTTCTTTTCTTGAAAGAAAAGAAGCAAAAGAACTTTAGTAGGGATTCTTTTATAAACAGATTCTGAAGTTCTTTGGGGGTCTGGGGGCTTTCTTTCAAGAAAGCCCCCAGCGTACTCCTTTCTTGGCAGGACGAAGAGAAACGCTTCTTTTCTTGAAAGAAAAGAAGCAAAAGAACTTTACATGG
>CAYOOZ010000122.1:0-7097 GCA_964405705.1 uncultured Christensenella sp.
AAATCCAAATGGTCCTGGGACAGGTTGGTAAAGCAGCCCGCTTCAAACACCATGCCTTCCAAGCGGTGCATCCAGATGGCATGGGCGGAGACCTCCATGACCACGAAAGCACAGCCAGCATCAGCCATCTTCCGCAGTGTTTTGTGCAGATCAATGGGATCTGGCGTGGTTAGGTTGCTGTTGATCCACTGGTTTTCAATCATGTTGCCGGTGGTGCCAATCAGACCAACCTTGTGGCCGGAAGCCTCCAGGATGGCCTTGACCAGGTAACTGGTCGTGGTCTTCCCTTTGGTGCCGGTGATGCCAATCAGGCGCAGAGCCTGGTCAGGATAGCCATAAAAGGCGCGCGCGATTAAGGCCATCGCGGCGCGATCATTGGAGACTTTGAGCTGGGGTACATGAAGGTGTTCCTGGATTTCGGTGACAACCAGCGCGACAGCGCCATTGCTGATGGCCTGGGAAGCAAAACGGTGGGCGTCAAAATGAGCCCCCTTGATGCAAAAGAACAGTCCTTTGTCTGACTGCTCCCTGCTGTCGGCGCTCAGGCTTAAAATCTCACAATCTCCGGTCAGCTCCAGGGAATAGCCCAAAGCCGCGCTTGCAAGCTGAGAAAGTTTCATACATACCTCGCATAAAAAGAATCACTGGCCGTTTGACGCGCTCCCTCTGAAGGTGGTGGGAAGGCTGTCATAAGGCAGGCCGGCTGCCGTGACATTGACGGTCTCCTCATAGCCGGCAAGACGCATGCCCAGGTTTTTCACCGCGTAATAGCATACATCAGAAGCATCGCTCTTGGCCTCAAACTCGCTTAACAGGCGGTTTTTTTCCGTCACTGCCGCGGAGAAACGCTGGCCCAACTGAGCATACTCTGCCTTAAGGCTTTCAGTCAAGGCAATCTTGTTTCCAATCATCACAAGGCATAAAACCAAGCATACAGCAAAGGCGACCAGCGCCCACTTTAAAGAGATGGTGGTACCCTGCTTTTTCACTTCAGTCGCGAAGTATAAGTCACGGCTGTCCAGCTCTCCCCTGTTTTCAACATTGACATGGGTGGAAACGGCAATGCGCTCATGCTGCACAAGGCTGTTGCCGGCCAGGACGTATTGTTTGAAGGTGGGCTGTTTTGCTTTCTGCATGCTGGTTTCCTCTCCGGGCTAATTTACTGCCCTTCTTTATTTCTATTTCTGGCGCGGGTCTGAATATCGCTGATGGCCTGCAAGGGGTTGGGATACTCCTTCTTAAAGCGCTCCCGCTCCTGCCTGGCCTGTTCGTCGGACTTGATGAGGACATATTCCGTGGTGCCGGAGACCTGAACGCTTTGAGCGTCTGTTAAAAACAATTCCCGCAACGCTGAGGGCAAAAGCACCCTGCCCTGTGAATCAAACCCCAACCCGTCAAAGGAATACATGGCGAACCTGGATAGAAAAAACTCTGCCGCCACGTCCTCATGGCTTAAGCGGGTTAACATGTCTACCTTTTCTTCCCAGACTTCATAGGGGTAAATGGCGATAGAATCCTGAGCCATGTTGACGCCGACAATGATTCTCTCCCCCAGGAGGTTACGAAAGGTCTGTGGCACGATGACGCGGCCTTTGCCATCGATGGAGTGGTTGTAAACACCGATAAAGCCAAAACGGCGTGAGGAAAGCCTTTCCTTTTCAACCTGATTCTCCGCATCCTTTTTTGAGGACAGCTTTCCCTCATCCGGCAAGTTTTTCACCACCAATCACCACTTATCACCCTTTTCGTACACAAATTACCACATTCCTTCCACCACAGACAAGAAAACCCAAAGGCAGAAGCCAGCCTTTGGGCGAAATAAGGGAAATCTTCAATTGATTCAAGAGAAAACAGCGAATACTTGTTCTTATTACAAGCTTCGCTGAGGGGAACTTCTGTTTCTATTTAGTTCATGTTTTTGTTTATAATGTGAACAAGGAAGCCTTGTTATTGTGCGCTTTGATGAAGTTGGCCTGGCAGGATCCTTTGGCTACTTTTGGGGCTGTTGCCTGCCGGGCTTTGCACCTTAAGTGGCGCTAAATAGGTGGTGGAGCCGCCCTATATGGCCAAGCCTGATCCCAGATTTGTTTGATAATCATGCGGAGAATCAGTAAAAGATGGTGCGAATCACCATGCAAGTGTCATTTTGTGGGCTGGGTGTCCAAGGCAGTCAATTCAAGCAAGGAAAAATCCACGCAGTCACAGGAGGTCAGCCAATAGCGCACGCCGTTTTTCTTGCCTGAGAAGCCGTTTGAGCAGGACGCGCCATGCAGGTGGCCATATACCACGTCGTCCACCTGATAGGCCTCCAAAAGCGCCGTTACCGCGCTATCCTCTCCTTTATAGGAAAGGGGCGGAAAATGGCACAGCGCGACCAGACGTCGGTGTTCACGAAGCTTTTGCGCTGCCTTTAAGGACAGTTCCAGGCGTATTAATTCCCTTTGATAGATTTTTTCGGCTTCCAGGCCATACTCCGTGCTGCCAGGCGCATTCCATCCCCTGCTGCCGCAAAAGACCACCTCATTGACCAGGATGGCATCGTTTTGCAGGGCATAAAACCCTTCTGGCAGGGCTGAGCGGACGCGGCTTAAAGAGTTCCACCAGAAATCATGGTTACCCTTGAGGATGATCTTGCTGCCCGGCAAGCCTGCGATGGCATTTAAATCGTCCATCGCGTCCTCAAGCCGCATGGCCCAGGAGATATCCCCTGGGATCAGCACAACATCCCGCGAACTCACCTTGTTCACCCAGTCCTGCTGGATTTTATGAAAATGCCCCTGCCAATGGGCGCCAAACAAATCCATGGACTTGTCGTCTCCGCCTGGCAGGTGCAAATCGCTGATGGCAAATATTTTTGACGACTCAGTCATCCGACTCCTCATCGTCCATGTCTTCTTTTTCGCTCATCTCTTCAAGCGACATCGCGTCCCGCACAGCGTGGAACTCCTCATCCTCCTCCACAGGAACCTCCGGGATGATTTCTTCCATGCCAGAAACCGGATTAAGCCCGATTTCAACCGGTTCGTCCAGCTCGTCCTTCTCGCCTTTTTGCTTGTTCATCTCCCGTAAGCAATAGGCGCAGACATCCTTGCCAGGCAGCGCTTGAGACTCATTGCAGGTTGTGCACATCTCCACTTCATCTTTGTTGGACCTGCCATGCAGTTCCCGGTAGCAGACTTTGCACATGGTGTCCGCCTGAAACATGTAGTTCAATTCGCAACGCGGACATTTTACCAAGGTCATCCCTTACCTCCCAGGTTAATAATTCTTGGGCATTATATACGCCGTTGCATAGAATGGCAAGCAATACTTTATCCAACCAATGAAAGAAGATCAGGTTTCTGATTTACGCCGCCTTCTGCTGCCTTTTAAGCCCAGGGTGGGCTTGTCTTGGGAGACATTGACATAGACCGGGGAGGTACGCTTGCGCCGATGGCGCAGGGCATTGCCAGCCGGCACGTTGTAAGCTGGCATGGCCGCCGTGCGGTTTCTAGTGACATTTAACACCAGGGATACGCCGATGATGTTGGTTAAAAGGTTGGAGCCGCCATAGCTTAAAAACGGCAGCGGGATGCCTGTAATGGGCATCAGGCCAATGGTCATGGCGATGTTTTGAAAAACATGGATGAGAAGCATGGACATCACGCCGATGATGAGCAGGCGACCAAACTTGTCATAGGTGAACCGGGCCAGGTAGAGCATGCGCAAGATCAAAAAGAGGAAGAGGAGGACGATGACCGCTGTGCCCACAAAGCCGACCGCCTCGCCAATGGTAGCAAAGACAAAGTCCGTCCAGTCCTCGGGCACAAAGTCTAACTGGCTCATGGAGCCGGGCACAAAGAGCCCTCGCCCTGTCAGCCCGCCCGCGCCAATGGCCTGCTGGGAACGCAACAGCTGCAAGCCTTCATTCAGGTTGTAGGCTTGGGGATCCAAAAAGGCCAGGATGCGGGCAAAGCGGAAGTCATTGCTGCCACCGATGATGCCATACGCCAGGATCGCCGCGGCGCCCAAGATGACCATGGACCCGATGAGCAATATCCACTTCCAGTCCACACCGCCAAAAATCAGCATGATAAAGGCGATGCCCAGCATGACCAAAACGCTGCCCGTTTCACCGGACAAAAAGGTGATGATGGCAGGCGCCATGGTGAAGGTGCCGATGCGCAGGACGGAACGCAGGTTGTTCATGGGCTTTTCGCTCAAGGACAACTCCTTGCCCAGCATCAGCATGATGGTGATTTTGGCAAACTCACTGGGCTGGAGCATGCGACCTAAGCTCAACTGGAACCAGGCCTTCACCTCGCGGATAGCGGAGGAGGTGACCAACACCACCAGGAGGAAAATGATGATGGCAAAATAATACAGAGGCGCGAAGGTCTTGAAGTGCTCATAGGGTACGGACACGATAAACCAGACCATGGCCGGGGAGGCCACTACGAAGATGGCCTGCCAGGAGCCTGTGTTGGACGCCAGGACTCGGTTTAACAGCGGCAAGTCCTGGGAAACAGAGGGATCAAAGGTGGCGACCGAAATGGCCAACACCCCCATGATCATCAGGGTATAGGTCGCAATCAGCAACCAGAAATCAAAATGCGGCCGGGACCGCTTATCCTCGTATAAACTCATTTCAATCCTTCAACCATTCCCAGATGCGCTGGTAAAAGTTTAATTTTGGCACTTGATAGTCAGGGATGGGCTCAATGGTGCCGTTCATGGCGCGCAGGAGTGACTCAAAGCGTGCGTCGATGCCTTCATCGCCGGTTTGCGCGGCCGTTTTGCCCGCAAGCAGGGACTGATAAATCAAGGGAGATTCTTCCACAACACCCAAAAGCGGAAGGTCCAGATCCATGGCAATGGCATTGGGCTGGGGTGTGGCGTTTTCATAGACCAATTCCTTCATGACCCGGTTGATCACAAGGGAGGGCCGTAAGCCCACGGGGTAGAGCTGGGAAACCAGCTTCTCAGCGCCCCTGATCGAAACCGGGTCTGGGGTTAGGACCACGATCACCTCATCCACAATGTCTGTAAAATTGTTGATGCCGCGGCCCAGGCCAGCAGGGCCGTCCACCAGGACCAAATCAAAGCGGCGGGTGAGGGTCAAGAGGACCTTTTTTAAGTCCTTCTTGGCAAAATCTTTGGGTTTGGCTTGCTGACCGCCCACCAAGAGGCAGAGGTTGGGGTATGTATCATGCCAGATGAGGGTCTGCTCCAGGGTGCAGCGGCGCTCCACCAAGTCCTTAAGATCATAGAGCACCTTATCCTGCAGGCCCAGAAGTAAATCAAGCCCACGCAGGCCAACATCCCCGTCAACGACTGCCACCCTTTGGCCTTGTTTGGCTGCGGTGACCGCGATTGCGGCTGTTAAGGTGGTCTTGCCCACCCCGCCTTTTCCAGAAATAAAAAGATGTGACTTACCCATTCATTCCTCTCCCATCAAGGCATCAAGGAATTGCCAGGAACCACCGGCACTTCACCGGTGAACTTGTTTTTATCGTCATACCACCAGCCAATGAAGTCCCGCGCGGCGCGCGTGGCCTCAGAGCCGGCCTTCCCGTTTGGAATCAAGACAACCACCGCGATTTCAGCATCGGTTGTAAAGGGGGTGAGGGCAACAAACCAACCGTTGTTTTCAAGGTCCAGCTTGATACCGCCGATGGTGACCTGGGAGGTCCCGGTCTTGGCCCACAGCTCATCCGTGTAGGCAAAGCCATCAAAATAGCGTTTGGCCGTACCAGCCTCGTCAACCACACCCTTCATGCCTTCCTTGATATAGGGCATATAGGGCTCAGAGCCGTCCAGATAGCCAAAGACGCTGGGCTGGTATTGGTTTAAAATCTCACCTTCTGGGGAAATGATGGAGTCAACAATGGACAGGTTGTACACCGTGCCGCCATTGCCAATGGCTGCAACATAGCGGGAAACCGCAGCCGGGGTTAAAAGGGTGATGGACTGGCCGATGGCCAACTGCACCTCTAAGCTACCGCCCCACTTGATGTTGTTCAGGGAGTACCAGATTTCGCCAATGACAGCCTGCAGCCAAACCATGTCACGGGTCATGTTCAGTTCCGCCATCAGGATGGGGCGCATGGCGTCTGCCCAGTCGTTCTGGTTGGTGACCAGGGCCATGTCCATTAATTGCTTGATACAGGCATCCAGCTTTACATCGTCATAGCTGATGCCATAGCTGGCGCCGACATTGCGCAGATGCTGTTTGATTTTGGCCGCAGTCAGAATCGGGCGACTGGTTTCCTGGGCGTCCACCGGGCTGGTTGGGTCATACAAAGAGGTCTGGTTGCCTACGACGCTGCGGGCCTCGCCCGGCAATTGCACGCCGGTTCTGGTGGTCAACCCCAGCTTGGCGGAATATTGGTACAAGAGGTTGCTACCAGTGTCCCCGTAGAGCTTGCCGGCCAAGGTGTAGAAGAAATAGTTGCAGGATTTGGACAGGCCGGACACGATGTTCAAATCGGCGTGGTCTTTGCGGTATCCCTTGGCAATCCAGCAAAGGGGGGCGTCCTCTTCCTTTGTGGTGTATTTCATGTAGGGGCCTTCGTCTGATATCCGCTCATCAACACCCAATCGGCCATTGGTCAAGGCGGCCAGGCCGGTCACCATTTTGTAGATGGACCCTGGCTCCGCGCGGGACTGGATAGAGAAGTTCCACAGCGGACGGCGCTCATCCATCAGAATCTCAGCGACTTCCTTGCCGCCGGCGACCATGGCGTTTAAGTCATAGGTGGGGTGTTGGGCCATGGCCAGCACCTTGCCGGTCTGTACCTCAACCACCATCATGGTGCCGGTATCCGCCAACTGGAGGGGGTACTCAACGAAGTCCCTCTGCTCCAATTTTGCCTTGTTGGTTTCACGCCAGCGGTCGCGGAACATCTCTTTTTCCTGGATGCCGCGGGTGAAGTCAACATTGGCGGCGATGGCGCGCTCGGCCTCCCGCTGGTAGGATTCTATGATGGTCAGCTTCACATTGTTGCCGTCAATGGGCTGTGTGTAGCTCAACTGGCGGGTTTGGCGGCCCTGGTTGTCCTTTTCCATCACCCGGCTGCCGGTGCGGCTGGAGATGTTGGGGGTCAGCCAGTTCTCCA
>CAYOOZ010000123.1:0-7023 GCA_964405705.1 uncultured Christensenella sp.
AATTTATCTCGTGTCCACACTATCTAAAGTTTTTTGGTACTTTTTTTCAAAAAAGTACCGTCCCCTCGTCCCTCGTCCCCTCGTCCCCTCGTCCTCTCGTCCCCTCGTCCCCTAAAACAAAGCCTCAACAAACTCCTTGGCAGAAAAGGCCTGCAGGTCATCAATGCCCTCGCCAACGCCAATGTACCAGACGGGGACATTGAGCTCCTGCCTGATGGCCAGGGCGATGCCGCCTTTGGCGGTGCCGTCCAGCTTGGTGAGGATGATGCCGCTGATATCGGCAACCTCGCGGAACATCTTGGCCTGATTGAGGCCATTCTGGCCGGTGGTAGCGTCTAAGATGAGCATGGAGCGAACGGTGGCCTGGGGATACTCGCGGTCAATGACGCGGCGAATTTTGCCCAGCTCATCCATGAGGTTTTTCTTATTGTGAAGGCGTCCGGCGGTGTCCACGATGAGGAGGTCGGTGTTCCTGGCCTTGGCGGAGGCGATGGCGTCAAAGACAACGGCGGCGGGGTCCGCGCCGTGCTGCTGCTTGATGAGGGGGACAGCGGCGCGGTCGGCCCAGACCTGAAGCTGGTCATCAGCGGCGGCGCGGAAGGTATCCGCGGCGGCCAGAACCACGCTGCGACCGACCTCCTTAAAGCGCAGGGCAAGCTTGCCCACAGTGGTGGTCTTGCCAACGCCGTTGACGCCAACGACCAGCATGACCATGGGCCAGTTGAGGGCAGGGCGCTTGATGTCCATCTCCTCAATCATAATTTGCTTAAGGAGCTCGCGGGCGAGACCGGCATCCTTGATCTTCTGGGCATGCACCTGCGTTTTGAGCTTCTCAATGATGGTTTCAGTCGCGGCGACGCCAGCGTCAGAGAGCAGGAGGATATCGGTGAGCTCCTCATAAAAGTCCTCGGTGATGGGCAAGCCAGAGGCCGTGATGGTTTCAATCTGGGTGGTCATCTGGTTGCGGGTCTTGGAAAGGCCCTGTTTAAGGCGCGCGAAGAAGCCGGCCATGGTGTCCTCCTTTTAGACGGTGTATTCTTGCAGGTTCACGGAAATGATGTCGGACACGCCCTTTTCGCGCATGGTGACGCCGTAGAGCATATCGCAGGATTCCATGGTGCCCTTGCGGTGGGTGATGACGATGAACTGGGTGGACTGCTTGTATTCCTTGAGGTAATCGGCAAAGGAGTAGATGTTGGCATCGTCCAGGGCCGCCTCAATCTCGTCCAGGATACAAAAGGGCGTGGGCTTTAGTTTGAGCATGGCAAAGAGAATGGCGATGGCCGTAAGCGTGCGCTCACCACCAGAGAGCAGGGAGAGGAGCTGAAGCTTTTTGCCGGGCGGCTGCGCCTTGATCTGGATTTCACAGTCCAGGGGCCGGGACGGGTCCGACAGGGAAAGGCTGGCCTGGCCGCCATTGAAAAGGCGCTTGAAGGTCTCGGCGAAATAATCGTTTAAGAGGGCGAACTCGCGCACAAACTGCTTTTCCATCTGCCCCTGAAGGCGCTTGATGAGGGACAAAAGGTCCTCCCGGGCCTGCTGTGCGTCATCCCGCTGCAGGGAGAGGTCAGAAAACCGTGTCTGCGTGGCGGCGTACTCATCCAGGGCATGGATGTTGATAGCGCCCATGTTTTTGATGGTCTGGCGGATATCCGCGGCCTCTTTTTCATGGGCGGGCAGGTCTGACTTCTCATTGAGAGCAAACTCGCCTGCAAGGGCATAGGTAAGCTCATGTGTGTTAAAGAGGGTGGCAGCCATGGTGTGCAATTCCTCTGTAAGGCGGGTGAGGTTGAGCTCCCCACGGTGCAAGCGCGCGCTGTCCTCCGTGTGCGCCTGGTGGGTGGCCTCTGTCTTTTGCATGAGGGCTTGTTGTTTTAAGGTGAGCTCGCGCCGATTGTTCTGCGCGGCCTGGCTTCTTTGGCGCACCTGCTCAGCCAACTGGTTTTTGGCCTCTGATTGATCAGAAAGGGCGGTGTGGTCAGCGCGATTTGATGTGATCCTGTCCAAAAGGGTGAGGAGGGCCTGTTGCTGGCGCTCCTGCTTTTGGTTGAGGGCAAAGAGCTCGCGCTCAAAACGCTGGCGATCCCGGCGCACCAGGTCCAAAGAGTGGGCCAGGCCGGCGCGCTGCTCGCGCGCGTGGTCCAGAGCCTCGCGCTTTTGCTCAGCCAAGGTACGGGCGAATACAAGGGCTAAGCGCAGGCGCTGGTCCTCCTCCTCCATCTGGCCCTGGTTGTCTTCAAGCTGCTGGTGCTCAGCATTGGCTTTTTTTAGGTCGCCCTCCAATTGCTCAATAATTTCCATCAACTGCGCCTTGGCGTCTTTGGACTGGGTGAGGCGGGCCTTGGCCTGAAGATGGCGCTCCCTGGCCTGGGTGAAGCGCTCCTCCTCCCTGGCGATGAGGATTTCCTCATCCTGGGTCAAGAGGCGCTGCTTTTCATAGGCGGCCTGGGCGCTCAAAATGGCCTGGGCCTGGCGCTTGATGGCCTGCTGGCTTTCGTTTAGGGAGAGGGCCTGGTCATTGACGCTCTGGGCTAACTCCTTGATTTCGCGCTCCCGGCCCAAAAGGCTGACCGTCTTTGACTGGATGGAGCCGCCGGTCATGGCGCCGCCGGCGCGCATGACATCCCCCTGCAGGGTGACCACATGGAAGGCCTGGCGCGCGCGGCGGGAGATGGCGATGGCCGCGTCCATGTCTTTTGCGATGACGGTGCGGCCTAAGAGGGACTCCACCACCTCGCGGTATTGGGGCAAATAGCCCAGCAGCTCTGAAGCAATGCCCAGGCAGCCGGGGAGGGATAAGACCTCTTTTTCGGCGTGGTTTAAGGTGCGCCCGCGCACGGCGGACAGGGGCAGGAAAGTGGTGCGGCCATAGCGCTTCTCGCGCAGGAAAAGAATCAATTCCTTGGCCGTTTCCTCATCCTGGGTGACAATGTTTTGCAGCGCGCTGCCCAAGACCATCTCAATGGCCGTCTCCAGCTCCTGTGGGACAGAAATCAGGTGCGCCAGGGCGCCGTGGACCTTCTTGTTGTCCTTGGCGTATAAAAGCGCCTGGCGAACGGGCTGGAAAAAGCCCTCGTTGGAGCGGGCGACCTCCTCCATGGCGGTGAGTCGGGCGCGGTCGCGCTGGTATTTGATCTGGGCGGTGTTAAAGTCCTCCTGGGCTTGATGGGCCGCGGACTGATCATTTTTTAGGCTTGCAAGCGTCTCTTTCAATCGCGCTTGCAAAAGGCCGACGGCCTCGCTTGTAGCCTTGAGCTTCTCGTTTGCGGCCTGCTCCTCCGCCTGCGCGGTGTCAAGGGCAGTATTGAGGGCTTCCTCATTGCCGGTGATCTCAGAAACGCGGCTTTGCGCCTGGGCCAGCATGGCCTGTTGCCTGGCCTGCTGCTCACGAAAATCGCTGCGGCTGTTGGCCTGGGCCAATTGGCGGCTGCGGTGCGCATCCAACTCATTTTCAACCAGGGCCTGTTGCTCCTGGGCAGAAGCGGCGTCTTTCTCTAAGGCGCTGAGCTGGCTGTCAGCCTCTTTTAAAAGGGCCTCTTCCTTTTGTGTGTCTGTGGAGGTCGATTCCAGCAGGGCCTTGAGATCCCCCGTCTCCTTTTCAAGGGCGAGGATGCTCTCCCGCAGGGCCTGCTCCTCCTTCATGGCGGTTTTGAGGGCCTGCTCCGCGCGCTCTAAGAGGACGGCGTGCTCCCTGAGGGTACTCTCCTGGGCTGCCAGCTGCGTGGAGGCCTGCTCGCTCTCCTGCTCGGCAGCGGAAAGGGCATCTTCCAGGGTCTGGCGCTCCTCCTTATAAAGGAGGAGCTCGCTTTCATGGCGGGCGACCAATTCGGAAATGGCCTGGTTGCTTTCCTTCAAGGTGTCCATGCGGCGGCTTAAGCGCTCATGCCGGGCCAAGAAAATGGTCGCGTCCAGGGACTTGAGCCGGGCGGCCAACAGAAGGTATTCCCGGGCCTGCTCGCTTTGCTCCCTTAAGGGTTCCAGGCGGCTGCCCAATTCCTCCAAGAGATCGCCCACGCGCAGGAGGTGCTCCTGGGTGCGGTTGAGCTTGCGCTCGGCCTCCTCCTTGCGGGAGCGATAGGCGACAATGCCGGCCGCGTCCTCAAAGGCGGCGCGGCGCTCCTCCCCTCGGCCGGAGAGGATGACGTCAATATGGCCCTGGCCGATGATGGAATAGCCCTCCCGGCCAATGCCGGTATCGTGGAACAATTCCACAATGTCCTTTAAGCGGCAGGTCTTTTTATTGAGGTAGTATTCCCCCTCGCCGCTGCGATAGACCCGGCGGGTGACCATGACCTCGGTATGCGGGTTTTTAAGCTTGCCATCTGAATTATCAAAAAAGAGGGAGACCTCACAATAGGGCATGAGCTTGCGCTTCTGGGTGCCCACAAAGATGACGTCCTCCATCTTGGCCCCACGCAGGGCCTTGGCCGACTGCTCCCCCAACACCCAGCGCACGGCGTCAGCAATGTTGCTCTTGCCCGAGCCATTGGGCCCGACAATGCCGGTGATGCCGCCATGGAACTGGACATTGGTCCTTTGCGGGAAGGATTTAAAGCCGTATAGCTCAAGCCGGGTCAGCTTCATGACGGCTCACCCTGTTGAACTTGAATCAAGGCCTTCCCGGCGGCTTCTTGCTGGGCTTGGCGCTTGGTCTTGCCAGTGCCCCGGGCCAATTCCTCACCCTTGTATAAAACAGCCACGGTGAACAAGCGGTCATGCGCCGGGCCAGTGGCGGAAATATCCAGATAGGCCGGCTCCTCCTGGCCGGATTTTTGCAACATCTCCTGCAGGCTGGTCTTGGCGTCCAGCTCCCCATCGGCGGAGGAAATGGCCTTGTCCCAAAGGGAGAGGATGACCTCCCGCGCTTTTTCAAGCCCGCCGTCCAAGTAAATGGCAGCCAAAACGGCCTCCATGCTGTCGGCCAGGATGGCGGGGTTGTCCTGCCCGCCCTGGGCCAAAAGGGAGGCGTCCAGATAGAGATAGTCAGATAGGCGAAGGCCCAGGGCAACCCGCGCCAGGGCCGCTTCATTGACCAGCTTCTGACGGCGGAAGGTCAGCTTGCCCTCCTTCTCCTTGTGCAATTCAAACAAGGCCTGGCTGATGACCAGCTGCAGGACAGCATCCCCCAAAAACTCCAGCCGCTGGTTGTTCCGCTTGGCGTTAAGGGCCGGGTGGGTCAAGGCGGTTTGCAAAAGCGACCTGTTGATAAAGGTATAAGAAAGCGCGTCCATCAGGCGGTTCTCTCTGATTTCATCATGAAAAAAGGCTGCTGCCCCTTTGTGCAGCAGCTTGGATTCCCCTTTGCTCACCCCTGGCGTGCCTGGATGTAGTCCACCACGTCGCCCACGGTTTTGAGCGTGGTGATGGCGTTGTCCTCAATCTGGATGTTGAATTGGTCTTCCAGGTCCATGACATTGGCGCTGTCGGCGCCCAGGTCTTCCACCAGGCGGGATTCACGGGTGATGGTGCCGGGGGCGGCCTTGAGCTGCTTTTCGATTAAAGAAACGACGTTGTCCATGAGCATGTTGGAGTCCTCCCTATGGTTTAAGGTTTGACAGGTTGCTGGCGATGGCCAGGTGTACCTGGTTGCGGGCCATGAGCGTGGCCTGGCGGATGGCGCCCTTGATGGCCTTGGCATTGCTGGAGCCATGGGCCTTGACCACAGCGCCATTCACGCCCAAAAGCGGCGCGCCGCCCACCTCGGTGTAGTCCATCATCTTTTTAACGCGGCGGAAGGTCGGCTTGGCCAGGAGCGCGCCAATCTTGCTGCGGGTGTCGGCCATCAATTCCCGCTTGATGATGCCCAAAAGGGCGGCGGCGATGCCCTCAGTGTACTTGAGAATGATGTTGCCGTCAAACCCGTCGCACACCAGCACATCGCATTGATTATCCGGGATATAGCGGGCCTCGATGTTGCCCACAAAGTTGATGTCTTCCTTCTTGAGGAGCTGGTGGGCCGCCATGTACAGCATGTTGCCCTTTTCCTCCTCAGCGCCGTTGTTGACAAGGCCGATGCGCGGGCGGCCAATGCCCTTCATCGCGCGCATGTAGGCGTCGCCCATCAAGCCAAACTGCAAAAGGTACTCCGGACGGCAGTCCACATTGGCCCCGCAGTCAATCAGCAGGTATTCGCCCGTTTCACCGGGCATCATGGGGGCCAAGGCAGGGCGCTCAATGCCGTGGATGCGGCCCAGGCGCAGCATCCCGCCCACCAGGGTGGCCCCGGTGGACCCGGCGGAAACAAAGCCATCGGCCTCCCCCTCCCGCACCATGAGCATCCCTTTGACCACGGCGCTGTCCTTCTTTTGACGGATGGCCATGGCGGCGGATTCCTGGTTGGTGATGACCTCCGGGGCGCTTAAGACAGTGAAGCGCTGACGCACATCATCAGCATCCTGCAAATAGGGGGCCATGGCCTCCGGCACGCCGGCTAAGATGAGGTGTAACTCCTTGTCCTCCCGCAGGGCCAATATAGCCCCCTCGCAGGTGGCCTGTGGCGCGTTGTCCCCGCCCATCATGTCCAGAACGATTCTTGGCATCATACCCTCCAATCCAGATTCCTTGGTATTTTACCATATTGGGGGGTGGGTTCACAAGGAAATTGTAAGGTGGAGGAGACCAAGCGAGGATTAACATGGCAATGGGCTAACCTTTAACTGCACCAGCTGTCAAGCCCCTGATAAAAAACTTCTGTCCAGCCAAGAACACAACGAACACTGGGATTAAGGCAGAAGCTGCAGCAGCCATCATGAGATTGTATTGGGTTGACGCTTCCTCAACAAAGTTGGTTAGCGCAACCGGAATGGTATACTGCCGCCAGTTTGATAAAAATACGATGGGATCCAAGTAGTCATTCCAGCTCCAGAGGAAGGCGAGCATGGCAAGCGCCGCCAGGCTTGGCTTTGCAATGGGCATCATGATGCGTGCCCAAATCGCGTATTCATTCGCTCCATCAATCAAAGCCGCTTCCCTAGATAGTGTCTACACGAGTTACGCAAGGACTCCTGCCCAAATGGCGATACA
>CAYOOZ010000124.1:0-6911 GCA_964405705.1 uncultured Christensenella sp.
GGCCTTGCTGTTTTGGGGCAACCAGAGCTGCTCGTGGTAGAAGATGGCCGCCTCCCGATTGGCCTCATATAGCCTTTCCCTGAGGTTACGCCGCTCCTCCTCCAGCGGGTCCTCCTCCATCACCGGCGGTTGGGGCAAGTTAAATTGCTTGGCCAAAAATAAAAGCGCCTCAGGATAGCTGAGTTTTTCCATCTCCATTACAAACTGGGCGATATTGCCGCTGGCCTTGCACCCAAAACAATAATAGAGGTTTAATTCCGGGTTGACGGAAAAAGAGGGCGTTTTTTCGTTGTGGAAAGGGCACAGGCCCCAGTGCCTGCGCCCCTTTTTTTGAAGGGGCACATAGTTTTGCACCAGATCAACGATGTTGGCGGTGGCATAAACCTGGTCAACCCAGGAGGTTGGGAATCGGGGAGCCAAGGCTTAACACCACCTTTCAGTCATAATATGGAGAAGGCCTCCGGCATGAACAATTGCCGGAACAGGCGGATGGCGTAGCGATCCGTCATGGAGGCAATAAAATCGACCACCGCGCGGGACACGCCCTCCTCCTGCGCAATCAGCCGGAATTCTACGGGCAGTTTGTCCGGATCCTTGAAAAAATATTCAAACAGGCGTTTTAGGATGAAGTCGCATTTTTCTTCCTCATCGCTGCGCCAGGAATCCTGATAGACTTTTTGGAAGAGGAAGGCGCGCAGGCTGTCTGTCGCCTGCTGGACATCAGGGCTGGACTTGATAATCTCCTGACCCTCGCTGTTAACCAGGATGTCCGTTATCATGGTGTTGATGCGCTCCCCATGGGTATAGCCCAGCACTTCCAGCGCGTCTTTGGGCAGTTGCCCGCCTTGGATAATGCCGGCCCTGATGGCGTCATCAATGTCGTGGTTGATGTAGGCAATGCGGTCTGACTTGGCGACCACCATGCCCTCCAGGGAGGCGGCTTTTAAATTGCCAGAGTGGTTGATGATGCCGTTTCTGACCTCCCAGGTCAGGTTGAGCCCGCCTTTGCCCTCCAGTTTGTCCACCATCCGCAAGCTTTGCAGGTAGTGCTTAAATCCGCCATCGTGCAGCTCATTGAGGGTGCGCTCCCCAATGTGCCCAAAGGGGGTATGCCCCAGGTCATGGGCCAGGGCGATGGCCTCGGTTAAGTCTTCATTGAGCCTAAGGCCCCTTGCGATGGTCCTTGCGACCTGGGCCACCTCCAAGGTATGGGTTAGGCGTGTGCGATAATGATCCCCTTCCGGGGCCAAAAAAACCTGTGTTTTGAATTGTAGACGCCGAAACCCCTTGGAATGGATGACTCTGTCGCGGTCACGCTGGAACTCGGTTCTTGTCTCGTCCTTACTGATTGGGCGCTCCCTGCCTTTGGACAGGGCGCTTTTGGCCGCGTATTCAGACAGATTGGTGAATTCGGCCTTTTCAAGCATCTCCTTGACTGTCACTCCGATTCCTCCGCTATCAAGATACAAGAATCATACCCAAATACTTGATATACAAACAAATCTGGAGGTTTCCGGAGTTTTCAAGAATAAAAAGAACAGCCGGGTTCACCCGGCTGCGCGGTGTGCCTTGGTTTTAGAGTTCAACACCCAGTTGTTTTGAAAGCCAATCCTTTTCCTTATCGGTCAGCCTGGCCTCTAAAAGCAAGTCGGGCCTGCGCTTCGCGGTGATGAGCAAGCGCTGCTCCCGCCGCCATTTCTCAATTTCAGCGTGGTTGCCGTTTAAGAGCACCTCGGGCACGCTCTCACCCTCAAACTCACGCGGCCTGGTGTAGTGCGGGTATTCCAGGAGAAAATCATCGCTGAAGCTTTCCTCCATCGCGCTGCCAGAGGCGCCCAGCACCCCATCCCTTAAGCGCGCCACACAATCTATAAGCACCATCGCCGGCAGTTCCCCGCCGGTTAAGACATAGTCCCCGATGGACACTTCTAAATCAATGTAGCGCGTGATGACCCTTTCATCCACGCCCTCATAATGCCCGCAGAGCAGCACCAGGTGGTCCTGCTTTGCCAGATCCTCCGCCAACTGCTGGGTCAGGGGCAGGCCCCTGGGGCTTAGAAAGATCCGCAAGCCGGCGAAATCCTCCGGCGTTACAGCCTTGATGGCGTCCGCGATGGGCTGAGCGGTCATGAGCATCCCGTCTCCGCCCCCAAAGGGGTAGTCATCGGTGTTTTTATGCTTGGAATCTGAAAACTGCCTGATATCCGTCACCTTGATATCGATTAGGCCGGCTTGCTGCGCCCTCCCAATCATGCTGTAATTCAAGGCCGAAAACATCTCCGGGAAGATGGTGAGGATGTCAATCTTCAAAAATGGACACCTCGTTTAAGCGCTCCTCATCCACCAGGATTTCTTTCCGGGGCACATCCACCGTCAATACCACATGCCGCAAAGCCGGGATCAGCAGGTTTTTGCCCTCCGTTTTGACCACATAGACATCATTGGCGCCTGGCTGAAGGACATCCTTCACCTGGCCGATGCGCTTGCCCTTTGTGGTTAAAACTACGCAGCCGATAAGGTCTGTGATGAAGTTTTCAAATTCAGAAAGAGGAACCGCGTCCTCCCTCTTGACGTAAAGCATCAGCCCGCGGCGCGCTTCCGCGTCCTCCACCGTAGCGTCCTCTTCCAGATTGGCAAAGACGAAGCCCTGGCGCACAGATACACGGGAGATCAAAAGCGGTTTTACCTGGCCTTTGATCTCAGCAAACAGGCTGGTTAAACTCAAAAAACGACCGGGGTCATCCGTGTCCGGTCGGATTTTGACTTGTCCCAAAAGGCCTTGCGGCCTCACCACCTGCCCGATGGACAGGTAGCCTTCATGGGTTTTATCCATTACTGGATTTCCACAAAGACCGGCTTCCCGCCCTTTTGGGTGGCTGCCTTGACAACGCTCCTGATGGCCTTGGCGATGCGGCCCTGCTTACCAATGACCTTGCCCATGTCATCCGCGGCCACATTGAGCTCCAGAATGATGGCCTCGGGGCCCTCGGTCATGGTGACGCTCACCTCATCGGGCTGTTCCACCAGGGACTGGGCTAAGAATAAAACCAATTCTCTCATGAATCAGCCTTCAATCGCGCCGGTCTTCTTGAGCAGCACACGCACAGTGTCAGAGGGCTGGGCGCCGTTTTTCATCCAGGCCACTGCCTTTTCGTTGTCGATCTTGATTTCGGCGGGCTGCTTCATGGGGTCATAAGTGCCGATTTCTTCGATGAAACGGCCATCCCGGGGGCTGCGCTCATCGGTAACGACGACGCGGTAAAAGGGGTGCTTTTTCATACCAATTCTCTTGAGACGGATCTTGACTGCCATGGGGGTTCCTCCTTTAATATCTATGGAAAATCAGCTTTGCTGAAGTCCAGTCTACATAAACGGCATGCCGCGCATCCCGCGCGCCAGACCGCGTTTGTTGCCCATCATTTGTTTCATCATCTTGCGCATCTGGTCAAACTGGCGCATCACCTGGTTGACATCGGCCACTGTAACCCCGGCCCCGGCGGCGATGCGCTTGCGCCGGCTGGCGTTTAAGATGTCTGGGTTTTTGCGCTCTCTTTTGGTCATGGAGCGGATGATGGCCTCGGGCTTTTTTAAGGCTTCATCGTCTACTTCCACGTTTTTCAATTTGTTGCCAACGCCGGGGAGCATGCCCAGAACATTTTGCAGCGGGCCCATTTTCTTTAGCTGTTGCATCTGCTCCAAAAAGTCATCCAGGCTCAGGTCCTGGGGCTGCTTGTTTTTGGCCGCGGCCTTTTCTGCCTGCTCTAAATCAAAGTTCTCCGTGGCCTTTTCAATCAGGGTCAACACATCCCCCATGCCCAGGATGCGGGAGGCCATGCGGTCGGGATGGAAGGGCTCAATATCGCTTAATTTCTCGCCCGTGCCCGCGAACTTGATGGGCTTGCCGGTGATGGCCCTTGTTGAGAGGGCAGCGCCGCCCCTGGTATCGCTGTCCAGCTTGGTGATGATGATGCCGTCGATGCCCAGTTTTTCATTGAAGGTCTTGGCCACGTTGACCGCGTCCTGGCCGGTCATGGCGTCCACTGTCAAGAGGATTTCCTGAGGGCGTACTGCGGCCTTAATCCGGCTTAACTCGTCCATCAAGCCTTCATCAATGTGCAATCGGCCGGCGGTATCAATAATTAACACATCATTGCCGTAGTACCTGGCTTGCTCCACTGCTTGTTGGCTGGTTAAGACAGGGTCCTGGGTACCCTTTTCAAAGACGGGCACGCCTGCCTTTTCTCCCACCACCTGCAGCTGGTTAATCGCGGCCGGGCGGTAGATGTCACAGGCGGCCAGCATCGGCTTTTTGCCTGTTTTCTTTAAGTAGGCAGCCAGCTTGCCGGCCATGGTGGTCTTGCCCGCGCCCTGTAAGCCGCAAAGCAGGTAAATGGTGGGGACGGAAGAGGACCAGGTCAGTTTGGCGTTTGCGCCGCCCATGAGCTTGGTCAATTCCTCATTGACGATTTTGATGACCTGCTGCCCGGCGTTTAAGGAGGACAGGATTTCCGTTCCCACCGCGCGGTCGGTGACTGACTTGATAAAGTCCTTGACCACCAGGTAGTTGACGTCCGCCTCCAATAGGGCCATTCGCACCTCGCGCATGGCTTCCTTGATGTTGGCCTCATTAAGCTTTCCTTTGCCGGTCAGCTTTTTAAACGCGCGTTGGAGCTTGTCAGACAAGCTGTCAAATGCCATCCTTGCCTCCCTTCTTGTCGCTACCCTCTGAAAGGGTCAATAGGGCTTCTTGTAAATATTGCAGGGTTTCATCTGTCGCTTCCACCTGGCTTAAGAGCGTGCGGCAGTGTGTCAATTGGGAGCGAAGCTTGACAAAGCTTTGGTAGAGCTTTAAGTGGTTTTCCAGCTCGTCCAAGCGCTCGTAAGCCCGGTTGAGGTTGTCGCTTACCGCCTGGCGGGAGATGGACAATTGCCCGGCGATTTCAGAGAGGGATAAATCCTCATCGCAGTACAGCTCAATCAAAGTCTGCTGCCTATCGGTTAAGAGCGGGGCATAAAATTCGGCCAGCATGCCATAGCCAACCTTCTTGTTCAAACCATCCTTGCTCATACGCTCCCCCTTTCCAAGACAACAAACAGTATTATACACCAAGAAAAACAGGTGTCAAGCTTTTTGTCTTGACACCTGTTTTGAAATACAAGCTAGATAACCTCAATCACTTCCGTATTTTCCACCGCGGTTTTCAGCATTGTTTCCAGCAGACCGTCTTTTGACAGCGGCTTTTCAGCGTACTCCGCCTGTTTTAATTTGGGATGGGTTACGGGATGCCTGGGCGTAAAGACCGTGCAGCAGTCCTCATAGGGCAAAACAGAGGTCTCATACGCGCCAATCTGGACGGATTCCTGGATAATTTCCAGCTTGTCCGTCCCAATCAGGGGCCTAAACACCGGGCAGGTCACCACGGCATCCGTACAGGCCAAGGCTTCCAGGGTCTGGCTGGCCACCTGGCCGATGCTCTCGCCGGTGATCAAAGCCAAAGCCTTGTCCTTTTGCGCCAGGGTGTCCGCGATGCGCATCATGTTGCGACGCATGATGAGGGTGGTAAAGTCCTCCGGGCAGTGCTCCAGGATGGCCTGCTGAATCTCCGTAAAGGGCACCACATGAAGCTTGATTTTGCCGCAAAAGCCCGAGAGCACACGGGCCAAGGTGATGACCTTTTCCTTCACAGCCTCCCCTGTATAGGGGAAAGAATGGAAGTAGACCGCGCTAAGCTCCACCCCGCGCCGGGCCACCCTGTATCCTGCCACCGGGCTATCAATTCCACCGGACAGGAGCAGCATCGCCTTGCCGGAAGTGCCCGTGGGCAGCCCGCCAACGCCCGGGATGGTATTGACATAGAGCAGGGCCATGTCTCTGATTTCAACCTGCAATTCATGCTCAGGCTTGTGTACATCCACGCTTAAGTTGCTGTTGTGCTCCAGCACAAAGCCCCCAACCTGCATGGCAATCTGTGGGGAATCCAGGAAATACTGTTTGTCCGCCCGCCTGGCCAAGACCTTGAAGCTCCCCACCTTGTCCTGCATGAGTTGGCTTGCGGTTTCGCAGATGGCCTCAAAATCATCTTTTTCCATTTCAATCGCGGGGCAAACGGCGTGCACGCCAAAGACCCGGGCCACGCTTTTGATGCAGGCGGCCTCATCCGTATAGCCGCTGACAAAAATCCGGCTGTCATGCAAGCGGACAGCCGCTCCAAAGGGGGCAACAGCCTGCTTGATGTTTTTGATCAGCGCGCGCTGAAAATAGGGCCGGTTTTGGCCCTTTAAGTGAACCTCGGCATACTTGACCAATAAAAGGTTTCTCATCTTATCTCCTGGTGTAGGGGCGCAGGCTGTCATACGCTTTAAGAACAGCCCTGGCCGCAGTTTCGATCTCAGATTGGCTTGTAAAACAGCTTAAGCTGAAGCGCAGCGCGCTTGATATCAAATTGGCAGGCAGACCCATAGCGCTTAAGGTGGCATTGGGCTTTCTTTGCCTGGAGGAGCAGGCAGAGCCCTGGCTTACCAGAACGCCTTGCGCTTCCAACTGATGCATCAGGGTTTGCGCCATGAGGGGCGGGAAGGAGAGGTTGAGGATATGAGGGCTGGACGCAGCGCTCAAGGGCAAGGGCCCATTTAGCTGAACCTGGGGCAAGCCTTCCCTGATTAGCTGATACAGCAAATCCTTTAATCTCGCCATCTGGTTTTCTGATGGGTAGTTTTGAATTGCAGCCATCAAGCCCGCGATACCGTCCGTGTTCTCAGTACCCGAACGCAGGCCCTCTTCCTGCTTGCCGCCAAAAACCAGAGGCTTTAAACGTACACCCTTTTTTAACGCCAAGGCGCCAACACCCTTGGGCCCGTGAATTTTATGGGCTGAGAGGGCATAGCTGTCCATGCCGTTGTCAAAGCCAATC
>CAYOOZ010000125.1:0-6825 GCA_964405705.1 uncultured Christensenella sp.
GGCCTGCAGCCCATCGCCTACATCGCCCAGCAGGCAGTCATCCAGGCTGATGAGTACATCAAGGCCGGCGGCAAGACCGACAAGGAAGAAAAACAGCTCATGGACTGCGTGCTCATCACCATTGAAAACGCAGCCAAACTCGACAACTTCGCGATGGCGGACTAAGTCCACCTTTGGGGGAAGGGCAGGCAGCGAAGGCTGCCTGCCGCCCCGGCAAAAATGAAAGGGAGCAAATGGGATGAAAAAGCCAAAGAACGCGCTGCCCTGGGTCCTGGCCGGGATACTCCTGGTAATTGTTTTGTTGACCTGCAGGGTCACCTTTATCCCCGATAAAAAGCCGGAAACCATGCTCAACGAGGCAGGTGAATTGGTGGAAGTGGCCCAGCTAACCCGGGTTGAGCAATATACCCTGGACAACTGGGACAGCCGCATCCTGCCTACCATCCGTGAAAGGGCGGTGGATGCCCCCCTGCTGTTGAGCCTTGCAGTGGCGGATTTGCAGTCCGCTGGGGCCCAGTATGGTTCACGGGCCAATGAAACCAGCGCGTGGAGTTTTTGCGTCAAGGGCACAGCGCGCGTGATCGAAATCGAAAACGCGGACAAGCCCAACCGCACCAACCTGCTCTTGGACGCGCCGCCTTATGATGGGATTGCGGACTATAAACTCCACTATGGCCGCGTCTTCCCCTCCAACATTAAAAACGCGATTCGTGACGGTGTCGGCTTCCTGAAACTGGATGATTTTGCCAACCAGGTAGAGTTTGCCGATCTGACCACCGTCTTTAATAACAAGGTCAAGGATGGCATCATCCTGGCCCAAAGCCCAGAGAACTATTTAAACAAGACCCTGGAGTTTTATGGTTGCATCTCCCTGCAAAAGACCGACGCCGCTTCCCTGGTGATCGTGCCGGTGGAAGTCATCTTTGCGGAGGATTGAGCGATGAGCAAATTGCCCCCGCCCCTTCTCACGGCCAGGAACATCACAAAGGTCTACCCCGGAACCACCGCGCTATCGGAGGTGGATTTTGATGTCTATCAGGGCATGGTCAACGTGCTCATCGGGGAAAACGGTGCCGGCAAGTCCACGTTGATGAAGATTTTAGCCGGGATTGAAAAGCCCACCCGGGGGGAACTCACCCTGGAAGGCAAGCCCTTGACCTTGCACAATACCCGCCAGGCCAGCGACCTGGGGGTTAGCATCATCCACCAGGAATTGAACATGTTCCCGGACATGACGGTGGCGGACAACCTCTTTGCCGGCAATGAGGTCAGCCGCCTGGGGGTTAGCATAGACCGCAAAGCCCAGGTCAAGAAAGCCCGGGAAGTGCTCTCCCGCTTACAGCAGGACATCGACCCCATGGAAATGATGCGCAACCTGCGCGTGGGCCAGCAGCAGGTGGTGGAAATCGCCAAAACCATGTTGCAAAAGGAGTTAAAGGTGCTCATCATGGATGAGCCCACCTCCTCACTGTCCAATGCCGAGGTAGAGGTGCTCTTTAGGCTGATTGCGGATTTAAAAGCCCAGGGCATCGCCATCATTTACATCTCCCACCGCCTGGAAGAAATCATTCGCATTGGCGATGTGGTCACCATCCTGCGGGATGGGGAAAAGGTGGCTTTTGCCCCGGTTAAGGAGATCGACCTGCACTGGATCGTTGAAAAGATGGTGGGCCACAGCCAGCTGACCATTGAAAAACCGCCTTATGAGGGTGAGAAACAGGTCTTGCTTCAGGTCAACAACGCCTGCCTGCCGCGCCTGGGCGGCGGCTATACGGTGGACCATGTCTCCTTCACCCTCATGAAGGGGGAGGTGCTGGGCATCTATGGCCTCATGGGCGCAGGGCGCACGGAGCTGGTGGAGAGCCTGATGGGCCTGCATCCTGAGGCCAGCGTAGAAATGGTCCTGGATGGTGAAACCATTAAAAAGCCTGTGGTCAATGAGCAAATCAGCCGCGGCATGGTCCTGGTGCCGGAGGACAGGCAGCGCGACGGTTTGGTGCAGCCCATGTCCATCGCGGACAACCTGGTCTTGACCAGCCTTAAGCGCTTCACCCGCCACGGCACCATCAGCAAAAAGCGCTATAAAGACGCGGTGAGAGACACCATGCGGGATTTGCAGGTCAAGGCCGCGGACACCAAGCACTTGATTACCAGTCTGTCTGGCGGTAACCAGCAAAAGGTGGTCATTGGCAAGTGCGTTATCGCCAAGGCCAAAGTCTTCATCATGGATGAGCCCTCAAGGGGCATTGATGTGGGCGCCAAGACCGATATTTTCAACCTCATGCGCCGCTTTGCGGCTCAAGGCATGGGCATCCTGTTTGTGGGCAGCGAGCTGAAGGAAATCATGTCCGTTTGTGACCGCGTTTTGGTCATGAGCAATGGGCAATTGACCGCCAATCTCTCTGGCAGCGACATCAAAGAGGACGCCCTGGTCCGGGCTTCCGCCGCAGCACTTCATACCGGCAAGACAGCATAAAACTGGGAGGGAACGCCAATGACACAGTTAAAACCCAATGCAGCCAGGCCATCCTTGGGCATGCTGCTCTTGAAAGGGCGCACCTTCATTGCGCTTGCCTTGCTGGTGATTTATTTCAGCTTTTCAGCGCCTAACTTCCTGGAGTGGTCCTCTATCGTGCTCCTGGTCAAGCACGCCTCCCTTTACGGCCTTTTGGCCATCGGCATGACCATGGTCATCATCACCGGCGGCATCGACCTGTCCGTGGGCGCCGTGGTCGGCCTCTCGGCCATGATTGCCGGCGGCCTGATGACAGAGGGCTTGCGCCTGCCCTTTTTAGGGGGCACCCTCTTCCCCAATGTGCCGATGATCCTGCTCCTGGTCTGCATTCTGGCCGTCCTTATCGGCCTGGCTTCCGGCTGGCTGATCGCCAAGGTTCGGGTGCCTGCCTTCATCGCCACCCTGGGCGCCATGTACATCGCCCGCGGCTTTGCCATGCTGCGCTCCGGTGGCGCCACCTTCCCCAACCTTTTTGGCAAGGCGGAACTGGGCAATCTTGGTTTTGATGTCATCGGCGCGGGCAGCGTCTTTGGCATCCCCTACATCATCCTGATTTTTGCCGCTGTGGCCCTGGTGGCCGCCTTTATCATGAAGCGAACGCCGCTGGGCAACCAGGTGTATGCCGTGGGCGGAAATGAGCGGGCCGCCATCATCTCCGGCATCAAGACCACCAAGGTCAAACTGTTTGTGTATATGTTCTCCGGCTTTTGCGCAGCCCTGGCCGGCATCATCAAGGCCAGTGAACTAAGGGCAGCCCACCCAGCCACCGGTGAAACCTGGGAGATGATTGCCATCTCCTCTGTCGTGCTGGGCGGAACCAGCATGTCCGGCGGCGTTGGCACCATCGGGGGCACCATCATTGGCGTTCTGGTCATCACGGTATTAAACGACGGCATGATCATGATGGGTGTGTCCACCTTCTGGCAAATGGTCATCAAGGGCGTGGTCATCATCTCCGCCGTCATCATCGACTTGGTGCAAAAGGATTTACAGAACAAGGCGGCGCTTGCCGCCAGGCTGAAGTAAAAAGACCTGAAAGGAGAGTAGAAATGGACGCAACAAGCATCAAAAAACGCGCCGACTTGCGCAGGGCCGATGTCATCACCATGATTCATCTGGCCAATGCCGGGCACACCGGCGGCTCGCTGTCGGAACTGGACATCTTAAGCGTGCTGTATGACGCGGTGATGAAGGTGAGCCCGCAAACCTTAAAGGACGAGAACCGGGACCGCTTTCTTTTAAGCAAGGGTCACAGCGTGGAAGGCTACCTGGCTGTGCTGGCTGATTTGGGCTACATCAAAAAAGAGGAGCTGCTCACCTTTTCAAAGGCTGGCAGCCGCCTGATTGGCCACCCCACCAACAAAGTGGAGGGCATGGAGATGTGCACCGGCGCCTTGGGGCATGGGCTGTCCATCGGCGTAGGTATGGCCCTGGGGGCCAAGCGCCAGGGCCTGTCCTACCGCACCTTTGTGTTGATGGGGGATGGGGAGCAGGCGGAGGGCAGTGTGTGGGAAGCTGCCATGGCCGGCGCCAACTATGGCCTGGATAACCTCTTTGCCATCATTGACCGCAATGGCCTTCAAATCTCAGGAGAAACCGAGAGCGTTATGGCCCTTGAAAACTTCAAGGAGAAATGGGCCGCCTTTGGTTGGGAGGTCACAGAGGTGGACGGCCATGACGTGCAGGCCATGCTGGACTATTTTGCCACCAGAGAGCCAAAGGGCAAGCCCCACTGCCTCATCTGCCATACCATCAAGGCCAAGGGCATCAAGGGGGGCGAAAATAAAAAGGAATGGCATCACAAGGTGCCCAATGAGCAGCAGGTGCGGGAAAGCCTTGATTACCTGGGCGTGAAAGGAGTGGATTGGGCATGAAAACTGAAGCCGTTCGCATGGCCTTTACCGAAGCCCTCCTGGCGGCAGCCAAGGAGGACAACAAGATTTTTGCTGTCACCACCGACTCCAGGGGCTCTGTCACTCTGGGCGATTTCGCGGAGCAATTGCCCAAGCAGTTTGTTGAAATTGGCATCGCGGAGCAAAACGCCATCGGCGTGTCCGCGGGTCTGGCCAACGCGGGGCTCAAGCCCTTTGTTTGCGGGCCAGCTTGCTTTTATTCCCTGCGCTCTGCTGAGCAAATCAAAGTGGATGTGGCCTATTCCCATATGAATGTCAAGGTCATTGGCGTGTCCGGTGGCGTCTCCTATGGCGCTTTGGGCACCAGCCACCATGCCACCCAGGACATCGCCTTGATGCGCGCCATCCCCGGGCTTGAGGTCTATTTGCCGGCGGATGGCAACCAGATGCGCGCGATGCTCAAGTACCTGGTTGCCTCCAAGGAGCCCACCTATGTGCGCATGGGCCGTGGCGCTGTGCCCGAGGTCTATCCGAAAAACGCGCCCTTCACGCCCGGCCGCGCCAACTGGCTAAAAGTGGGGGCGGATGTTTCCCTCATTGCCTGTGGCGAAATGGTATACCACGTGTTGCAGGCGGCCAACATCCTTGAAAAAGAGGGCGTCAAGGCCGCTGTCCTTGACATGCACACCCTAAGCCCCCTGGATGAGGAGGCCATTTTGAAGGCCGCGGATGCCGGACTTGTGGTCACCGCAGAGGAGCATTGCGTCAATGGCGGTCTGGGCAGCGCGGTGGCCTCTGTCCTGGCTCAAAAGAAGCCCACACGGATGAGGATCCTGGGCCTGCCGGATGAATCTCTGTATAACGGCTCCTCCGCTGAGGTCTTTGCCCACTATGGCCTCACTGGGGAAGGCATTGCCCAGTCAGTTCGAGAGAGTTTACAAACATGAACAAGCCCCATGTCATCGCCATTGACCAGAGCACCTCGGCCAGCAAGGTTTTTTTACTGGACGAGGGCGGGCAGATTGTCGATCAGTTTTCCAAAAACCACCGCCAGTATTACCCCAAGCCCGGCTATGTGGAGCATGATGCCGAGGAAATCTGGCAAAATGTGCTGGAGGGCATCCGCTTTGTGGCCAAGGGGGGCGTGCATATTGCCGGCTACGCCATCAGCAACCAGCGGGAAACCACTGTTTTCTGGGACAGGGCTTCCGGCCACCCCCTGGGGCCCGCTGTTGTTTGGCAGGACGTCAGGGGGGAGGGCATCTGTCAATCCCTCAAGGAGCAGTCTGGCCTGGTGCAGCGCTTAAGCGGGCTGAAGCTCTCCGCCTACTTCCCCGCGGCCAAGGCCGCCGCCCGCTTTCTGGAGGACCCACAGCTCAAGGACATGGCGCGAAACGGGGGCCTCTGCCTGGGCACTGTGGACAGCTACCTCACCTACCGATTGACCGGGGGGCGCGTCTTTGCCACTGATGTCAGCAACGCCAGCCGCACCCAGCTGATGGACCTTGATACCCTGGCCTTCAGCGAGGAGCTTTGTGGCCTGTTTGACATCCCCCTGTCCTGCCTGCCGGAAATCAGGCATTCTGATGCTGGCTTTGGGGAGGTTGCCATACAGCGGATACCAAAGGCACCCATCGCGGCCGCGTTGGGGGACAGCCATGCCGCCTTGTTTGGCCAGGGCTGCCATGAAAAGGGCAGCCTCAAGGCCACCTTTGGCACGGGTTCGTCCGTGATGATGAACATTGGCGAGCGGCCCCTCCTCTCAGTCAGCGGCCTGTCTACCAGCGTAGGCTATGCCTTTTTGGGACAGGTTTGCTATGTCCTGGAGGGCAATGTGACCTCAAGCGGGGACACCTTGAAGTGGCTCATTGAGGACGCGGAGCTGGCAAAGGACTTACCTGAGGTGGAAAGCGTCAGCAAATCCACCATTGATACAGAAGGGGTCTACCTGGTTCCCGCCTTTTCAGGGCTGGGCGCCCCCCATCAACAGCCCCAGGCCCAGGCTTTGATATGCGGCCTCAACAGGGGCAGCAAGAGGGCGCACATCATCCGCGCAGCGCTTGAAAGCATTGCCTATCAGGACAATGACATCATCAAAGCCATGGAGCAGGACACCGGCATGAGGGTGACCCATCTGCGCGTGGATGGCGGCCCGGCCGGCAACCCGGTCCTGATGCAGTTTTTATCGGATATCTCCGGCTGTCTGGTGCAGACGGCCCCTATCAGCCAGCTAAGCGCAAAGGGCGCGGGCGTGATGGCGCTTTATGCCCTGGGCGTTTTCAAGGGCAACCTGAAACCCGGGGACGGGCAGAAATACACCCCCTCACAAAGCCAGGATTGGCAGGCCGGCAAATTATCCGGCTGGCAGGCAGCGCTTTTGCGCAGCACCACCACAACATAAATTGGAGGAAACAACATGGCAGTATTTGGCGTCTTAATCAGCAACCGGAGCTTCTT
>CAYOOZ010000126.1:0-6791 GCA_964405705.1 uncultured Christensenella sp.
CACCAGAGATGGGGCACGTTGTTGTAGGGCTGGAGCTCAACAAACTTGGGGTCCACCATGATCAGGCGCACATTGCGAGGGGAGGCGCGGTAGAGGATGCTGCAGATGATACTGTTGATGCACACAGATTTACCGCTGCCAGTGGCGCCAGCAATCAATAAATGAGGCATATCCATGAGCTCGCAGGTGATGGGTGTGCCGGTGATGTCCTTGCCAAGGGCCACCGTGGTGGGCGAGCGGTTTTCACGCATCTTGGGTGAATCAAGCACATCCTTCAAAAAGACTTTGGAGGTTTTATCATTGGAGACCTCAAGCCCAACAAAGGAAGTACCCGGGATGGGCATCTCCGCGCGGATATCCCCCTTGGCGCGCAGTTCGATGGTCAGGTTATCCATCACATTGCGCAGTTTGCTGACATTGACGCCCTCCGCTAAGCGAATAGCAAAGCGGGTGACGGTGGGCCCATGGACAATGTCATGCAGGGAGGCGTTGATTTGGAAGCTTTTGAGCGTTTCAATCAGCTTGTCAGCGCGGAGGCGGTCCTCTTCCGTTGTATCGGTATGTTCCTGCGTGTTTTCAGTTAAAAGGCGCAAAGGCGGCGTTTGATAATCATCCAGGGCCAACTTAATCTGCTGGGGAGGCGGCGCTTTCACCATACCGTCCAAGGACGCATAACCAAAAGACTCCTCCTTCTTTTGGACAGGAACGCGCTCACCCGTCAACTCAACCGCTGGCGCGGTATGGACAGGCTTGGGCGTTGAAGAAACCAGCCTTGGTTTTGGCGCTTCCTTGACAAAGACGGGCTTTGGAATCGGTTCGTCAAGAACCTCAGGGATGTATTCAAGCTCTTCATCTTTAATCTCCAGCACTTGTTCTGGTGAATTGTTTGTTTGCTCCTGCACTGCCTCTAAAATTGTTTGGGTTTTGGGCGATCTTCTATTTGTTTTGGGTTCGGCTTGGGAATCTGTAAAGATACTTTGGTTTGTTTTTACCGGTTCAGCAAAGGACTGGGAGGCTGTCCACTGCGGTTCCAGGTTGCTGGGCTTTTGCTCTGTCTGCGGCCAGGCCGCTACATTGCCCGATTGGCTGACTTGGCTTGGGCTGGGCCAGGCTACCTGTCTGCGCTCCTGATTGACTGCAAATTGGTCCATGAACAAATCCTGTGTCTGGGCGACAAAGCCGGGCTCCACCTCCTTTTGAACAGGATAGGGCTCATAAACAGGCTCCTTGAGATAAACCTCTTCCGGGTAAGCCTGCTCCTCCTCCTGGGGCCAGTTGGCTGTCTGCGCAGGGACTGGTTGAACTTGGGTCGAAGCGGATTGTGCCGGTTGAACGGGCTGCACAGGCACCTGGTTTACCTTGTCGCTAATTTTGTTCATCAGCGCGACAGGGCTAATGCGCAGGAAGGCAAACACCAGGGCAATCAGCATTAAAACAAGAATCACAATGCCAGCGGTATTGCCCAGGGAGCTATATAAGGGATAGGCCACCAGCATAGACAGCGCGCCGCCGCCGGGATAAAGCCCCCTGCCCATGCTTAAAATATTATGCAGGTTAAAGGAGGACTTTAGGTACTCACCCAGGCTGTCTGGATAAGGTGTCTGGCGCATGGCATTGGAGTTTTTAATGTAATCCATCAGACGTGGATAGGAACGGTCATTGACGCTGAGGGTCAGGTTCATCAAAGCGCCCACACAAAGAACAAGCAGAAAGGCAATGATAAAGGCATAGTAGGAAACATAACGCTTGGATGAGATCATCATCAAGGCGCCAAGCCACATGATAAACAGCGGCAAAATCAAGTAGAGCCCGCCGCCCAAGCCAATGGCCAGGTCCTTAAACAAGGTTAACACGGGCGAGGTGGTCTGCAGGCTGCCACCCAGGAGCAACATCCAGGAAAAGGCAATGAGCACAACGCCCAGGGGCAACACGAAGCTGCCACCCCTGTCGGTGGAACGGATATTGGCTTTGGTTTTTCGTTTGGCTGCAGTGCTCATGGTTTACGTGTGTTCCTTTAAGTTATATTTTCCAGCCAGATGGCGGAGAGGATATCAGAAGCATCCAAGTGAAGCTTAAGATCGTTCACCCCAAACCGGTAGGTCAGCAGTGTACCTTCCTTGAGGCCATACAGGCCTGCTGCCGCCGCGTCCAGCGGGATTGTAGCCAGTGACTGGCCTAATGCATTGATGATTTCAGCCTTTTGGGTTTGGCCAGTGAACAGGCCATAGAGGTTCATTCGCGTGGATAACAATGCAGTGACCCGGCCATTTTCATCAGCAATCACCTTGGTGCCCCGGTAGCGGTCATCTTCCAACTGAAAGCTCTCCCCAGTGGGGAATCCTTCAGAATCATACTGAAGTTTGTTTTTTGCGATGGCCTCCTGGATATTGTTCCCAAGGTGGACATCCAGGCCAGGAAGACTGCCTTCACTGACAGTTTTTTGAATCAACTCTTTGGAGGCTGCCGACAAGGGCTGCAAGCCCATTAGATTCAGGCCGGACAATAGGGCATCATCCCCAAGATTTAAAAGGGGGCGCAGTTCCTCATACAAGTAGGTGATGGAGGCAGTCCGCCCGGACAGCCAGGTTAAGCTGTTCTCCTTGTAATAAAAGGTTATTCCGGTATCGGATAGGAGAAAACTGTCGATCGGAAACGGGATGAGCGCGCTGGTGTCCAGATAGTTGGACAGGTCCTCAGCAAACTGTCCATTCAGGTCTTCTTCTATGGTGTTTTTCGCCAAATCCTGATCTTGAAAAATGAACGTTATCGGCAGGGGCTGGGCATCCACCAAGCTGAACATTAAGGGGATGGCCTGATAGCCACTGCGACCTGTGGGCATCCTGCCTTGCGCAACCATCAAAACTGCCAAAATGTCCTGCCCTTTATCATGCTTAAAAACCTGAGTTGTGGCATCAACTTTTAAATCGCCATCAACACCGGATTTCAGCACAGTGAGGGTGTTCAAATGCGGCTCAATCGCCTGTAAGATAGCGGCGTTAACGGTATCCTGCACAAAGGTGTTGGGCATACCCAGAAGTTGTGGATATTCCACATAGTTAACGCCTGCTTCTTTCCAGACGATTTCAATGGTTATTTCAGATAAAGCAGGGGTGAAGCCAAACAAAAGGAGACCTGGCAAGAGCAGAGCGAGCAAGCGTTTAAATCGTTTTTGCATGGATACAACCTCCTTTACGAGTATTGTACCGCAGCACCAGACTTGTTGCAAGATTGACACAGTCAGAAACAATTCTGTCATGAACGCTCAGGCATAGCCTGGTTTTTCGCTTTTCCCTTCCTGCCGCTTGACATTTTCTTCATTCTTGCGCAGATAAATCTGATACATTTCCTCCGCGTCCATGCCAGCTGCCAGGCACATGCTCAGGAAAAAGTGAAGGATGTCCACCAGTTCTTCCTTGAGGGCCGGGCTGTCAATCTCCTTCTCATTTTTCCACCACTTGAAGTTGACCTCGTCCAGCATCTCGGCCAGCTCGCTGAGCATGGCCAGGGTGTATTTCTGCATCCACTCCGTGGGCTGAATGTGATTCAGATTCCTCTTGTCCTTGATGGTTTGGTTTAATTGCTGTTGGATTTCCAGCATGTGCGATAACCTGTCCATCAGGTGGCCTCCTCCTGCGTAAATTTGGAGACCTTTTTGCCAACCAGAGCCAGCTTGGGCTCCTGGCTTAAAACCTCCCTGGCAATCTGATTGATCCGCTTCATGTTGACCTTGCGCAGGAGGGCCAGCGTTTCCCTTTGCGCCTTGACCTTTCTATGCAGCAGCATATGAACCCCCATGGACGCCATGCGCTGGTAAGCGCTTTCCATGCCCAGGACAAAGCCAGTCTTGATCTGGGCCATGGTCTGCTCAAACTCATGTTTTGTAATGCCTTCTTTCATAAAAGAGGCGACCTCGCTTTGAATGACAGCGAGCACGGGTTTCACATTCCTTGGCGTGCAGGCCGCATAGATGGTGAACTCCCCGCAATCTGGATAATAAGAAGGCGCGGAATAAATGCTGTACACCAGTCCCCTGTCCTCCCTCACCTTTTGAAACAATCGGGAGGAAACCCCGCCGCCAAAGGCAGTGGAAAAGGCGGTAAGGGCATAGCGCTCCTCGTGGGTGGCATGAAGCCCTGGGTAGCTTAAGCACAAGTGCGTTTGCTCAACATCCTTGTTTAAGGTCAAAAGCTGATTGTCCTTGACGATTACATTTTCAGGAAAATCCCGGCTTTCCCTGCCTTCCCAACCGGTAAAGGCTTCCTGCGCCCAGGCGATCAGTTCCTCCTCATCAAAGCGGCCGGCCACTGATAAAACGGTGTTGCCCGGCTGATAAAAGGCCTGATGATAGCTCTTTAAGTCATCCAGCTTGCAGGATTTAATGGATTCCTTGCTGCCCAGGATGGTGCGGGACAGAGTTTGTTCTCCAAACAAGCCTTTGTGGGCCAGGTTGAACACCAAATCCTCTGGCGAATCGGCTTCCATGGCGATTTCTTCTAAAATGACCTGGCGCTCCTTCTCAAAATCCGCTGGGTCCATTTTGGCGTTGACCACCAAATCTGCCAGTAGAAACAGAGCCTTTTTCAGGTCCTTGTCTGTGGTCTTGGCATAATAGCTGGTGAGCTGTTTGCTGGTGGCAGCATTGACATTGCCGCCAATCAGGTCAATCGCTTCCGCTATTTCACGGGCGTTCCTGGTTTTTGTGCCCTTAAAAGCCATGTGCTCAATAAAGTGGGACAGGCCATTCTGGCTTTCGTCCTCCATCATAGAGCCAGTCTTAACAAAGATGCCAATGGCAGCGCTCCTCAAATAGGGCAAGCGCTCTGAAATGATGGTCAGGCCATTGTCTAAGGTATGGGTGTGAATCATGGCGCTCCTTATTGTACAAACGGCCTGTCACTATGAACAGGCCGCTTGTTATTAGACTTTGGTTTGTTTTAGTCGTTTCTGCGGGGTGGGCGGCTATCGCGGCGCGGCGGACGGGCACCACCCTCACCATGACCAAAGGAGCGGGGCTTGTATTCCATGTCGTTGCGCAGCAGGTTGATGCGGCCCTGAGAATCGATCTCGGCCACCTTGACCTCTACCACGTCCCCGATGGACAGAACATCTTCAACCTTCTCAACACGCTCATTGGCCAGTTTGGAAATGTGGAGCAGACCATCCTTGCCGGGCAGCAGCTCGATGAAGGCGCCCATGTTGGACAGGATACGGACCACCTTGCCCTCATAGACCTCACCCGCCTCAACATCCTTGGCAATGCCCTCAATGATACGGCGCGCCTTGGCAGCGGCTTCCTCATCCGGGGTGGCGATGGCGACGCGGCCATCATCCTCAATGTCAATCTTAACGCCGGTGTCCGCGATGATTTTGTTGATCATCTTGCCGCCAGGCCCGATGACTTCGCGGATTTTATCTGGGTTAATGAAGAAGGTGATGATCTTGGGCGCGTATTTGCTCATGTTCTCACGCGGCTGAGCCAGGGTCTGCAGCATGACTTCCAGAATATGGAGCCTCCCGCGCAGAGCCTGCTCCAAGGCGCGCCTTAAGATGGACTCATCGATGCCCTTGATTTTGATGTCCATCTGAATAGCGGTGATGCCGTTCATGGTGCCAGCCACCTTAAAGTCCATGTCGCCCAGGAAGTCTTCCAGGCCTTGGATGTCGGTCAAGACTGCGACCTTATGGGAATCCTCATCCTTGATCAGGCCCATGGCCACACCGGCCACCGGCGCTTTGATGGCGACACCGGCGTCCATCAAGGACAGGGTGCTACCGCACACGGAAGCCATGGAAGAGGAACCGTTGGAGGAGAGAATCTCACTCACCAGGCGCAGGGCATAGGGAAAATCATTCTCATTGGGGATGACGGGCTCAAGCGCGCGCTCTGCAAGAGCGCCATGGCCGATTTCGCGGCGGCCAGGTGAACGCATGCGGCCAGCCTCGCCAGTGGCGTAGGGCGGCATGTTGTAGTGATGAATATAACGCTTGGAATCCTCATTGGAGAGGCCGTCTAAAATCTGCGCGTCCCTGAGGCTGCCCAGGGTGGTCACCGTCAGGGCCTGGGTCTGGCCACGGGTGAAGATAGCGCTGCCATGGGTGCGCGGCAGGATGCCCACCTCACACCAAATGGGGCGTACTTCTTCCTCAGCGCGGCCATCCGGGCGGATGCCTTCATCCAGAATCTTGCGGCGCATGACTTCCTTGTTGAGGTCGTACAAAGCTTCTGAAACCTCACCCTCACGGCCTTCAAAAATCCCTGCAAAATGGGCCTTGACGTCCTGCTTGACCTGTTCCTCACGGGCGTGGCGCTCCGCGCGGACATAGGAGGAGAAGCTGTACTCCACTTTTTCAAGGGCATACTCGCGCACAGCCTTGACAATGTCATCCCCTGTGGTGACCAAGGGGAATTCGGCCTTGGGCTTGCCGATTTCAGCAACGATTTTCTCCTGGAAGGCAACCAACTCCTTGATGGCCTCATGGGCAAACAGGATGGCTTCCAAAATAACGGCTTCGCTCAGCTCATTGGCGCCGGCTTCCACCATCATGATGGCGTCCTTGGTGCCAGAGACAACCAGGTGCAGGTCGCTCTGCTCGCGCTGGGCCTCATCGGGGTTTAAAATCAGCTGCTTGTTGACACGTCCAACCAGGACAGAGCCGGTCGGGCCAGCCCATGGAATCTCGCTCACCGCCAAAACGATGGAGGAGCCCAGCATGGCAGGGATGTCCGGGGGGTTGTTGGTATCAACAGACAGGGCGGTGGCCACCACCTGCACGTCATTGCGCATTCCGTG
>CAYOOZ010000127.1:0-6777 GCA_964405705.1 uncultured Christensenella sp.
GAGGCCCGTTTGGCCATCACCCAGGCCATCATCTATATCTGCATGGCGCCCAAGTCCGCAAGCGTTGTGGAGGCCATGAACAGCGCTGCCGCTGACGCTGAAAAAGGGCACCTGGGCGAGGTGCCCCTCCACCTGCGGGACACGCATTATCAGGGCGCCTCCCGATTGGGCAATGGCCAGGGCTATCTCTATCCCCATGACTACCCCGGGCACTGGGTCAAACAAAACTACCTGCCCGAGGGCTTTGAGGACGTTTCCTACTACACCCCTGGCCAATTGGGCTTTGAGCAGAGCCTTAAAAAGCGCAAGGACGACCATGGACAGGCGTAAGGACATCCTTCATCATCTGGATGAAAATCAAGTCCCATACACGATTATTGAGCATGAGCCCAAGCTCACCATTGAGGACTGCCTAAAAACCCCGCAGCTGGATTTGACCCGGGCCACCATGCCCAAGAATGTTTTTCTCACCAACCGACAGCAGACGGCCTTTTATCTCCTGCTGCTTTCCCCCGATAAGCCCTTTCAAACCAGTGTGGTCAGCAAGCTCCTTCACGTATCCCGCCTGTCCTTTGCCACAAAGGAGCACTTGGCCGCCCTCCTAAAGGCCGATGCCGGCGCGGTCAGCCCCTTGAACCTGATCTTTGACCAGGAGCGCGCCGTACATCTGGTCATCGACCAAGGCCTGCTCCAGATGCCCCAGCTATGGTTTCACCCGGGCAACAACACCTCCTCCCTGGAGCTCTCCACCAAGGATTTCCTGCATCGGTTTTTGCCCGCACTTCAGATCACCCCCACTATCCTGACCATCCCCACACTACAAGGAGAACCATGAAGCACTACCATTTTTTTGCCTACCTCTCCCGCATGAAGCTGATCCGCCGCTGGGGGCTTATGCGCAACCTCATCCCAGAAAACGACATGGAGCACGCCATGCAAGCCGCCATGATCGCCCACGCCATTGCCGTCATCGGCAACACCCGCTACGCCCGCGCCTACAATGCCGAGCACATCATGGCCCTGGCCCTTTTTCATGATATTTCCGAGGTCATCACAGGTGATTTGCCCACGCCCGTTAAGCACAACAACCCCAACATCAAGTCTGAATACCACAAGCTTGAGCGCATGGCCGTCCTGCGCTTAAAGCAAATGTTGCCCAAAGACCTTCAGCCCGCCTATGACCCCCTCATAGCGCCTGAAACCAACACCCAGGACTGGCGCGTGGTCAAGGCCGCCGACCGCATCTGCGGCTACATCAAGTGCCTGGAGGAGACCAAGGCCGGCAACAACGAGTTTTTGGAGGCGCGGGAGAGCATCCTGGCCACCCTGCACACCATTGACCTGCCCGAGGTGCAGGACTTTATCGCGGAGTTTGTCCCCGGCTTTGGCATGAGCCTGGATCAGATTTCGCGGGGATAGGGACAGCGGGAGTTTTTCTGAAGAGAGAATTCTTCAAACCCAAAAAAGGCTTTGACAGAAATAGAAAAGCACAAAAAAACGCGCGGAGTGAGAGCTCGGCGCGTTTTTTTGTGAGAAGCAAAGCTTAGGGAAGCTGGATTTTGGGCTCCTTGTCGTTTTGGCGGTAGATGGTGAAGCGGCGGCCGATGACCTGCACCGGGCTGGCGCCAGTCAACGCGCACAGTTCCTGTGAGGCTTCCCTCGCGGTTAAGGGAGAGTTTTGCTGGACGGCGCACTTAACCAATTCCCGGGCCTTGAGCAGGTCATAGGCCTCTTTCTGGGTGTTGGCGGTAATACCGTCCTTGCCCACAAACAGGGTGGTTTCCAAGGGGTTGGCCAGAGAGCGCAGGTAGGCGCGCTGTTTTCCATTCAGTTCCATTGATATCCTCTTTCAATCATAAAATAAAGTCTTTTGTAAAGTTTTCTGAGGTCTATTCCCCATTAGTCCACAAAGTCAAACTCGATGCCTTCCTCACCCAGGCGCACGGTATCCCCTTCCTGAGCGCCCATCTCGCGCAAGCGCTCAATAACGCCGGAGGCCTTCAGGGTCTTGTGGAACCAGTTCATGGACTCATAGTCGTCAAAATTGACCGCGTCAATCAGGTTGTCCATGGAGCCGCCGGTGACCACAAAGAGGCCATCCTCCTCCTGTCTGGCTTCCCAGCCGCGCAGGCGCTCCTCCTCAAAGAAGGCTTCCTCCTCCATGGGCGGGGTGGCAGGCAAGGTGGCCAAGAGGCCCACAATGGCGTCCAACAGCGCATCCAGGCCCTCGCCGGTGGCGGCGGAGACGGCAAAGAAGGGCTTGCCCTGCGCCGCTTTTTGCAGGTTGTCTACATGGCTTTGGCTGTCAGGCAGGTCCATCTTGTTGGCGACGACAATCATGGGCCGCTCGTCCAGGTTTTTGTACTGGCGCAATTCTTCATTGACAGCCCTATAATCGTCCACCGGGTCGCGCCCCTCCTGACCGGAGGCGTCCACCACATGAATCAAGAGGCGGGTGCGCTCTACGTGGCGCAGGAAGGCAAAGCCCAATCCGGCGCCGGAGCTGGCGTTTTCAATGAGGCCGGGGATGTCCGCGATGGCAAAGCTCTCGCCCTTGTGCCTGGCGATACCCAGGTTGGGGGAGAGGGTGGTGAAGGGGTAGTTGGCAATCTTGGGCTGGGCGGCGGTGATGCGGGATAAGAGGCTGCTCTTCCCGGCGTTGGGGAAGCCCACCAGGCCAACATCCGCAATGGTGCGCAGTTCCATGACAAACTCATGCCAGACCGTCTTGATGCCGGGCTTGGCAAAGGAGGGCGCCTGGCGGGTGGGTGTGGCAAAGCGCGCATTGCCGTGTCCGCCGCGGCCACCATGCAAAAGGACGCGGGTGATCCCGCTCTCATGCAGGTCCATGACCACGGCGCCTGTTTCCTTGTCCTTGATGACGGTGCCGGCGGGCACCTTGATGATGAGATCCTCACCGCTTTTGCCGCTGCGCTTGGTGGAGGAGCCGGGCTCCCCGTTTTGCGCCTGGTACTTGGTTTTGTAGCGGAAATCCATCAGGGTGTGCAGGTTATGGTCAGACAAGAGGATGATGTCCCCGCCCTTGCCGCCATCCCCGCCATCCGGCCCGCCGTTTAGCACGTATTTTTCACGGTGGAAGGAAACACAACCGTTCCCCCCGTCCCCCGCCTTGAGGCGGATGACCGCCCTGTCCACAAAACTTGCCATGGTGTCCTCCTTGTGTTTGAGTGTACAGTATACCACGAGCGGGGTGAGCCGTCATTAAAACAAAATGGCCCCAGCGTTTTGCTGGAGCCGGGAGACTTAGAAGCTTTATTGCGGCGCGGCGGTGGAGAAGACCAGGCGGGTCATCATGCCGGTCATGGCGTTTTGAAGCAGGGTCTTGAGCTGCTCAGACAGGGTAACCCTTTGGGCCTGGGTCAAGGTGTCCACGCGGGTGGCGCCGGCGACATTGATGTCATCGATGTTCCAGGGCGGCGCGGTATTGCCGGCGATCTCGCCCTTGACCTGGGCCTGGGTCTTTTCATCCGTCCAGGTGAGCTCACCCGTGAAATAGGTGGCAGAGCGGGAGTTGAGCCGGCTGTTCAAGGCCAGTTTTAAGCTGATAAACTGGGTCGCTGCCTCCTCATCCCTGGGGGTTAGGCGCAGGGAGAAATCAAACTCCCGGCTGGAGGTCTGGGCGGCCTGGTCCACAGTTTCAGCGCCCGGGGTAAACAGGAGGCTGAAATCATATTCCTTCGCAGTCACAACGCTTTGCTGGTCGCCCACAGTGAAGGCATCGCCCGCGTTTTCAGGCAGGATGGAAATATTGCCCATGTAGCTGACTTCCTTGGTGGCCGCGGTCTCCCCACCCTCAAAGTGCAGGGTGATGACGGTGCCCTTGGTTTTCTGCGCGACTGTGGGCAGCTTTTCTAAGACAATGTCCGTCATGCCGCCTGCCTCATTGGCGGTGAAGGTGTACAGAACCCGGCTTAGGCCGCGCACGCCGCCCATGGGCAAGGTCATCTGGTTGGTAATCATCTGGCCCTGGGTATCCAGCACGCGGACAGACTCCATATTGCCCTCCAAGGGTAGCAAATCAAGCGCCTGGGAGAAGGAATTGGCCATGGCGGGCTGGAGGTAGGCCGCGGCCTGACGGGCATCCATTTCGCGGGCCAAGAGCGCCAAGAGGGCGGGGTCGTTGTAGGCGTCAATCATCAGCTGCTTGATTTGCGCCTTTAATTGGCTGGCAGGGACGGACAGGCTGACCTTGGTCTGCAGCTGGCCTTCTGCCGTTGTCACAGTCTCCGTCTTGGTGTAGCCCTGGAGCCAGACTGTTAATTTCAGGCTGTATTCCTCCAGCTTGGCCTTGACCTCGCCCTGCCAGGTGGATTCGGCGGTGTTGAGCTTGAGCAGCACGCCCTCAATGGGCGGCCAAGCCTGCTGGTTGCCGGTGAGCAGGGCCATTAAGATGCCGCCGTCCCGGAGATCCACATAGCGGTTGGCGCCAAAGAAGGTGGAGGTTAATTGCTCATACTGCGCGTCCTTTAAAAGGCGCGCTTCGCCCAGGGCCTGGCCGCCCTTTTGCAGGGTGAGGTGGAGATCCTCCTTGCCCTTTAAGGTGCCAACGCCGCTTAAGTAATTCAGCCCCAGTTCCGCCCCAGGCAGAAGGGTGTTTAATAGGGCGTTGGTGGCCTCGTCCAGCACAGTGAAGCTGCCGCCCGTTTTGTCCGTCTTGATGGTCATCTTAAAGCCTGAGCCATCCTTGACCTGCTTAAACAGCTTCTCATCCAGCGTGTACTCAGCGGCCAAAACGCCGGTGACACCCAGCAGGAGCGCTAAGGAAAGCAGCAGGGAAATGAGTTTTTTCATGGTGTTTCCTCCTTGAAATTGGTGGACCTGGTCAGTCACTCACGGTGAAAGATTCCGTCAGATGAAGCAGGGGCGGGATGCTCTCCCCCTGGGTCCGCTGCTCTCTGCCCAGATCATGCAGCACCAAAAGTCGGGTCTGCTGGGGCAGGTCTTTGAGCCAGGCGGTCAGGGCGGGAAGGAGCGATAAACGAAGCTTTTGCGCGATGGGGGTTTGCCCATCCGGGCCGGCTGTATCCAAATCCACCAGCGCCATGTGCAAAGGGGCGTTGAGCGCGTCAACTGGATTGCCTTTTAAGGACAAGTCCAGGTCAATGATCGGCCTTTTGCCGGAACTATTGGTATATTTCAATCCGCCGTCCAGGCTGGAGCCAGAAAAAAGAAGGCTGGGTGTCAAAATGGTGGTGAAATCGGTCTTGTTGTCGCCCAAAGTTGTCCGCTCCCTGATAGAAAGCGTGCCCGTCAAGCGCTCGCCGCCTGGCTCCGGGACGGTTTTGATATCTACCTCCCCGGTGTCCGTCTGGCTGTTTTTGCCAGAAACCAATTTGTACCGCCAGTCACCCTTGATTTTATCTCTTTGGAAGGTGAGGGCCGTTTGTAGCTCCAGCGTGTCCCGGCCACGGGTAGCAGGCAACTTGAGGCTCAGGTAGAGCCCAGTATCCGACACACCATAAAACAAGGTGAGCTTGCGGGCCTGGCCATCCATTTGAAAGCCGCCTGTGAGCTGCAGGCCCAACGCTTTCCCCTCCTTAGTAAAAAACCGTTTGAGGTTGAGCGCGCCGGTGACTTCCAAGGTAGACAGGCTCTTATGGATGGCTTCTGACCGCTCCGGGAAGAGGGCGATGAAAGCCTCCCCCAGGACGGGAATCAAGTCCGCCTTCTGTTCTTCAAAATACGTCTGGGCTTCCGCCTTGCTCAAGGCGTACACCAATTGCGTGCTGCCCTTGCCGACGTTTTTGATGGTGATGGATTTCTTGACCGCCTTTTCAAAGGGCAGGAGGCCAGGGAGGGCCTTGTCCCCAAGCATAAAAAGCGTACGCCGGGCCAAAGCAATCTGCGGGGCCTGCCAGGAAACCCCAAACAGCGTTTCCCAAGGCTTTGCCTGTGCGGCGGTATAGGCAGTGAAGCCTTCAGGGCCGGTTTTTACCAGCAGCTCGCCCCCCGCGTCCTTTGTCTTTGTGAACACTTCCAATAGCGGCTGGCCTTGCACATTTAGTTCCAGGGCCGCCTGCCCCAGATTTGGGTGGGCGTACAGATTGATCCGGGATTGCTCCAGCGTGGCTTGCAAAGCGCTCAGGCTCTCTTCACTCACATCCGGCCAATGGTTGACCTTGGCTGTCAGGGACAGCGAATAAGCGCCGCCCGATAAAATCGCATCCATAAGCGCCAGGGGCGCTGGGGCCAGGGTGCCATCTATTGGCTCCGCCAGCGCGAAGGTCAAAAGGCCAACCAGGGCCAAAATCAAGGCCATCAGCCTTGAGGCTTTGCGCATGCCATCCTCCTTGTCACAGGTTTCGCACATCAAACGCGCAAAATCGGGGCTTTCATGCATCCCCGCCCACTTTTGTATTCAGCGCCTCATGCAGGGCCCGGGCCGCGGGCAGCGTCATGCCAGGCACAGCCGCCAATTCCTCAACGCTGGCCTCCCCAATGCCCTTGATGGAGCGAAAGGCAGAGAGCAAGGCCCGCCGCCTCGCCGGGCCGATGCCAGGCACCTCCTCCAAGCGGGAACGCAGGCTGGCCTTGCCGCGTGCAGCGCGATGGCGGGTGATGCCAAAGCGGTGTGCCTCATCCCGGATGCGCTGCACCAGGTGCAGGGCAGGCGAATGCCTGTCCAAGAGAATAGGCTCATCCTGGCCAGGGAGAAAGATCTCTTCCAGCCGCTTGGCCAGGCCAAACATGGGCACGGACAAGCCCAGGCTGTCCCTGGCCATCAGTGCAAAGGCCAATTGCTGGGGCCCGCCGTCC
>CAYOOZ010000128.1:0-6746 GCA_964405705.1 uncultured Christensenella sp.
TTAAAGGAGCGGCCCTGGTAGATCTCATTGGCGCCGGGGCTTTCCTCGGTGCCGGCAAAGAGGCTGCCCATCATGACAGCGCTGGCGCCAGCGCCCAGGGCCTTGGCAATGTCGCCGGTGTACTTAACACCGCCGTCCGCGATAACGCGGATGCCGTGCTTGTCGGCCTCATTGGCGCAATCGGCAATGGCGGTCATCTGAGGCACGCCGGTGCCGGCGACCACGCGCGTGGTGCAGATGGAGCCCGGGCCAATGCCCACCTTGACGCAGTCAGCGCCCGCCAAGATGAGATCCCGGGTGGCGGCGGCGGTGGCCACGTTGCCAGCGATAATGGTGAGCTCAGGGAAGGCCTGGCGCAGGTTTTCAACGGCGGTTAATACGCCCTGGCTGTGGCCGTGGGCTGTGTCCAGGGAGATTACGTCCACTTTCTGCTCAATGAGCATCCGCGCGCGCTCGTGCGTTTCTTTATTGATGCCAATGGCGGCCGCGCAGAGCAGACGGCCATTGCTGTCCTTGGCGGAAAGGGGGTATTTGATGTTCTTTTCAATGTCCTTAATGGTGATCAGCCCGCGCAGGTGGAAGGTATCATCCACAATGGGCAGCTTTTCAATGCGGTGCGCGGCCAAAAGCTTTTTGGCCTCTTCCAGGGTGGTGCCCACCGGCGCTGTGACCAGGTTGCGGCTGGTCATGGCCTCGTGGATGGGCTTGGCGTCATCCTCCTCAAAGCGCAGGTCCCGGTTGGTTAAAATGCCCACCAGAATGCCCTTGTCATTGGTGATGGGCACGCCAGAAATGCGGTAGCGGGACATCAGGGCCTTGGCATCCCGGATTAAGTGGGTGGGGGAGAGGAAGAAGGGGTCGGTGATGACGCCATGCTCGCTGCGCTTGACCTTGTCCACATGGCTGGCCTGCTCCTGCATGGTCATGTTCTTGTGGATCACGCCCAGGCCGCCCTCGCGCGCCAAGGCAATGCCCATGCGCGAATCGGTCACGGTGTCCATGGCCGCGGACAAAAGCGGGATGTTCAAACGGATTTTGCGGGTCAACTGAACCGATAAATCCACTTCCTTGGGCAGCACCTCGCTCTTGCGCGGCACCAACAGCACGTCGTCAAAGGTCAATCCTTCCCTCAGCGGTTGCATCAGCATTTTTTTATTCCCCCTTGTTCTTGGTCGTATTGGGCGCCGGCTCCTTGTTGAGCAACTGGACGCCGTTGATCTTGGCGTAGTAAATCAGGCTCAACAGGGAGAGGCCAACGCCTACCCAGAGGAGCCAGAGGTGAACCTGCTTGCCCCATTCAGCAAATTGCTCATGGAAAAAGCAGAGGATGAGCGCGATGACCGTCACAAACTGGGCAATCTTCCCAATTTTCATGGAATAGACCACCTTGTCCTTCTTGAGCAGCAAGACCCCGCCAATCATCATCAAAAGCTCCTTGATAAACAGGATGATGATGGCGCTCCTGGGCGCGATGCCCTTGTAGGCCAGCATGAACAAAAGGGACAGCACCATGAGCTTGTCCGCCAGTGGGTCAAACAGCTTGCCAATATCGGTGATCAGGTTGTATTTGCGGGCGATGTAGCCATCCAGGATGTCCGTTAGGCTGGCGACAATAAAAACGGCCAGGGCTGGCATCATCAAATTGATGCTCATTAAGTAGATGAAAACAGGAATCAGCAGCAACCGAAACAGGGTCAGCGCATTGGGCAGGTTCACCGCACTTGGCTTTTCTTGCTGCATACTTCCTCCTTATTGTGGCATTATAGCATGATGAGGGCCGCCCTTCAATTAGAAAGCCGGGCGAAAAACGCGGAATAAAACACAAGGAGTACCAAGCGCTTCATTGACGCGTTTTTACCCCCGTGTTATCCTTCATGTCAATGCAAGACTGGGAACCCTTGTTTTGCTTTGCTTCTTCCCTGACAAAGGAGGGCTCCATGAATTTTGTTTTTATTTCGCCCCATTTCCCGTCCCATTTCTGGCGCTTTTGCGCGGCCTTAAACCAGCGCGGCATCAAGGTGCTGGGCATCGCGGACACGCCGTATGATGCCCTGCTGCCGGAATTAAAAAGCAGCCTGACGGATTATTACCAGGTCGGCTCCCTGGAGGATGGGGAGGCGGTGCTGCGCGCGGTGGGCTATTTTATCAGCCGCCATGGCCGGATAGACTGGATCGAGTCCAACAACGAGTACTGGCTGGCCCAGGACGCGTGGCTTCGGACCATGTTCAACGTCAAGACCGGCCCACAGATTGCGGACATCGACAAGTATAAGCTCAAGTCCCAAATGAAAAAGGTCTATGAGAAGGCTGGCATCATGTCTGCCCCCTGCCTTTTGGCGGACAAATTGGAGGATGCCCTGGCCTTTGCCAAAAAGGTGGGCTACCCCTTGATCGCCAAGCCCAATGTGGGCGTGGGCGCCAATGACACCTTCAGGGTCAAGGACGAGGAGGAGCTGCGCGCGTTCTTCAAAAAGTTGCCCCTGACCCCGTATTTATTGGAGAAATATGTCATCGGGGAAATCTGCTCCTACGATGCCTTGATTGGCCGGGAGGGTGAGCCCTTATATGAAACCGGGAACATTACGCTGACCTCCATCATGGATGTGGTCAATGAAAAGACCGAGTCCATCTACATGATTGTCCCCAAACTGGCGGAGGATTTGGCTGAATTGGGCCGCAGGACGGTAAAGGCCTTTGAGGTCAAAAACCGCCTGACCCACTTTGAGTTTTTCAGGCTCACTGAGGACCAGGAGGGCCTGGGCAAGAAGGGCGATTTGCTGGGATTAGAGGTCAACCTGCGCCCCTCCGGCGGCTTTACGCCAGACATGATCAACTACGCCGGCAGCGTGGACATCTACGCCCTCTACGCGGACATGGTGCAGTCCGACCGCGTGTTCTTGCAGGAGGACAGGAAAACCTATTTCTGCGCCTTTGTAGGCCGCCAGGACGTGCGCGCCTACGCGCATTCCTATTATGACCTGATGCGCGACTGGGGCCACCGCATCGTCTTTCATGACCGCATGCCCGAGGTCTTGTCAGGGGCGATGGGCAATGAGATTTACCTGGCCCAGTGCATCAGCAGAGACGAGGTGGAGGCCTTTATCGCCTACGCCTGTGAGAGGTTAGCATGATCAGGCGTGAGAGCGATTTTTACAGCGGCATTCTAAACCGCCACCTTAATATGGTGATCTATGGCCACGCGGGCCAGCCCTGCCTGGTCTTTCCCTCCCAAAACGGCAAGGCCCGGGATTTTGAGGGCTTTGGCATGGTGGAAACCTGCCGCCCCTTCATCGACGAAGGCAAACTGAGGCTCTACTGTGTGGACACGGTGGATGAAGCCACCTGGTCGGCCTATCACCTGCCGCCCAGGGAACGGATGGAGCGGCATGAGGCTTGGTTTCATCACTTGATGGACGAGTTTGTGCCCTTTATCTACCGGGATTCGGGCTACCAGGGCAGGCTCATGACCATTGGCTGCAGCATGGGGGCCACCCACGCGGCCAATACGATGCTGCGTAGGCCGGATATCTTTGAGTCCGTCATCGCGCTCTCGGGCGCTTATGACGCCAGATGGCTGATGTATGGCTACATGGACGACCTGGTCTATAAAAATTCCCCGCTGGACAGCATCCGGGGCATGGACAGCAACCACCCTTATGTGGAGCTGCTCAACAACAGCCGGATGATCTTTTGCTGCGGCCAGGGCGCTTGGGAGGAGGAAATGCTCCGCTCGCTACGGCTTTTGGAACAAGCTATGCGTGAAAAGGGCATTCATCCCTGGGTGGACATCTGGGGGACGGATGTAAACCACGATTGGGACTGGTGGCGTGCCCAACTGGCCTATTTCCTGGGCAAGCTGCTCAATTAATCGGGGGGAGGATAGAGGATATGGAGCGCTTAAAGGGTCTGCTGATTATCCTTTTGTGCAATTTTGTGGGCGATTTGATCATCGCCCTCACCGGCCTGCCCTTTCCTGGTTCCGTATTGGGCTTGCTCATCATGCTGGCCCTGTTATTGATGAAGATTGTCAAACTGGAGCAGGTGGAGTCCATCTCCAATTTGCTCATCAGCCTCATGCTGCTGTTCATCCTGCCCGGCGCGGTGAAAACCATGGATGTCTTTGACAAGTTCACCGGCATCATCCCCCAAATCTTTCTTGTCAGCATCGTGTCCGTGGCCCTGTGCCTGCTGTCCACCGCCTTTGTGGCCAAATGGGCAGCCTATTTTTTGAACAAATTCAAGAAAGCGGGGAAGGCCTGATGGACTGGTCCTTGATTACAAATAGCCCGCTGTTTGGATTTCTCATCACCATTTTTACGCTGATGGTCTACCAAAAGCTGTTCCAAAACGCCAAGTCCCCGCTGCTAAGCCCCTTCTTGTTCTCCATGATCACCCTGATCATTCTGTTCACCGTGGCCAAAATCCCTTACACGCACTACGAAAAGGGCGCGTCCATCCTCAGCTTCTTTATGGGGCCTGCCATTGTGGCCCTGGCCATCCCGATGTACAAGCAGTTTGACAAACTAAAGGCCAACGCCCTGCCCATCCTGTTGGGGGTGACGGCAGGCGTCCTGGTATCCCTTTTAAGCGGCATCCTGCTGTCCCTGTTGATGGGCTTAACGCGGGAATTGGCCATCTCCATGGCGCCCAAGGGCGCGACCAGCGCCATTTCCTTAAGCCTGTCCAAAACCCTGGGCGGGGACCCGGCGTTAACGGTCACCTTTGTCAATATCTCTGGCATCTTTATCTACGTGTTTGGCGTACAGCTGCTGCGCCTGTTTGGCATCAAGGAAGCCCTGCCCCTGGGCATCGGCCTGGGCACTGCCGCCCACGCCATTGGCACCAAGCGCTCCATGGAGTTCTCCCCGGAGGCGGGGGCCTATGCCTCCCTGGGCATCGGCTTAGCGGGGGTTATGACCTCCCTCTTGATGCCCCTTGTTCTAAAAATCTGCGGTTTATAACATGGTAAACTGAGTAAAAATTTGGGATCATCCACCTTTTAGCGGTTTGGGCGAAACCCAGAAATCCTTTTACTCATAAACAAAACAGATTAAATGGGGGCTGTAACAATCGCTTGCTACAGCCCCGGTCTTTTGTTTTAGTTTGTTTGTACGCTCACGACAAACCCTTCTTCGCCCGCGTCCACAATCAGGGTGTCGCCGTGCTCGGCCCTGCCCTCCACAATGGCCCTGGCGATGCGGGTTTCCACCTGGCTTTGGATCAGGCGCTTCATGGGCCGCGCGCCGTACACCGGGTCATAGCCCAGGTCCATCAAGCGGTCCTCCGCCGCCTGGGTCAAGGTCAAGTTCAACTGCCTGTCCTTTAGGCGGTCCCTTATGCGGTTCACCTGCAGGGTGATGATCTCCCGGATTTGCAGGCGGGTTAAGGGGGTAAAGAAGACGGTCTCATCAATGCGGTTTAAGAACTCCGGGCGGAAGTGGGCGCGAAGCTGGGCTCGGACGCCCTCCCTTGCGCTGTCGTTGAGCCCGCCCTCCTCATCAATGCTGTCCAAAATCAATCCGGAGCCCAGGTTGCTGGTCATGATCAAGATGGTGTTGGTAAAGTTGACCGTGCGCCCCTGGCTGTCGGTGACCCGGCCGTCGTCTAAAATCTGCAGGAGGATGTTGAACACATCCGGGTGCGCCTTTTCAAGCTCGTCAAACAGGATGACGGAATAGGGCTTGCGCCTGACGGCCTCGGTCAACTGCCCGCCCTCCTCATAGCCCACATAGCCAGGAGGCGCGCCGATTAAGCGGGAGACAGAGAACTTCTCCATGTACTCGCTCATGTCAATGCGGATGAGCATCTTTTCATCGTCAAACAGGTTCTCAGCCAGGGCTTTGGCCAGTTCGGTCTTGCCCACGCCAGTGGGCCCTAAAAAGAGGAAGGAGCCAATGGGCCTGTTGGCGTCTGAGATGCCGGCCCGGGAGCGCAGGATGGCGTCTGAGACCAGTTGAATGGCCTCCTCCTGGCCGATGACCCGCTTGTGCAGGGTCTGGGGCAGGGTCAGCATCTTCTCCCGGTCAGATTCCAACAGCTTGCTCACCGGGATGCCGGTCCAGCGGCCGACAATGCGGGCGATTTCGTCTTCTGTCACCTTGTCGCGCAGGTAGATGGCCTTGGTGTTTTCGCTGTCCTGCTCCTCCTGGTCTGCCAGCTCTTTTTGAAGCCTGGGCAGGTCGCCATATTTGAGCTGGGCGGCGGTGTTGAGGTCATAGGCGCGCTCAGCAGTCTGGATGCGGGCGTTCACCTGCTCAATCTCCTCGCGCAGCTTCTGGGTCTTGCCGATGTCAGCCTTCTCGTTTTCCCATTTGGCGCTCATCTGGGCAAACTGCTCCCGCTGCTGGGCCAATTCCTCCTGCAAATCCTTCAGCCGGGAATGAGACAGCCTGTCGCTTTCCTTTTTCAGGGCGGCTTCCTCAATTTCCAGCATCATGATCTTCCGGCGCACCTCGTCCAGCTCCTGGGGCATGGAGTCCATCTCGGTGCGGATCATGGCGCAGGCCTCGTCCACCAGGTCGATGGCTTTGTCCGGCAGGAAGCGGTCGGAGATATAGCGGTGGGACAGGGTGGCAGCAGCAATCAGGGCGGCGTCCTGGATTTTCACGCCGTGGAACACCTCATAGCGCTCCTGCAGGCCCCTGAGGATGGAGATGGTGTCCTCCACCGTGGGCTCCTCCACCAGCACCGGCTGGAAGCGGCGCTCCAGGGCCGCGTCCTTTTCGATGTGCTGGCGGTACTCGTCC
>CAYOOZ010000129.1:0-4511 GCA_964405705.1 uncultured Christensenella sp.
CGAGCCATTTTAATGTCTAAGACGCCTTCACGGTCCACCGGCAGGCTGATCACCTCATGCTGCACAGACAGCGCGCGGCAGGTTTCGGCCACAGCGGAATGCTCTATCGCGGAGTAGAGGATGCGCCCCCTGGTCCTTCTGCTGGCCATGAGGCCCAGGATGGCCAGGTTATTGGCCTCTGTCCCGCCGGAGGTAAAAACAATCTCCTCCGCAAAAAGTTTGCTCTTGAGCAGGCCACGGCAAGCCTCCACACTCTTTTGGGCATGGACGCCTTTTGCGTATAGGGCAGAGGGATTAAAAAACCCTTCCTGCATGGTAGCTGCCATGGCCAAAACCACCTCACCAAACGGCTTTGTGGTGGCAGCGTTATCTAAGTAGATCAATTCGCTCAATTGGTCTGAAACTTCCCCTGACCAACGTTTTTCTTGATGAGGTCCATCATCTCATCGCTGGGCTCAATCACCAATAGGGTTTTCTTGCTGTCCTTGGTGAAGTAAAAATAAAACAGGTTGGCGTCCCGGTTTAAAAACCAATTAAGGCGCGTGATGCCCGGCGTATTTAAAAACCGGTGAAAGGAACCGGAGGACACCAGGCCGCAGGCTTCCACATTCCGTACATTCATGGTGCCCAGGGCCTTGCGCTTGCGGTTGTTGAATACCTGGGCAAAGTCCATGGTGCCATTGGTGAAGGTATATTCGTATTCCGTCCTGATGCGGTCGCGAAACAGGAAGAGCAGCACCGCCATCCCGGCCAATAGCAGGGTGATGACGATGGTGAACAGCATTTCCACTGACAGCCCCTGGGTGGTAATCGCCATCATGAGGGACTGCAAAAAGAACATGGCCAGAATACCGGACACAACCATGGAAATATTGGCCAGGACCATGGTAATGCCCTCAAAGGTTCTGTTTCTTTTGGTCACGACCTCTTCTCTGAACTGATCAAGCATGTTTGTCTCCCCTATCTGAAAAATAATGGCACAATAAACCCAATCACCGCGCCAAAGAAAGCCTCTGTGGGCGTGTGGCCCACCAGTTCCTGCAAGGTTTCATCCGTGATGGGCTGGCCCTCGATGATGGTGCGGTGGATAATTTTATTAAGCACCTTGCTCTGCTCCCCGGTGTGGTAGCGCACCCCAATCGCGTCTGTGATGACAATGGCCGTTAAGACAGCGCAAATGGCAAAGGCAGTTGAGCCATAACCCTCTTTAATCCCCACCATAATGGCCAGGGAAACCACCACCGCGGTGTGCGCGCTTGGCATTCCTCCGTTGTTGAACATCTTGCGGATGTTAAACTTTCGGGTGATCCGCCAGTCAATCAAGGTTTTAAGCACCTGCGCCACAATCCAGGCGGCGATGGCGCACATGATGATTTTATTGCCCAGCAGTTCCTTCAATGAAGCCTCCGAAAATGTCTTGACCTTATTTTACTCGTTCCGGGATAGAAATGGCAAGCGAACGGAAGAATGGCTCGTTTTTCACAAACGCGTTTGCAACCATCACTGCCGCGTCCACCGCCGCCTGGACATCCACTCTGGCCTGCTCCTCACCCACCACAAAGGGCCAGGTCTGCTTGCCAAGGACGCTGTCCCGCTGGCCCAATTTTCCGGTCTGCCCCGGGTCCCCTGAAAGATCCAGCAGGTCATCCGTGATTTGAAAGGCCAGTCCCAGGTTGTGCCCATAGATTTCAGCCGACTTGATGCTGTCAAAAGGGGCACCTGAGAGGATGAGCCCTGCCACAAGGGGGGCAGTTAACAGGTCCGCTGTCTTGTGCTCGTGAATGTAGCGCACCATCCTTTGATCCCCAGCCTCGCCAGAGAGGAGGATGTCCGCTGTTTGCCCAGCGATCATGCCGCCGGCGCCAGCCCTTTTGACAACCGTGTTTAAAGCCTTTTGGGCATAAGGCAGGGGGCTTTCGCTCATTAACTCAAAAGCTTCGCTTAACAGCGCGTCCCCAGCCAATATGGCCATCGCTTCCCCAAATACCTTATGGCTGGTGGGCTTGCCGCGACGTAGGTCATCATCGTCCATGGCGGGCAGGTCATCATGGATTAAGGAGTAGGTGTGGATCATCTCCACAGCCACAGCAAAGGGCAGGGCCGCGTCCAGATCCTCAGAATAAGCGTGAAAGGCCGCTAAAAGCAGCACCGGCCTGATTCTTTTACCCCCGGAGAGCAGGCTGTAGCGCATGGCTTCCACCAGCCGCCTGGGCTTGCCTTTATCCGGCCACTCTTCTTGGGGAAGCGGCAAAAGCTCTAAAAGCGCTTCTTCTACCTTGTCCTGGTAAAATTTGTACTGCTCTAAAAAGGTGATCATTCGCTGTCCACCGGCTTTAATTTGCCGTCCTTTATTTCGCTCAAGGTGTTCTCAGCCGCTGCCAACTCTTTTTTAAGCTGCTCAGAAAGGGAAATGCCCTGTTCATAGAGTTTCAGCAGCGCTTCCAAGCCAAGGTTGCCTTCCTCCATTTGCTGGGTCAGCTTTTCAAGGGCTTCCAGCCTGTCCTCAAAGCGCAATCCTTGCTCTGCTTTTTTGCTCATTGTGTCTCCTTCATGGTCTTGATGGTCTCAACCAGCGCCTGTCCGTCTGAAAACTGCAACAGCAGCTCCCCTTTGGCCTGTTCAACGCTCACCACCGGGTGATGGTCCTTCATGGCGATCACATAGCCGCGCTTTAAGGTCTGCGCGGGGCTGGCTGAAATAAAGCGATCCTCCAGGCCTTTCAGCTCGTTTTTAAGCCGTAAAACCTGCCTTGCCATGCCATTTGAGAGGGCTTTTTGCAAGGTCTCCACCTGCAGTCTGGCATAGGTCAATTTGGCAACCGGGTTGGATTTTATCAGTGTGGCATTTAAAGCGTTGAGCCTTCCCCTTTGCTGGTCCAGCTTTGTGTTCACCTGCAAGAAGAGCTGGCGGCTGAGGCTGTCCACCCGGCCCACCAAATCCTCCCGGTTGGGAACAGCCAGCTCCGCTGCCTGGGAAGGGGTGGCCGCCCTGACATCGGCGGCAAAATCCGCCAGGGTCACATCCGTTTCATGGCCAACGGCGGAGATCACCGGCTTTTCACAGGCAGCGATCGCGCGCACCAGAACCTCTTCATTAAAGGCCCACAAATCCTCCAGAGATCCGCCGCCGCGCCCGATGATGATGACCTCAACTTCGCTCAGGGAAGCAATTTCTTGCAAGCCAGCCACAAGATCCAGTTCAGCGCCCTTGCCTTGCACAGCGGATGCGCGGACGTACAGGGGGAGGCCGGGAAAGCGGCGGTTGGCCACAGTTTTAATGTCGTGCAGCACAGCCCCGCCCATGGAGGTGACAATGCCCACACCCTTTGGCAAAAGGGGCAGGGGGCGCTTGCGCCCCACATCAAACAGACCCTCTTTTTGAAGCTTTTCCTTGTTTTTTAAGTACAGCTCATACAAAACGCCCGCCCCGTCCTGGGCCATGGCTTCGCCATAAAACTGGTAACTGCCAGAGGCTGTATACAGGCCGACAGAACCCGTTAAGAGCACCATCATGCCATCACTTGGCGAAAAGCGCAGCATCTGCGCGTACTGGCGGAACATCACACAGGATATCCTGCTGGCCTCGTCCTTTAAGGTAAAGTAGAGGTGTCCGGAGGTGTGGCGCTTGAAATTGCTGATTTCACCGCGCAGGGCAATCCCTTGCAGCATCGGGTCACCAGCCAGGGAGCGCCTGACATACTCATTTAAGTCGCTGACGCTTAAAGGGCTTGTGCGCATGCGGCTTCCAGGGTGTTTTCCATCAGCATGCTGATGGTCATCTTGCCAACGCCACCGGGCACCGGCGTGATATAGGAGGCAAGCTTTTCGACCGCCTCAAAGTCCACATCGCCCACCACCTTGCCATCCACGCGGTTGATGCCCACGTCAATGACCACGCACCCGGGCTTGACCATGTCTGCGGTGACAAAATGGGGTTTGCCAATGGCCGCGACCAAGATATCCGCCCTTTTGGTGTGCTCCTTTAAGTCCTTGGTCCTGGAGTGGCAGATGGTCACCGTGCAGTTTTCATTGAGCAGCAGCATGGCCGCGGGCTTGCCCACAATGTTGGAGCGGCCAATGATCACCGCTTCCTTGCCGGATAACTCAATGCCTGCGTTTTTAAGCATGTACAGCACCCCCTTGGGTGTGCAGGGCACAATGCCCTTTTGCCCGGTGAACAGCCTGCCTGCGTTGATCAAGTGAAAGCCATCCACATCTTTTTCAGGCTTAATGGTGGCCAGTGCCTTCTCCTCATTGAGGTGCTTGGGCAGGGGCAGCTGCACCAGGATGCCGTGGATTTTATTATCCTCATTGAGTTCCTGGATGGTTTTCTCCAGTTCTTCCTGGGTGATGTCCGCGTTGAGGCAGATGGTTTTGGAATAAATACCCACAGTCTCACACGCAATGCCCTTGTTCCTGACATAAATCTGGCTGGCGGGGTCCTCTCCAACCAGAACAACGGCCAGTCCAGGCACAATGCCTTTGTCGCTCAGCTCACGCACTTTTTCCTTT
>CAYOOZ010000129.1:4521-6581 GCA_964405705.1 uncultured Christensenella sp.
CTGCGCCAGCTGCTCGGAAAGCAGTTTTCCACTCAATATTTGTGCCATATTGGTCTCCCTTCAATATCTTGATTCGGGCATAAAAGAGCCCGGCGCCCCGGTTAAATCAAGCGGTTTCGCCAGGCAGGCCGGGTTTCATTCATTGGGTTTTTGGTCTCTCATGGGAACTGGTTGCGCACAAAGCTTCCCAGAACGCCGTTAACAAACTTGCTGTCCGCCTCATCCCCATATCGTTTGGCCAGTTCGACGGCCTCATTGATGATGACCTTGGGCAGCGCATTTTCCAGGGATAACTCATGCAGGGCCAGAAGCAAAATGGCGCGATCCAGAACAGGAATGCGCTCAATAGACCGAGCAGGGCTGAGGGACTGGATGATGCCGCTGTAAACTTGCTCGTTTTCCTTAACGCCCAAGAGGGCCTTTTCAATAAAGGCACTGTCCTCCTCCAGGTTGTCCAGGTCTTCCAGACCTTCCAGAACGCTTTCAGTCTCATCGCCACGAAACTGGCTGGCAAAAATCTTTTGCAACGCAATGCGGCGTGCCGCGTGTATTGACATTTATTCTGCTTCTTTCGCCTGTTCTGTTTTTTCCTGGTTTTCGCGCTTCATTTCGGCAGCCTTGCGCACCTTTTCCAGGTCTTCAGGGGTGTAGACAACCTTTTTGTTCTTCTCCGGAATAATCTTGTTGGCTACCTTGGCCGCGGCTTTGCCAATGGGCTCGCCGGAACCAATGAAGATGCCGACCAAGGTCAGCACGATGACCAAAAGGGCCTTCCAAAAGCCCAGGAAGACAAACAGCAAGCCCGCCAGAAAGAAGGAAATCCCATAGGCCGCCCTGGCGCAGGGCGCGCCGGGTTTGAAAGCATTCTTCATTTTTTCATTCAGGTTGTCCATCTTGATGTCTCTCCTCAATCCTTTGTGGCTTGTTCTTCGGTTCTTGTTTTCAGGTTCAGGGGCTCAGTCTTGATACGGTGGGGTGAATTGACGGCGGTCAAATCCGCTTTTTCAACGGTCACCTTGATTTCCCGGGCCTCAATGTTCAGGGTTTGCTTCAGCGTTTTCTTGATGTGCTGCTGGATGTCCGTCACAGCCTCAGGGATCATAACATTGCCAGCGAAAGAAACCATCAGGTCCACCTCCACCCCGTTTTTCTGCGGCAGAACCAAAAAGCGCTGGAGCTTGGCCGCGTCCTGCTGGCTTAAGCTCTTTTGGATGATGGCCTCAATCGCCTGGGTGCTGATCTTGAGTTCCCCCGTCTCGGTCTTCTGGGTGATGAAGTCCAACTTGCTTTGCTTTAAGCGGTGGGGCAGGCTGAGGCAAAAGACCCCAAAGGCGATGACGATGAGACCCGATAAGAGAAAGAGGAAGCGGGACACCGTCAAAAAACCCTCGCCTTCCTGGCGGATGGGGATGGCGTTAAACTGCAGGCTACCCAAGATAATGGCTATGCCAATGAGCATCATAAACAAGGAGCCCACAAACAGAAGCAGCTTGTGTGTGAATTTCAGTTTCATCACAGTAGCTTTGATAATTAAGCCTTGCGGCGCTTGGGCGCAGCGGGCTTCTTTTCAGGGGCGGGTTCCGGCTTTTCTTCGGTTTTTTCTGTGGATTCAGCCACAGGAGCCTCTGGGGCTTTTTCAGCTTCCGGCACCACCACTGGGGTTTCAACCACTTCCGCTTTGGGCTCCTCGGCCTTGGCTTCCTCTGCCTTTTTGGCGGCCACCTCCTCGCGGGCTTTGGCCTGCTTTTCGTCCTTCTTGGCCTTTTTGTCAGGGGTGGCGGCTGTGATGTGCTGGACATTGGCCGCTTCAATCCGGCTCTGGTTTTCCTTTTTGTCCTTCTCAAAGCTGACGCCCTGGACATGGATGTCCACGCGCACCACGCGCAGGCCGGTCATGGACTCAATGGATTTGCGGACGTTCTCCTGCACCTCGGAGGCCACCTTTTGAATGGGCTGGCCATACTCAACGATGGTGTACAGGTCCACAGAGACTTCCTCTGTGCCCACCTCCACCTTGACCCCGCGGGTGATGTTGCGGTTTTTGCTGATGATTTCGCCCA
>CAYOOZ010000130.1:0-6432 GCA_964405705.1 uncultured Christensenella sp.
AGGTTCTGGTTTTATTGGTTTTCATTTTTCTGCCTCCTCAGCGCTTGAGCTTGGGGTCGATGGCGTCACGCAGGCCATCGCCAAGGAGGTTAAAGCACATGACGCTGATGAAGATGGCCAGGCCCGGGGGAATCCAGTACCACCACTTGTCCCTGATGGTCATTAATTCCCTCGCCTCCTGCATCATATTGCCCCAGGTGGGGGTGGGCGGGGATACGCCCAGGCCCAGGAAAGAGAGGGCAGTTTCTGTCAGGATGACGCTGGCCATGCCCAGGGTGGCGTAGACGATGACATAAGCCAGGACATTGGGCAAAAGGTGCTTGAAGATGCGCTTAAAATCGCTGATGCCCAGGGCCTCACAGGCCTCCATGTACTCCTGCTCGCGCAGGGAGAGGATCTGCCCGCGCACAATGCGCGCGATGGAAGGCCAGGAGAGGACGACCAGGGTAAAGATGAGCACCCCGATGGAGTTGCCCAGAACAGCCGCGATGGTGATACACATCAGGAGGAAGGGGAAGCACATGAAGACCTCGCAGATGCGCATGATGATGGCATCTACAATGCCACCGTAATATCCGGCGATGCTGCCGATGATGATGCCCACCACGCACTGAATCGCGGTGACCACCAGGGCGATGCCCAGGGAGATACGCCCGCCGTAGAACAGACGGGTGAACAGATCGCGGCCGATTTTATCCGTGCCCAGCCAGTTGGTGCCATTGGGGGGCAATTCGCTGCGGGCTAAGTCGGTTACTTCCATGCTAAAGGGGGACAAAAATGGCACAAAGATGCACGCCAATACAATGACTAAGAGCACATAGAGGCTGATCATGGCCAGGTGGTTCTTGCGCAGGCGGTAGATTACGCCGCCCCAGTAGGAGAGATTTTCTTTTGATTTCTTAATGGTTGTCATGATTTCTACTCCTCCCCTTAGTCGTATTTGATGCGGGGGTCTGCCACCGCATAAAACACGTCTGCCACCAGCGTGCTGACCAGGGTTAAGATGGACAGCATGGCGTTGATGCCCAGGATGAGGGGATAGTCACGGGCGTTGACCGCCTCAACGGATATTTTGCCAAGACCAGGATAGCCAAAGATGCTTTCTGTCAAAACAGCGCCAGATACCAGGCCGGGGATTGAAAAGCCCAGCAGGGTAATGATGGGGATGACGGCGTTGCGGAAGGCATGGCGGTAGATGACCACCTTTTCCTTTAAGCCCTTTGCCCTTGCCGTCCTGATATAATCCTGACGGATAACTTCCAGCATGGAGGAGCGGGTATAGCGCATGAAGCTGGCCGTGCTGGCCAGGCCCAGCACCATGCCGGGCAACACCAGGTGCCAGGCGATGTCCCCCCAGACCACATACCACTCCTTGTTGCGCAACATATGGTTTTGCGCGCCATATAGCGGGAACCACTGCAGGTCCACAGCGAAAAACTTGAGCAGCAGGAGGCCAAAGAAGAAGGTGGGCATGGAGATGCCGATTAAGGACACCACCGTCATGCTGTTATCAACCAGGGAGCGCTGTTTGGTGGCCGAAAGAATGCCCACCGGAATGCCGATGAGCAGCGAAATCATCAGCGCAACCACAGAGAGGCGGAAGGTGGGCACAATATAGGTGCCGATAACTTCCATCACAGGCTTCTTATACTTGTTGGAAAAACCAAGGTTGCCGCTGAAGGCTTCGATAACCCAGTTGACAAATTTCTCATAAAAAGGTTTGTCCGGGTCCAGCCGCTCATTGAGGATGGCTTTTTGCTCCGCTGTCATCTTGGGGTTCATCATCGTGGAGGCCGGGCTGCCCGGCGCGGTTTCCAGGAGAATGAACAAAATCAGCAGCACTCCTAAGAACACAGGTATAATTTGAAGCAGGCGCCTGATAATATAATTTTTCATTCAAGGTTCCTTTTTACATCAAGGAAAGCTGAGGGAAAGGTTTCCCTTTCCCTCAGCCTTCAAAGATGGGAATTAATGGAGGGTGTTGAAGGCCATGAAGGTGTAGCCATTGCCAAGGTACTTGGTCAGGGTGGCATTCTCCAGGGCGTCAACCGCGGCCACGTTGGCCTTGTTGGCGTTGAGCTGGGCAAAGTCGATGTTGCCAAGCTGGATGGCAGAGATCTTGGTCTCGTTGGGGACGATGGTGATGTAGACGCCTTCGATGGTGGCCTTGCGGGCTTCATCCCAGTACTTGTCGTTGCGGACAAGGCTGACATATTCGCCGGAGGCATAGCCGTCAAACAGCATCTGACCAGAGCCCATGGGCTGGTCGTTCTTGGCCAGGAAATCTTCCCAGGAGTCCGCTGCATAATAGGCCTCAGAGAGGATGCCATAGGCGAAGGACTCGATGTTGGAGGGGGCGGCTTCCTTGAAGGTGAAGGAGATGGTCTTGTCGTCCTTGATTTCGATGCCGGAGATGGTTTCGGCGGTGCCAGCGACGATCTCGTCATAGCCCTTCATGGGGGTGATGGCATAGAGGCGCGGGCCGGTGTAGTCCTTGCGGGCGATGGTGTTGTAGGTGAAGGCCACGTCCTTGGTGGTGACGGGGGTGCCATCGGAGAAGACCACGCCGTCCTTGATGGTGAAGGTGTAGGTGAGCTTGTCCTCAGACAGGGTGTAATCAGCGATGTTGCTGTAGTACTGGCCTTCGGCGTCATTGGTGATGAGGGGTTCAAAGATGGTGTCCACGATGTAGGCATCGTACACGTTGTCGGAGAGGATGGGGTTGAACACGCCGTCAAAGCTGGACTCGCCAAACTTTAAGACCTGATCGCCTTCCAGGGTGATCTTGTCCAGGAGGCCAGGCCACTTCATGTAAGCGTTCTGGTCCAAGCCCTTGACACGGTTGTTGACCGCCCAGATTTCGTTGCGGTAGGCAACGATGACGGTGGGGATCTCTTCGTTCATGAGCTTGGCCCACTCCTGGTAGATGGGGGCGCGCTCTTCGGGGGTGAAGAAGGATTTGCCCTTAGCAATCAGGTCCTGGCTTTCCTTGTTGTAGTAGCCAGTCGCGTTGAAGCCGCCGGCGCTGTAGGCGTCAAAGTCAAACAGGGCGCCTGTGGGATCCGGATCAATGGACAGGGAGAAGCCCATGGTGTAGATGTCAAAATCCTTTTCACCGGGGGCGGCGTCCATGGTCTTGGCGGCGACGGTATTGAAGTCCATCTGCTCGATGATCAATTCAACGCCCAGCTGCTTCCAGGTGTCAGCAGCCATGCCAGACAGGGTGCCCGGCCAGGGAGAATCGGTATAGACCAGCCAGCGCAGGCTGAGCTTCTCGCCATCCTTGTAGCGCAGGCCATCTTCGCCCTTGACCCAGCCAGCTTCGTCCAGAAGGGCATTGGCCTTGTCCATGTCAAAGGCATAGGGGTTCAATTCGCTGGCGTCCGGGAAGGCCCAGGAGGTGGGAGAGATGGGCGCCATGCCGACCTCAGCCAGGTCATCGCCGTATTCAGCCTTGATAAAGCTGGCGCGGTCCAGGGCATAGAGCAGGGCCTGGCGGACACGCTTGTCACCAAGCTTGGGGCCAGGGGTGGGGAGGTCGCTGGCCAGGGCAGTGGCTGCCAGGGACAGCACAAGCACGAGCGCCAGGACGATGGAGAGCATTTTCTTCATTCCGGGTTCCTCCTCAAGTTTCTGAGATTTTGGCAATCTACTGCCAGTGTGTGAATAAGAATAACATACAGGACTGCATTTATGCAAGACAAACCATTTTATGCGAATGGGGCAGAATCATGGCAAGGCTTGACAGATAATGAATAAAACGGTCAACCAAAATTTCCGAAACGAATGAATGAAAAATACAGAATTCATGCAATCCCTTGATGTTCGCCAAAGCCTTGTCAGTAAATGCTTGATTTTCAACGAGAACTCGCATTTTCGCCTTGTCAGGATGATTGAATAAAGAGTGAAGGCTGCCGGTCGCCCAGCAGCCTTCTTTCATTAGTAACGATGTGACTAAGCGTCAGCCTTGGCGACCTTCTTATCCCCAAAGGAGAGGAGGAAGTTAAGCACGATTCCCAGGACAGCTGCGCCGGCGATGGCGGGCACGTTGATGCCAAAGAAGTTGATGTTGCCACCAAAGAAGTAGTTGACGCCCAGGCCAAAGGTCATGATGACGGCGATGACGGCGATGTTCTTGGAGTCAAACATGGACACGCCCTTTTCAATCAGGATGGCGATGCCCTGGGCCGCGATGGCGCCAAACAGGTAGATTTCAAGCCCGCCGATAACCGCCTGGGGGATGCCGAAGATGACCTTGATGAAGGGGGTGAAGCAGGAGATGACCATGGCCAGGATGCCGGCGGCAAACATGACCGGGACGGAGAAGACCTTGGTGATGGCCATGGTGGAAATGTTTTCGCCGTAGTTGGTGCCGGCCGGACCGCCAACCGCGCCAGAAATCATGTCGCACACGCCATCGCCAATCAGGTTGCGGTCCAAGAGGGAGGAGATGTCATAGTGCTTGCCGCGCTTTTTGGCCTCGTTGTTGACATAGATGTCCAACTGATAGATGTGCGCGGTGGATTCAGGGATAGTTGCAATGGCGATGGGCATGACCGCCGCGACAGCCGCCCAGGAGACGGTGGGCAGGGTGAAGGCCGGGAGGGCAAAGATGCTGCCGTCCCCCAGTTTCCAAACAGAGGCGCTGAGCGCGGCATCTGGAATGGAACGGAACAGGCTCATTTCAGGCCCGCCAAAGGCATAGAGCAACCCTGCCACACCGCAGCCGACCGCCGCGCCCAAGAGCAGCGGCAACTGGCCCAGGAAGCCTTTTAAGTAACGGGAGAAGAGGACGGTGGCCAGCAGGGTGGACAGGGAAACAACCCAAACCCAGTTGGAGTTGTACACGGTGGCCTGGGGCACAGCGGCCAAAGCCGAGGTGACCGTATCACCCAGGGAGGCCATGGCCGTGTTTAAGGTGGAGGAAACGGTGGCCGGGTCCGCCAAATTGCCAAGCTGCGCAATGAGGGCGTCGCCCGCGGCCTTTAAGCCGTTGGCCGCGACCGCGACGGGGGCCGCGTCTGACATGGCATTGCCAGCCAGGGTGAGGCCGATGATCATGGCGATGGGGCCGGTGACCTGGGCGGGCAGGATTTTTTCCACCATGCCCTTGCCGCCCCAGCGAACCAGAAGGCCGGCCGCGATCGACACCAGGCCAGAAAAGATGATGCCAAACTGAGCAATGGAGATGTACTCCGGCGGCAGGATGCCCCCTGAGGTGCGCATGACCTCATTGAAGGTGACCTCGCCCAACTTCAGGCTGCCAATGGCCGTTAAGTAGGCAAAGGAGGAGCCGTAGTACATTGGGATTTTGCCGCCGGTGATGAAGGTGAAGCACACTGTGGCCAGACCAGAGGCAAAGACGGTGGTGGACACCTGGAAGCCAGTGATGAGCGCGACAATCACCGTGGCCGGGAACATGACAATGACCTGCTGCAGGGCGTAGAGCAGCAGTTTGCCGGTTGATGGACGCTCATCCGGCAGATAGGAGCTCTGTTTGTTCCGTGTGGTCATGGGGAAGCCCTCCGTTTTTTATTATTGGGTTCGGATAAAAAAAACAGCCCCTTGGAGCTGTTTTGTACGCTTTTGATTGAGAATTCCGGACATTTCAGCCCCTCCTTGCCAGAAGCGTTCCGAATCACCTGGCGAAGAATAGCACAGCAAGGAAGGGGTGTCAAGGGACAATCAGAACTATTTTTGCCATTTTGTATGTTTTGTTCGTGTTTTGAAATGTTCAAGATTAGCGCTTGACCTTTGCGCAAAAGGGGGTATAATTCGGTACTGAGTACCAGATTGGAGGACGCATGGAAAGGCGGAAGACCTATAACACCAAGCAGAGGAACGCTGTGCTGGCCTTTTTTAAGAGCCTGCCCCAGCAGTCCATGACAGCGCAGGAGGCGCGCGAGCAGCTGGCCACAAGGGGCCAGGCCATCGGCCGCACCACCATCTACCGCGTCATTGCCAGGCTTTTGGAAGAAGGCCTGCTGTTTAAGGTGAATGAAAATAGCCCCGAAACAACCGCCAGGTACCAATACCGGGGGCTCTTCCCGCGCAACATCTCGGTGCGCTGCAATCACTGTGGCCTCATCGCCGCCCTGACCTGTGAGGCTGTGGACGCGTTTGAAGAGCATCTTTATCACGACCACGGCTTTCGCCTGCTGGAAAACGAATGCATCCTGCCCGGCTTGTGCAGCGCCTGCCGCACGAGCCATTAACCCGACTGGGCCAATGGCCTGTATATGAAAGGACCCCATGAAAAAGTTGATCGCCCTGCTGCTGCTTTTCGCCCTCTTCCTCTCCCCTTCCACCCAAGTACACGCGCAGGAGAAGCTGAACATTTTAACCCTGAACTTCGCAGCCTTTGATTTTGCCCGCCAGGTATCCGAAGCGATCGCCGCACAGGCAGATTCCTTCTCGTACAACGGCGAAACC
>CAYOOZ010000131.1:0-3632 GCA_964405705.1 uncultured Christensenella sp.
GTGGACGATGGCAAGAAGACCTTGGAACCTTTAAACCAGCACGGCAATGAGTTGCGCGCGCTGATTACCTATGTGGTTGCGGACCGCTTTTTCATCGAGGACATTACCCAGCGTCTTCTGGCCATTGGAAAGACGGCAGCCGGCTTTTTCTCCACCTTGATTGGTGAGGGCATGCTGTTCATCTCCGAAACCGACCGGGACCGCACAGCGCTTTTAATCGACATCGGTTACTTAAACACCGATATCATCGCGGTGGAAGGGGATGCCATCATCTTCCACAAGACCCTGCCTCTGGGCGGAGGCCACATGGCGGCGGACCTGGCCTATGGGCTTGAAATCCCGCTGGATTCTGCCGAACAGCTCAAGCGGAGCTTTGAATTTGGCGCTGGCAGCGCCAAGAACAGCTTTGATGTGGTGCTGTCCAATGGCGCGACGGAAACCTTTACCCGCGACAAAGTCGCGGACATCCTTCTGCCACGCACGGATGAAATCTGCGAAGCCATTGTCCAATCTGTCAAGGATTCTGGTGTGCGCCTGGGCAACTGGTCTCCGGTGTACCTGACCGGTGGCGGATTGGCCATCAACAAGGGTGGGCGCGAGCACCTGTCTGAGAAGATGGAGCGCCCTGTGCGTGAATTGCCGCGCAAGGCGGTCAAACTATCCAGCGCCATTTATTCCAGTTCCCTGGGCTTGCTGGATTTAATTATTGATACCAAGAATACAGCCAATGCCAATCAATCAGGCTTGCGGGGCTTCCTGCGCGGCTTGCTCAATGGCTAAGGGCACAAACCAACAAAGGAGGCCATCCATGCAAGTAAAGCAAGTGGAGCCTGAAATCACGAGCAGTTTCGCGTCAATTAAGGTGGTCGGTTGCGGCGGCGGCGGTGCCAACGCAGTGAACCGAATGGTGGAAGCCGGGCTTAAAGGCGTTGAGTTTATTGCGGTGAACACCGACAAACAAGCGCTGACGGCATCCCGCGCGGATAAAAAAATCCAAATCGGCGAAAAGCTGACCAAGGGCCTGGGCGCTGGCGCTGTGCCTGAGATTGGCAAGCGCGCGGCCGAAGAAAGCCGGGAGGAAATTGCCTCCCACTTAAAGGGCGCTGACCTGGTCTTTGTCACTGCCGGTATGGGCGGCGGCACTGGCACGGGCGCTGCCCCTGTGGTGGCCGACATCGCCAGGGATCTAAACTGCCTCACCATCGCTGTTGTCACCAAACCCTTTCAATTTGAAGGCAAACAGCGCATGCGCAATGCCGAGTCTGGCATCAATGAATTAAAACAGTTTGTGGATACCCTGGTGGTCATCCCCAATGACAGGCTGCTTGAAGTGGTCGCCCGCGGCACCTCCATGCTGGAAGCCTTCCGCGTAGCGGACGATGTGTTGCGCCAAGGCATCCAAGGCATTTCCGATTTAATCGCTCTGCCCGCTCTGATCAACCTGGACTTTGCGGACGTGAAAACCGTCATGGAATCCGGTGGCATGGCCCACATCGGCATTGGCGTTGGCAAGGGCGAAAACCGCACCTCAGACGCTGCCAAGTCCGCCATCGCCAGCCCGCTGCTTGAGACCAAGATTGACGGCGCGCGCGCCCTCCTCATCAACATCACCGGTTCTCCGGACATTGGCATCCTGGAAATCAACGAGGCGGCCAAATTGGTTCAGGAGAGCGCCGATAGCGAAGCCAACATTATCTTTGGCGCCGGGGTTGATGAGACACTCAAGGATGAAATCCGCATCACGGTTATCGCGACCGGCTTTGAAAAGAGCGCCTTTCCCACCCGCGAATCCAAGAAGAAGCCCTTCAAGGCCAGCGTGCCTTATGGCAGCGCAACAGCGGCGATGAACCCCTATGAAAACAGAACGCCCCTTGAGCGCCAGGACACCAGCGGCTTTGAAGCGCCTTCCGTTCAAAACTTCTATGAGAATCAGGAGCAGTCCTTCTTCCCGGGCACCAGCCGGCCTGCCCCCCAGGTGCCCATGATGGGCATGCCCCAGCAAGCAGCCCCAGCCTACCCGCAACAGCAACAGCCCTACCCCTATGTGCAGCAGGCCCCTAACTATCAACAGCAGCCCATGCAGCAGCCTGCGCCTTACCAGCAGCCGCAGCAGCCCTCGCCCCAGGCTGAAAAGGATGACCTGGGCGTCCCGGCTTACCTGCGCCGCACCGTTAAAAAATAATAGCTCTTCGGTTGAACAACCCGGGAGAGACCGTGTCATGCGGCGCCGAAGGGGAATGCGAAAACTCTCAGGCAAACAGACCGGGTTGGGACGAGGCTCTGGAAAGCTGAAAAGCACCTAACAGGCAACCCGGTTACCGGGGAATCCTGAAGGTCAACAGACAGAGGCATGCAGATTTGCATGCCTTTGCTATAAGGAGAAAAATATGGACAAAAAGACCCCTTTGTATGAGCTTCACTTGGAGCTGGGCGGCAAAATCGTTCCCTTTGGCGGCTACCTTTTGCCTGTACAGTACGAAACCGGCGTCATCAAGGAGCACATGGCAGTCAGGACGGCCTGTGGGCTGTTTGATGTGTCGCACATGGGTGAAATCCTGATCAAGGGCAAGGACGCCCTCTTGAACCTACAAAACTTCCTGACCAATGATTACTCAACACTGGAAGTTGGACGCGTGCGCTACAGCCCTATCTGCAATGAGAAAGGCGGCATTGTGGATGACCTGATTGTCTACAAATTCGCGGAGGACGAGTATTTCCTGGTGCCCAACGCCGCCAACAAGGACAAGGTCTTTGCCTGGTTTAATGCGCATAAAAAGGGTGAAGTTGAGATCCTGGACCTTTCAGATCAATATGCTCAATTGGCCCTGCAAGGGCCCAAGGCCAAGGCCATCCTGTCCAAATTGGTGGATGAAGCCCTTTTACCCCAGAAATATTATAGCTTTGTTCAAGACCTAAGCGTTGCGGGCATTCCGTGCCTGGTTTCCCGTACGGGGTATACTGGTGAAATGGGGTATGAGCTGTATTGCGCGCCCAATCAGGTGGTAGACCTGGCGAAAAAACTGCTCAAAGCAGGGGAGGAAGAAGATTTGATTCCCTGCGGCCTGGGCGCCAGGGATACCCTGCGCCTGGAAGCTTCTATGCCCCTTTATGGCCATGAGATGTCCGATGACATCACCCCCCTGGAGGCAGGGCTGGCCAACTTTGTCAAAATGGACAAAGAAACCTTTATCGGCAAGGATGCCTTGCAGAAAATCAGCGAGCCCGCGCGCGAGCGCGTCGGCCTGCTGCTTTTGGACCGCGGCATTGCCAGGGAGCATTGCGAGGTCTTTTTGGGCGAGGATAAGATCGGCGAAACCACCAGCGGCACCCTGCTTCCCTATTTAAACAAGGCCCATGCCATGGCCTTGGTGGAAAAAGGCCGGCTTAATGAGGGGGATGAGGTATCCCTTGATGTGCGTGGTCGTCGGCTGAAGGCCAAGGTGGTCCCGATGCCCTTTTACAAACGTTCCTGATTAAATGGATATATAGGAGGATTTCATGAATTTACCAAACGAACTCAAGTATTCTGCTTCACACGAGTGGGTCAAGGTTGAAGGCGACCTGGCCATCATCGGCATCACCGATTTTGCTCAGAAGGAACTGGGCGACCTGGTGTTCATCAACCTGCCCAA
>CAYOOZ010000131.1:3642-4086 GCA_964405705.1 uncultured Christensenella sp.
CCCGCGTCGAGGAAATCCTGCAGAACGTATGGAACCAGATCAAGCTGTCCGACTTCAGCGACAAGCTGCTGGCCGGAGCCGTCCTCACCGGCGGTGCCGCCAACCTGCCCAACCTGGAGGACGAGGTCACTGTGGATGAGCCTTTTGCCGATGTGGAATCTGTGAAGGCCGTGAGCGACATCATCAGCCCGGTTTCCGGCGTGATTGCAGAGGTCAATGAAGAGCTTCTGGACAAGCCCGAACTGATGAACGAAGATGCCTATTCCGCATGGATTGTGAAAGTGAAAAATGCCACCGGCCTTGAAAACCTCCTCACGGCTGAGCAGTATAAAGAGCTCATCAGCAAGGAGGCGTAGAATGGGTAGTTACCTGCCCTCCACTAAACAAGAACAGCTTGAAATGCTGCAGGCCCTGAATGTGCCTGAGGCAAACCGCATAACGATC
>CAYOOZ010000131.1:4096-6417 GCA_964405705.1 uncultured Christensenella sp.
CAAAGCGTGCTGCTTGATGACTCTGTCAACATCCCCGAAGGCTTGTCTGAGATGGCTGTCCGGGCAAAGATGGAGAGGATTGCCGCTAAAAACACCGTCTTCCAGACCGTTTTGCGTGGTGCTGGTTCCTATGACCACTATATCCCGGCCATCGTGTCCACAGTGACAAGCAAGGAAGAGTTTTTAACCACCTACACCCCCTATCAGGCCGAAATCAGCCAGGGGGTCCTGCAGTCTATTTTTGAGTACCAGACCATGATGTGCGAATTGACCGGCATGGATGTGAGCAATGCCTCCATCTATGATGGCGCATCCGCCGCGGCGGAAGCCGTGATGATGACCCAAACGCGCAACCGCTCCAAGGTCTATGTGGCCTCCACTGCGCATCCGGAAGTCATCCAAACAATTAAAACCTACTGCTGGGGCCGGGATGTGGAGTTTGTAGAGCTGCCCCAGAAGGATGGACTTTTGGACATGAGCGCGCTTGAAAGCCTGCCCGCTGACACCGCCTGTGTCTATGTCCAGCAGCCCAACTTCTTTGGCCTCTTTGAGGATGCCGAGCAGGTGGCCAATCTGGCCCACAAAGCCGGCGCCAAGGCAGTTATGGGCTTTTATCCAATTTCTCTGGGCTTGTGCAAGACACCGGCTGAAATGGGCTTTGACATCGCCGTGGCCGAGGGCCAGTCCCTGGGCATCCCCATGAGCTGGGGTGGACCCTACCTTGGTATCATGACCGCCAAAAAGGATATGATGCGCATGCTGCCTGGCCGGATTGCCGGTGAAACGGTGGATCGAAATGGAAAGCGTGCCTATGTCCTCACCCTCCAGGCCCGTGAGCAGCACATCAGGCGGGAGAAGGCCTCCAGCAACGTCTGTACTAACCAGGCGCTTTGCGCGATGACGGCGGCCGTCTATTTGACCACCATGGGCCCACAGGGCTTAAATGAGGTGGCGCAGCTGTGCTATGAAGGCGCGCATTATTTCGCTGATGAGCTTCAAAAGCTCCAGGGCTTTGAGCGTGTGCACCAGGCCGAATTCTTCAATGAGTTTTTAACCAACTGCCCCATGGATGTACGCGCGTTTGAAAAGGAAATGGCCAAACACGGCGTCCTTTGCGGGCTGACAGTTAATGACAAGCTGCTTTGGTGCGTGACGGAAAAACTGGACAAAGCCGCCATTGACGACATCATCAACCTCATCAAGGAGGTGTGCGGGCAATGAAACTGATTTTTGAACGCAGTGTCCCGGGACGCCGGACTTTTGTGATGCCAAAAAGCACCTTCCCCAAAAGGGAGCTGCCCCAGCATCTGGCCAGGGCTGAACAGCCGCGCCTCCCTGAAATCAGCGAGGTGGCCATCGGCCGCCATTACACAGAATTGGCCAAGCAGACCTTTGGGGTCAACAGTGGTTTTTATCCCCTGGGCTCCTGTACCATGAAATACAACCCCCGCGTGAATGAAGCTGTTGCTGCCCTGCCCGGCTTTGCCAAGATTCATCCCCTGGCGCCCAAGGATAGCGTGCAGGGTTGCTATGAGGTTTTAAGCACGGCCAAAGAACTGCTGTGTGAGATCACCGGCATGGATGATATGACCTTCCAGCCGGCTGCTGGCGCACATGGGGAATATGTTGGGCTGCTTTTGATGAAGCGCTACCACGAAAGCCGCGGGGATACCAAGCGCAAGCGCATCATCGTGCCGGATTCCGCACACGGCACCAACCCGGCAAGTGCTGCCATGGTGGGCTTCACAGTCACCCATGTGCCCTCTGACGCGGATGGCTGTGTGGATCTGGAGGCGCTCAAGGCTGTTCTGGATGATACAGTGGCTGGCTTGATGCTGACCAATCCCAACACCGTGGGCATTTTTGACCGCAACATCCTTGAGATCACCCGCCTTGTGCATGAAGCCGGCGGACTGAACTACTATGATGGCGCCAACTTAAACGCCATTATGGGCTGGGTACGCCCGGGTGATATGGGCTTTGATGTCATTCACCTAAACCTGCACAAGACCTTCTCAACCCCCCATGGGGGAGGCGGCCCCGGGGCAGGCCCAGTGGGCTGCAAAAAGCTGCTCAAGGAGTTTTTGCCCATCAGCCACATGGGTTCCCGCGTCTGGGATGGCGAAAAGCCGCAGAGCGTGGGCCAGGTGCGTGCCTTTTACGGCAATTTCCTGGTGGTTGCCCGCGCCTTGACCTACATCCTGACCTTGGGGAATGAAGGGCTACCACAGGCCAGCGGTATGGCGGTCTTAAACGCCAACTACCTGCGGCATCAGTTGCGGGAAGACTTTCAGATTCCATTGGATAGGCTGTGCAAACAC
>CAYOOZ010000132.1:0-6301 GCA_964405705.1 uncultured Christensenella sp.
GCGTGCGCACGGCGCAAATTGGCATCTCCCAGCTTTATGACATCGACTCTGAGCAGATTGGGCTGATGATGGCCGGCGTGGTGGTGGTGCTGGTGCCCTCCCTCTCCATCTTCGTGTTTATGCAAAAGCAGCTCATCAATGGCCTGATGGCCGGCGCGGTGAAGGGATAATTCCCACACCGTTTTTCTTTGCGGGCTTTGCGCCAAAAGACGGCGAATAAATAGCCAAATTTGAAAGGGGATCTTATGAAAAGACTGGTTGCACTCCTCCTGGTTCTCATGATGGTTTTAACCGGCCTCTCTGTGTTAGCCGAGGGCGGGAAGACCAAGGTGGTCTTCTGGTACTCCTTGGGCGGCACCAATGCCGAGGTCATCGCCAAGATGACGGAAGCCTTCAACGCCTCTCAGGACAAGATCGAAGTGGAAGCCCAGTACCAGGGCGAGTATGATGACGCCATCAACAAGCTGAAAGCCACCGCCATGGGCGAAGCGCTGCCCTTTGACATCGTGCAGAGCTATGAAATCGGCTCCCGCTTCATCATCGACTCTGGCAAGATGGTGCCTGTGCAAAACTACATCGACAAGACCGGCTTTGACACCAGCGTGATTGAGCCCAACCTCCTCGCCTACTACACCATTAACGGCGTGATCAACTCCATGCCCTTCAACTGCTCCACCCCCCTGATGTATTTTAACAAGACCGCCTTTGAAGAAGCCGGCATCACAGAAATCCCCACCACCGTTGACGGCATCCTGGAAATCGCCGAAAAATTGACCACCAAGAACGCGGACGGCAGCATTGACCGCGCTGGCTTCACCTTCTCCAACTACGGCTGGTTCTTTGAGCAGTGGGTGGGCAAGATGGGCCGCGAGTATGTCAACAACGGCAATGGCCGTGAGTCCTATGCCACCAAGGTCGCCTTTGATGAGAACGGCGCGGCGCTGGACCTCTTCACCATGTGGGAGAAGATTGCCAAGAGCCCCTCTACCTACTACGTCGAGCGCGGTGGCACCTCCCAGGCGCGCGCGGCCTTTGTGGCTGGCAAGACCGCCATCTTCTTAGCCTCCACCGCCAACCTGGCTGGTGTCCTGGCCAACGTGGGCGATACCTTTGAAGTGGGCACCGCCTATTTCCCCTATGTGAACGCTGAGGACAAGGGCGGCGTCTCCACCGGCGGTGGCACCCTGTGGATGGTCAACTCCGGCGATGAGGCCAAAATGGACGCCTCCTGGGAGTTCATCCAGTACATGATTTCCCCGGAAAACCAGGCCGTTTGGAATGCCTCCACCGGCTACTTCCCCATCAACATGAAGGCGCATGAGACCGAGACCTTCAAGGCCAACATCGCCAAATACCCCCAGTTCCAGACCGCGCTGGACCAATTGCATGACTCCGGCCCCGAGTATGTGGGCAGCCTGTTGTCCGTCTTCCCCGAAGTGCGCCAGTATGTGGAAGATGTGACTGAGGAAGTGTTCTTAAAGGGCCTCTCCCCCCAGGAGGCGGTCACCAAGCTGACCAACCTGGCCAATGACGCGATTGAGAACTACAACCTGACCAACTACTAATCTGCTCTTTTTATCAGGAAGGATTAAAGCCCAATTTCCTCCCCGATGAGGAGGACCTTCACCCGGCCCTTGGGCTTGGAAAAGCGGGTGATCACAAACTGGCAGCAGATGGTTTCCTCCGAAAAGCAATCAATGCACTTGCCGTTGTAGGTGCAGGGATTGCCGGTCTTCAGGCGCAGGTTGTTGGCGGGGGCCGCCAGGTTGCGGGCGCGCTTCATGGCGGTGTCCAGATCCGGGGCCAGTTTGCTCATGGAGCAGAGGATGATGACCTGCTCTGGCCCATGGCATAAATACGCCACGCGGTTGCCGGTGCCATCAATATTGACCAGTTGGCCGTCCATGGAAATGGCGTTGGCGCCCATCAGAAAAGTGTCACAGGTGGCCAAATCGCGCTTGAGCTGCTTTTTCTCCTCCGGGGTTTTGTACAAGAGCCGGTCAATCGCCTGGTAATCCCCGACCTTAACCGCGTCCATGAGACCCAACTCCGCCAGACCGACTGAGCCGCCCCAGCCCACAGAGGAGCCCTTTGGCATCAATTCCAGCGCTTTTGCGACAGCACTCTCTTTATCCGGGCAAAAATAGCCCGCCATCCCGCGCTTTTCCAGGTTCTTAATGAGGGTCTGCGCCGCCAGGTCATAAAACTGCTGCTTAAATGTCATAAACGCCTCCCGATTTATTTGTGTATAATCAGTTTAACACAAGAACACGCCGCAAGAAAGGCAAGGCAGACAGAGAATGGGCAAAAACGAGAAAACAAACGCCATGCGCCTTTTGGATCAAAGGGGCATCCCTTATGAGACCTTGCACTACCCGCATGAGAACGAGGCAAAGGACGCGGTCACCGTGGCTGGCCTTTTGGGGATGGACCCAAAGACAGTGTACAAAACCCTGGTGATGATGGGGCCAGACAACAACGGCTATGTCGCCCTCATCGCGGGTCCGGATGAGCTGGACCTGAAGAAGGCCGCGGCTGCCTTTTCAGTCAAGAGCTTAAGGATGCTGCACGTGGACGAGCTCAAGCCGCTAACCGGCTATATCCGGGGCGGCTGCTCCCCCATCGGCATGAAGAAGCCCTTGGCCACTCTGATTGACAAAAGCGCGCAGGACCTGCCCTTTATCCTGGTATCCGCCGGGCAAATTGGCAGCCAGATCATGCTGAACCCCAAGGATTTGGCAGCCTGCGCCAAGGCGCGGTTTGCCGATATCTCAAGACAAAACAACCATCAAGGAGAAGGAAAATGAAGGAAATCATCCACATTGAAGGCATGTCCTGCCAGCACTGCGTGCGCGCGGTGGAAGGCGCGCTATTAGCCCTCCCCGGCGTTGAAGGAGCCAAGGTGGACCTTGAAAACCATTTGGCTGAGGTTCATTATGACCCGCAGGCCATCAGCCTGTCTGCCCTGAAGGAGGCCATTGAAGAGGCAGGCTACGAGGTCAAATAAAAAATCCCGGCGCAAAGTCCGGGAAATTGGCGAGGGCTTTGATCAGCCCTTGACCGCGCCGGCGGCCACGCCCTTGGTGATCTGTTTTCTAAAAACAAAGTAGAAAATTAAGATGGGAATCAAGGCCACTGTCAGCGAGGTGAACAGCTTGCCATAGTCTGACCCCAGGGCGCCGGAATAACGGCCGACCGCGGCGGGAATGGCCTTGTATTTGTCTGTCGCGGTCAAAAGGTTCATCAGCACAAACTCATTCCAGGTGCCGGTGAAGGTGATGATGGCCAGGGTGACGGAGACTGGCGCGCACATGGGGAACACGATGCGCCAGAAGATCTGGAAGAAGTTGGCCCCGTCAATGCGGGCGGACTCCAATAGCTCATTGTGGATGCTTTTGATAAAGTCCGTGCACAGGTAGATGCCCATGGGCAGGCCCAGGGCCACATAGGGGATGATCACGCCCAGGCGGGTGTTGTACAGCCCTGTCTCAATGGACATTAAGAACAAGGGGATCAGAATGGACTGGATGGTGAGCAGGATGCCCACAATAAACAAGCCATAGAGCCACTTGGTGAGCCTGGAAGGGATTTTAGCGAAGGCGTAGCCCGTCATGTTGGACAGGACCACCACAGCCGCCACGGTGGTCACCGCGTAGATAACCGAGTTGATAAAGAAGGTAAAGAAATTGCCCTGAATCCACACAAAGGGGTAGTTGCCCGTGTACCAGCGCACCGGCAGGGACAGCTTGTTGGTGGACAAATAAGCCGTATTGGTCTTAAAGGACTGGACGACCAGCCAGAAGATAGGATAGATGGCCAGGATGGTAAAAATGCCCATCAGGATATATACCAGGGCCTTGGCCCACAAGGGGATGTTTTTATGTTCCATGGCTAATCCTCCTTTGTGCCAAAGGCTTTACCCAGGCGCTGGGTGATGACGATGAGGACGATGCTGATGATCGCCATGACGGTGGAGATGGCGTTGGCCAGCGGGTAGTTTGGCGCGCCCTGGAAGGCAGACTGGTACATGTATAGTGACAGCACCCGGGTTTGCCCTGCCGGGCCGCCGGATGTCATGGCATAAATCAAGTCAAATGTTTTCAAAGACCCTGAGATGGCCAGGATGGCAGAGGTGATAATAACGCCCGACAGCGCGGGCAGGGTGATGTGCCAGAGGATCTGCGGCTCCTTCGCGCCGTCAATCCGCGCGGCTTCAATGATGGCCGGATCAATGCGCTGCATATTGGCCAGGAAAATAATCAGGTAAAAGCCGGTGTACATCCACAGGATGACCAAAAGTACCGGTACCATGGGCTGGGTGTTGAGGGTGAAGACAGCCTGAGGGTTAAACAGCCGGCGCACCTCCATCAAGACCGAGTTGCGGCCATAGATGATGGCATTAAACAGCACGCCCACAATGATGGGGGAGATGACATTGGGCAGGTAAATCATGGTCTGGAAGAAGCTGTTGCCCCGCTTGATGAGCTTGCGGGACAAGACATAGGCCAGAATCAAGCCCAGGGGAATCTGCCCAAAGACTGAAATGGCCACAATGCGCATGTTGTTGGCCAGGGAGGTGTAAAAATTGCCGGTGGGCTCGGTGAACATCCAGATATAGTTTTTCAAGCCTACAAAATTGATGTTGGCGCCGCCAAAAATGGGCCCGCCGTTGTAGTCCGTCAGGCTTAAAATCACTGAAAAAATAGGAGGAAAGGCCACCACAGCCAGGTAGATGATCAAGGCAGGCAGGACAAACACGGCGTAGGACAGCCGTTTTTCTCTTTGTATGGTCATGGGCTTTCCCCCTCTTCTTTGATGGGCCAGTCCCCCGCCCCAAAGGGCAGGGGACTGGATTTTGGGATGATTCTTACTTGGTGGCCAGCCAGGCGTCAAAGGCGTCCTGGGTGATCTGGGCGACCTGTTCGGGGGTCTGGGTGCCAAGGCCAATGGCCTGCAGGCCATCATTCAGCGGGGTGTAGACAGGGCCTTCAAAGGCGCCGTCAATGACCACGGTGGTCTTGTCATACTGGGTGCCCAGGTTGGCGATTTCAACCTGCAGGGGTTCCAAGGTCAGGCTGGCATAGTCGATGTCGGTGCGGGAGGGGGTGGCCAGGCCGCCAGTCTCCAGGCGGTAGGTCAGCACTTCCTTGCCTTCCAGCCATTTGACCAGTTCCCAGGCCGCTTCCAATTTGGCGGAGCCATCTTCCAGCTCGGCGTTGATGCCAAAGCCGGTGGCCAAAACGGCGGTGTTGGACTTGTTGATCTTGACGCCTTCCACATCGATGTCCGGGAAGACGGTGATCTTGATGTTGTTCTGCTTCTCAACCGGAATCAGCGCTTCTCCGGTGGTTTTGTCGGTGATGAAAGCGCCCATGCGCCAGTCGCCGTCGATGTAGTAGGCAGCGGTGTTCTGGGCAAAGAGGCCGGGGCCTTCGCCATAGCCGATGGCCAGGGTGGCGGGGTCAATGACCTTGTCCGCGTAAATCTGCTTGATGAAGTTGAGGGCGGCCAGGAAATCAGCATCCGTGAACTTGGCTTCGCCGTTTAAGATCCTCTGCTCCCAGCCTTCGCCCATGAAGCGGCCGGCAACCAGGGAGAAAAGGCAGGACTGCATCACCCAGGTATCCTGGTTGGGCATCAACACGGTGTCATAGCCCTTGGCGGCCAAAACGGGCACCTGGGCCACCAGCTCGGAGTAGGACTTCGCGGGCTCTAATCCGGCATCCGCCAGCACGTCCAGGTTGACATAGAAGGTGTTGGTCGCGGTCACGCCGGAGGGCAGCATGGCCAGGTAGCCGCCAACCTGCTGGGAGGGATCCAACACCAGGGGCAGGTACTTGTCAGAAAGGCCATCGCGCTCCACCAGGGGAGCCAGGTCCTTTAACAGCTTCTTGGTGTGCAGGGTGGTGGAGCGGCCTGAGGGCCACACATAGATGACATCCGGCAGGTTGCCGGAGGCGGCGTAGGATTCCACCTTCTGATGGAAGGGCTCGTTGAATTCGTTTTCCATGACCAGCTTGATGTTGGGGTGGGCCTTCTCAAAGGCTTCCCAGATGACCGTGGATTCCTCAATGGAGTTGGGGGAGGTCATATCCAGGTAGTTGAGCACACGCAGCTCAACGGTCTCCTCTGCGGTGACAACAGCGACCAAGGCTAAGAGCATCACAAGGGACAGAATCAGGGCCAGAAGACGTTTGAACATAGGTTTCCTCCATATTGTATTTTGGTACAAACTGGCTACAGTATTAGATAGTGTGGACACGAGATAAATTTTCTAAGATAATGGTCATACCAACTGAAA
>CAYOOZ010000133.1:0-6132 GCA_964405705.1 uncultured Christensenella sp.
GGCGTGCCCCTGCGGCTTGAAATGGGCCCAAGGGATATTGAAAACGGCGTTGTGACCTATATGCGGAGGGATACCTTTGAAAAAGGCACCCTGCCGCTTGAAAACCTGGCTGAGGCCATCAAATCCCTGCTTGAGGACATCACAAGGACCATGTTTGACCAGGCCAACGCCTTCCGTCTGTCCAAGACAAAGGACGTGTTCAGCTTTGAGGAACTGGGTGAGCAGGTGCAGATCGGCTATGCGCGCGCCATGTGGTGCGGTGAGCGCGCCTGTGAGGACAAGATCAAGGAGGCCTATTCCGCCACCTCCCGCAACATGCCCTTTGACCAGACGCCCTTTCATGACAAATGTGTCTGCTGTGAAAAGCCGGCTGAGAAGGTCATGTATTTCGCCAAGGCTTACTGATCAATTTTTATGAGGTCTGAAACCAAAGCCCTGACCCAGGCTGTGCTGGCCGCGTTATTCTACGCGGTCAGCTTTCCTTTTTCAAAGCTGCTGCTGCCAAAGACCGGGCCTTTGATGCTGGCCGCCCTTCTCTACCTGGGCGCGGGATTGGGCATTGGCCAGGTCTATTTGTTTTCCGCGCGTAAAAAAGGCAAAGAGGAACCCCTGAACAAGAAGGATTTGCCCTATGTGCTGGGCATGATCGTCCTGGACATTTTAGCACCCATCTTTTTAATGCTGGGGCTGACCACCACCCCCTCCTCTCAGGCCTCGCTGCTCAACAACTTTGAGATTGTGGCCACCAGCCTCATTGCCTTCTTGATTTTCAAGGAGGCCATTTCAAAGACGCTGGTGAAAGCGCTTGTCCTGGTCACCCTGGCCAGCCTGCTCTTATCCCTTGAGTGGCCTTTTGCTTTCACCTTTGCCCCCGGGGCTTTGCTGGTGCTGCTGGCGGCGGCCTGCTGGGGGCTTGAGAACAACTGTACCAGGATGCTCTCTCATAAAAACACCTTCCTGGTGGTGACGCTCAAGGGCATTTTTTCAGGCCTGGGCTCCCTCGTTCTGGCCTTCCTCACCGGGGAACGCCTGCCGGCGCTGCCTGTCCTGCTGTTTTCCCTGGCCCTGGGCTTTGTCACCTATGGGCTGAGCATCCTGATGTACATCCGCGCGCAAAGAAGTCTCGGCGCGGCCAAAACCAGCGCTTATTACGCCCTGGCGCCTTTTTTGGGCGCGGCGCTGTCGCTGCTCATCCTGGGCGAGGGCTTGAGCAGCACTTACTTTTTGGCGCTTTTTGTCATGGCCCTGGGCACTGTGTTCTTGGTCAGGGACACGCTCCACCCAAAGGTTTAACTAAAAACTTCCCCCTGCAAAAGGAGGGGGAAGGCATTTGTGTATTGACGTTTTACCAGCAGGCGATGCTGCTGTCCGTGCGGGCTTCGGTGCCGCCCATCAGCGCGCCGTTTGGCATCTTCCAGATGATTTGCCCGCGGCCAAAGCCAGTGGCGTCGTGCATCATCTCCACCTGATGGCCCATTTTGGCCAATTGGCTGGCAATCGCAGGGTGAAAGCCGGACTCCACGGTGAAGTTCTTGTCCTTCATCCACTGCCAGCGCGGCGCGTCCAGGGCTTGTTGGGGGTTTAGGCCAAAGTCCACCAGGTTCATCACCACCTGCACATGGCCCTGGGGCTGCATGTAGCCGCCCATCACGCCAAAGGGGCCGATGGCCTCGCCATCCTTCAATAAAAAGCCTGGGATGATGGTGTGATAGCTCTTTTTGCGGGGCAATAGGCAGTTGGCGTCCTTTTCATTCAGGGAGAAGTCCGCCCCCCGGTTTTGAAGCGCGATGCCGGTGCCGCGCACCACGATGCCCGAGCCAAAGCCCATGTAGTTGCTCTGGATGTAGGAGACCATGTTGCCCTCGCCGTCGGCTGTGCAAAGATAGACCGTGCCGGAGCCCTTTGGCTGCCCGGGGTGGGGGAGGGCGGCTGTGTCGGTGATTTCAAAGGCGCGCTTCTTGCCATAGGCGCTGCTTAACAGCTCCTCCGCTGTGACCTGCATCTGCTTTTTGTCGGTTACATAGTGCTTGGCGTCCGCAAAGGCAATCTTGATGGCCTCAAATTGCTTGTGGAAGGTTTCGGCGGACTCCTTTTCTTTAAAATCAAAGTTTTTAAGGATGTTCAGCGCCATCAAGGCCACGATGCCCTGGCCGTTGGGCGGGATTTCACAGACCGTATAGCCCCGGTAGTCCACTGAAATGGGTGTGACCCATTCAGGCTGGTAGTCATGAAAATCAGCCAGGGTGAAATGCCCGCCCAGCTCCTGGCTGTCCTGCACGATTTTTTGCGCCAGTTCGCCCCGGTAGAAGGCTTCAGCCCCTGTGTCCGCGATTTTTTGCAGGCTGTCCGCGTGGTTTAATAAGCGCACCATCTCCCCGCATTCAGGCGCTTTCCCCGTGGGCAGGAAGGTGTTGAACCACTCCCAAAAGGCGGGCTGCTCTTTCAAATCGGCATAGCGCCTGGCCGAGCGCTGCCACATGTCAGCCAGCACCGGGGACACCGGATAGCCTTCCCTGGCATATTGAATGGCGGGGGCCAGGCTTTGCGTCATTTTCAATTTACCAAAGCGCTGGGTCAGGGCGGCCCAGGCGGCAGGCGCGCCGGGCACCATGGTGGGCGTCCAGCCCAGAACGGGCATTTTGTCGTGCCCGCCGTCCTTCACCTTTTGTATATTCAGTTTTTCCGGCGCCCAGCCGCTGGCGTTGAGGCCATAGAGCTGCTTGTCCTTCTCAATCCAGACCAGGGCAAAGGCGTCAGAGCCGATGCCATTGGCCGTGGGCTCCACCACCGTTAAGGCGCTGGCGGCAGCAACGGCGGCGTCCACCGCGTTGCCGCCCATCTTCAAGGCGTCCATCCCCGCGGCCGCGGCCAGGGGTTGGGAGGCGTTCACCATGCCCCTCCTGGCCACCAGGGGATAGCGCTTGGAGGGGTAGGAGTGAAAATTGGGATCAAAGGGCAGTTTGCTCATGTGTACTCCTTTACATCTGGGCCGGGAAGAGGTGGCAGGCCACATAGTGCCCGGGCCCCTGCAGGGCCAACTGGGGCTTTTGCTCGCTGCACACGGGCAGGGCCCTGGGGCAGCGGGTGTGGAAGGTGCAGCCGCTGGGCGGGTTGATGGCAGAGGGCACCTCGCCCATCAGCGGCGCTTCTAAAAGCCTCCTGTCCGTGACCTCGGGCACAGGCACGCTGTTTAAGAGGGACTGGGTGTAGGGGTGCATCGGCGTATGAAACAGGCTGTGAACCGGCGCCAATTCGCACACGCCGCCCAAATACATCACCATCACCCGGTCACAGAAATGTTTAACCACCCCCAGGTTATGGGTAATAAAGAAATAGGTCAAGTCAAACTCTTTTTTCAAATCGGTCAGCAGCTGCAAAACCTGGGCCTGTACCGACACATCCAGGGCGGAAAGCGATTCATCCAGCACCATGAAGCGCGGGTGCAGGGCGATGGCGCGGGCGATGCCCCCACGCTGCTTTTGCCCGCCGGAGAGCTGGTGGGGGTAGTAGTCATAGTGGTCGGGCTTGAGGCCCACCACCTTTAAAAGCTCCAAAACCCGCTCCTTGCGCTCCTTTTGGTTGAGCTTGGTATGGATGCGGAAGGGCTCGCTTATGGCGCGGCCAACGGTCTCCCTTGGGTCCAGGGAGGCGGCTGGGTCCTGGAAGATCATCTGCATGTCCCGCCTGATGTCCCGCATTTCCCTTGAGGACAGCTTGCCCAGGTTGATGCCGGTCTCCTGGTTGTTGTCAAGCCGCGCCCAGTAGTTGGGGTCAGTGCAGCGCTCGGTGATTTCAGAGATGTTTGTGTGCCGGTAGGCTTCGGCCCTTTCCGTCGCGGCCCGGGCCTGGTCCAAATGCCCCGTGAGGGCTTCCACCTGCGGCCCCTGTAGAGCCAGGTCCTGCGGCAAACGATCGTTGTCAAGGGCAATCATCTGCCCTTTCGCCAACAGCGCGCGCTGCGCCTTTCTGGCCTGGCGCAAGGCCAGGTCGGCCTGCAGGTACAGCGCCTGCACCTTTTTAAGGTCCCGGCTTAAGATCAGGGAGCCCACCGTCCTTGAGCCTTCGCGCAATTGGCGGGAGGCCTCCTTGCGCAGCTCCTTGGCTTCAAAGCTCATCTTTTCGGCCTGCCTGGAATAATGGCGGTAGCGGCGCACCTCCTTGGCGTTGGCCTGGGCGGAAAACTCGTCAGTGCGCATGCGCGCGGCCCTTGCCTTCAACTCCAGGTGGAGGGACTGCTGATAGGTCTGCCGCGCTTTTTGCTGATAGCGCAGCAGCTTTTGGATTTCTTTTCCCCGGTAGCGCGGGGCCGCCTCCATGAGGCTGCGCCCGTGATAGACGCAAGCGCCGCTGGTCTGCTTGTACAATTGCAGGATAACCCGGCCCAGGGTGCTCTTGCCGCAGCCGGACTCACCCACCACGCCCAAGCACTCGCCCTGATAAACGCAGAGGCTGATGTCCTCTACCGCCCGCACAGCCCCGCCGCCCTTGGCGGGGAAGCGCTTTTTGAGCTTGTTGAGGGTGATGATGGGCACTCTTTGGCTCATACAGCACCTCCTGATATCAAATGGCAGGCCGCCAGGTGGCCCTGCGACACGCAAGTCAGCTTGGGCCTTTCCGTTTGGCAGATGGGGAGGGCTTGTTTGCAGCGGGGGTGGAAGCTGCATCCCTTAATGTCCTGGGCGATGCCGGGCAGGGTGCCCGGGATAGGTAAAAGCTCAAAGCTGTCCTTTTGCATGTTGGGCACCGCCGCCATCAGCCCCCGGGTGTAGGGGTGGCTGGGCGCGTCAAAAATCTGCCTGGCGCTGCCCTCCTCCACCTTGTGCCCGGCATACAGCACGATCACGCGGTCGGCGATCTCCGCCACCACGCCCAAATCATGCGTGATGAATAAAATGCCGGCCTTCATGGTCTGCTTGAGCCGGTTTAATAATAAGAGCACCTGCTTTTGGATGGTGACGTCCAAGGCCGTTGTGGGCTCATCCGCGATCAGCAATCGGGGGTTTAAAGACAGCGCCATGGCGATCATCACCCGCTGGCGCAGGCCGCCTGATAGCTGGAAGGGGTATTGCAAAAGCCGCTGCTCCGGGTTGGAGACGCCCACGCGGTTTAAATAATCAATTGCCGTGGCCTCGGCCTCCTTGTGGGAGAGCTTCAAATGCAGCTTGAGCCCCTCTGTCATTTGCCGGCCAATGGTCAACAGGGGGTTTAAGCAGGTCATGGGCTCCTGAAAGATCATTCCGATTTGCCGCCCGCGCACCGAATTCATCTCCCGGTCGGAGAGCTTGGTCAACTCCAGGCCGTTTAGTTTGACGCTGCCTTGCTTGACGCGCCCGTTTTCCGGCAGCAGCTTCATCAGGGAGAGCAGCATCACGCTTTTCCCGCAGCCGGACTCCCCCACCACGCAAAGGGTCTCATTTTCATATACGTCAAAGGACAGGCCGTGCAGCACGCTGAACTCCTGTTTGTTGAGCCGGAAGGCTGTGTCCAGGTCCCGGACCTCCAGCACCTTGTTGGCTTGCATCGCTTGTCCTCCGTTTTGGGGTGTCCCGCCGCCCGGCTATTAGCCGGGCGGCAAGGGCTTTGATTAATTTGCCGGGGTGAACTCCTTGATGTAGAAGGAGCCGTCCGTGGTCAGGCCGACATTGCTAAAGGCCTGGGAGTTGTAGGCGTAGTTGTTTTCACCGTTGTAAAGCGGGGCCACAAAGGCGTTTTCCATCAGCAGGATGTTGGCTTTTTCAAGGGCCATGACGCGCTTTTCTGTGTCGGAGGTGGTTTTGCTGTCCAGCACAAGCTGGTCAAACTCCGCGTTATTGATGCGGGTGCGGGTGGAGGCCTTGCTCTCCCAGTTGGGTTCCAAAAGCTCCGTGCCGTCGCGGGTCACGTTGGACCAGGCGGCCAGGGTGATGTCAAAGCGGTCATCCAATTTGCTCTCATTCAGCCAGGCGGCCCAGTCAATCATTTCCATCTTGACGTTGTTAAAGCCGGCGGCTTTGAGGTTGGCCTGGAAGATTTCGCCCATGGGGGTGTAGATGGGGGAGGTGGGCACCAGGAAGTGGATTTCCTCATTGGCCCAACCGTTGTCATTGATCAGCTTCTTGGCGCCTTCCAGGTCATAGGTGATGCAGGCGGCCT
>CAYOOZ010000134.1:0-6119 GCA_964405705.1 uncultured Christensenella sp.
CCATCGCGATTGAGCAGGGCCTGCGCTTTGCGATTCGTGAAGGCGGCCACACCGTCGGTTCCGGCGCTGTTGCCCGCGTGATCGAAGGCTAAGAAGCATAAACCCCAAAGGAAGGCGAGTCATCGCCTTCCTTTTTTGTTGCTTCGAGCCGGATTAATTATCATACATCGTGTTTTTTTAGGTCATAGAAAACCCCTCATCATCTGAATAGTCTTTAATAAGCAGCATTCAGATGAGATAGCTGATTGCTGATTTGATAGCTGTAAATGGAGGAGAAGGTGAGGTCCAGGATGAGCCAGAAAGCCAGGTATCAGGTTGAACTTTAATATCTGAGCATTTGATCGTTTGTATTCCTATTGATGATATGGATGTTGATAGATTAGTGGTATGTTTTATGATATGTAGTCATAATTCAACACAATTCAGGGGAAACATAGGTCATTTTAATCATTATTACATAAAAACAATCAAATATTGTCGAGAACTATGTATTTTACGCTTTTGATGGAGATATTGATGCTAATTTCAATGAAAATGCGCTTCATTTCACGCTTCATTTCATTACGTAGAAGTGTTATTATGAAATAACGTTTCATCTATTCGTTAAATCACAGACGCGATGAATGGCACCGGAAAAGGAGCAGGATTCTAGCACCTTGCAAGTTGAATCAGATCGACTGCATCCTATTGATAGCATAAAATGAAAAATGAAAACGTTGATCGACTCTGTGCAAAAAGATGAATCAAGCGCTAATCGTTCTAACTGGATAGGCCTGAACAGGTAACGGCATCTGGAAAGAATGAGATTTGAATAGAATGCTTTTTCGCTATTTGATCGGTTGGTTGAGGTTTGGTTGATTGGTTAAATCGTCGAATTGCGCAAGATGAAGAAGGAAAAATCCAAAGCGTCAAGTGCAGCGTTTTCACAGAATCGATTTAAAGCGATTTTAATATTGAAACCAAGGGTATTTGGTCTAATGAATCGCTTCTGCGAAAAGGAGGTTAAGGGTTGATTCCCTGGTCCTGGATCAACTGTGTGACAGATGCTAATGCGATCCCAAGGCGTTTTAAATCCAGACAGCAGAACAAAAAATGAACTGATAAATCAGATTTAACCACTTATATTAATCTGAAGCATGCCTTGTCGAAAAAATTAAAGCGGGTTAAACAGAAGTGTGATAGAATACTTTATAAAGAGAGCATGGGTGTTATGACACATTCATGAAGGATTAAAGATTGAGATAGAGGTAACTTCATAAAGCATACTCCATCTATTCGCAAAAGATGCCTTTCGCGAATAGATGTGTTTTGTAGCGTGGTCATGAATCCAGAAAGGTTTCCCCCTTTTCTAGGGCTTTCCCCTTTCAAGACTATATTTTCCTGATAACATCTTGTGATGAAAATAACACGCGCTTTTCATCAAAAACAATGAATAGGCGAACTGTTTCATCTTCCCATTAATCAAATTAGTATTTTTTAGCTTCTACTCATGGGGCTTTACCGCATCCACCACCAGGGAGACCATGCCCAGTTCCCCATCCTGATTCCTGGTGTCAAAGCGGAGCGAGCGGCCAATTTTCCCTTTCTCCAGGCTGTAATAGGTAAAATGGAAATTCCCTGCTTCATCGCACCACTCCAACAGCTTGCAATCAAAACCTGCCCGGGTAAAAACGGAGCTCAGTTTCTGATAATCATAAAATACGCGATGGGTATAAGCCGGGTGGTCCTTTGCCTTGTTGCTGTCCGGCCTGCACATTTCCTGATACCAGGGGTTTTGAAAGTTGGCATCCGGCACCGCGATTCGAATTTGTCCGCCTGGTTTCAAATATTGATAGATTATTCTGGCAGCCCGAAGCCCTTCCTCAAAGCTCAGGTGCTCAAACACATGCTCTGCCAGAAAGCAATCCACAGATGCGATTTCAAACATCTTTTGAAAACTGGCAGCATCCAGAAGGTTGAGTTCTTCCTCCTGGGTAGAAATCCAGCCATCAAATGCCGTTTTGCCTGCACCGATAATGACTTTTAGCATGTCTTCTCCCCCATTTTAACGAAAAAGCCAGCTGAAGAATGTTCAACTGACTTAAACTTTATTGATTCAAGCAAACAAATCAGGCTTCTTTGGCTTTTGGTGTTTGCTCCACTTTGACAGGCACGGGTACAACTGGGCCAGGTGTAGCGGTTTCCGCGGGCTTCACCAGGCTTTGCACCGCGGCCTTGGCCAGTTCGTCACAGCGGTTATTCTCAGGATGGTCGGCATGGCCGGGCACCTTGACATAATCCACCTGGTGCTTTTTCATGGTGAGGAGCAAAAGCCGCCATAGATCCTGGTTTTCAACCGGTTTTTTGTCTGCGGTTTTCCAGCCATTTTTTTGCCAGTTGTCCACCCATTTTTTCAAAAAGGCGTCCACCACATAGGTGGAATCTGAATGAACGGTGACCTTGCAGCTTTCCTTTAGGGCGCCAAGCCCGCTGATGACGGCAAAGAGCTCCATCCGGTTATTGGTGGTATGTGGCATGGAGCCGCTGAGTTCCTTAACATGCTGGCCAAACTTTAAGATGGCTGCCCAGCCGCCTGGCCCCGGGTTGCCAGAGCAGGCGCCGTCTGTATATAGGGAAACTTCGCGCAGTGCCTTGGGCGTTTGGCTCATGTTCAGGCGTTCCTGGCGACGATTTCAAGGGTATCCCGGGCGATAACCATCTCCTCATCCGTGGGGATGACCAGGATTTTAACCTGGCTGTCCTCGGTTGAGATTTCACGCGCCCCGCCGCGCTTGCTGTTCTTCTCGCGGTCTAGCTTCATGCCCAGGAACTCCATGTTCTGACAGACCGCTTCCCTGGTTTCTGGGGAGTTTTCACCAATCCCAGCAGTAAAGACAACCGCGTCCACACCGCCCATGACGGCTGCATAAGCGCCGATATACTTCTTGATGCCGGTGAAGAGCACATTAAGCGCAGCCTTGGCATCCTCATTCCCCTGCGCGGCGGCGTTCTCCACATCGCGCATGTCAGAGGATACCCCGCTTAAGCCCGCCAAGCCGCTCTTTTTGTTGAGAATGTCCATCATCTGGTCAATGTTCAGGTTTTCCTGCTTCATGATAAACTGCAGGCTGGCCGGGTCCACATTGCCGCTCCTGGTACCCATGATGACGCCTTCCAGAGGGGTCATGCCCATGCTGGTATCAACGCTCTTGCCATTTTCGACTGCGCAAATGGAGGAACCATTGCCCAGATGGCAGGTGATGATCTTGATCTCTTCGGGTTTCTTGTTTAAAAACTGGGCAGCCTGGTGGCTGACAAAGCGATGGCTGGTGCCATGGAAGCCATAGCGGCGCACCTTGAGGCGCTTGTAATAATCCATGGGAAAGCCGTACAGGAAGCCTTTTGCGGGCATGGTCTGATGGAAGGAGGTGTCAAACACGGCAACCATGGGGGTGTTTGGCATAACCATCCGGGTGGCTTTGATGCCCATGAGGTTAGCCGGGTTATGCAAGGGTGCGAAGGGGCTGTTTTCTTCAATGGCCCTGATGCAATCCGCGTCAATCAAGGTGGACTGGGTGAAGTGCTCTCCCCCATGCACCACACGGTGGCCAACGGCGCTGATTTCGTCCATGTTCTTGACTACGCCGTGAATGTCATCGGTCAAGGCCTTGAGCATCTGTTTGCTGGCCTCAATGTGGTCATTCATGGGGATTTCAACATTGTACTTGCTGTCGCCGACGGTTTGTTTCAGGCAGCTGCCGGGAATGCCGATGCGCTCGACCAGCCCTTTGGCCACTGTCTTCTCATTTTCCATATCAATCAGCTGATACTTGAGTGAGGAGGAGCCCGCATTGACTATCAGTATTTTCATGTTTAACCATCCTTCGCTTATTCTTCCCCGACATTATACAGCAAATGTCACACAAATCAAAGTGTCAAAGCGATGAAATCCAGACCGTTTCGAACAGATATCGAATGAATTGACTGGAACTGATACAGGAGAACAAAAAAACGGCGTCGCGAGCTTAGTGTAGCCCGCACGTCCCAGGTTCTTCGTTCCCCTGCGTACCCGTGAAAAGCCTGCTTTTCACGGAAAAGGCGGAGCGGCGGAACGCTGCGAGAGATGCCATTAAAAATGGCGTCGCGAGCTAAGTGTAGCCCGCGACGCCGTGGCGGAGAGTCAGGGATTTGAACCCTGGTCACGCTATTAACGTGAACACGATTTCCAGTCGTGCGCCTTCGACCACTCAGCCAACTCTCCATTGGAAGTGCCGAATCGCAATATACCACAAGATTGGCCGTGCGTCAACGAAAACTTGACAGTTTTTCTTGGATACATCATAATCCATGAAGTACGGAGGATGGTACATGCGTCGTATTTCCATGGTTGTAAAGGACAGCCCCGCTGAGCGCCAAAAGATAGAGCCTGGCCAGATCTTAATTTCCATCAACGGCGAGCCGGTGTTGGATGAGATTGATTACCAAGCGCTAACGGCACAGCGGCATTTGAAGCTGGTGGTTGCTACAGAGGATGGCGAAACAAGGGACATTGAATTGGTCAAGCCGCTTGAAAAAGCCTTGGGCCTGAGTTTTGATGACTCCTTGATTGGCAACCCCAAAACCTGTGGAAACAACTGCGTGTTCTGCTTTGTCGCGCAAATGCCAAAAGGAATGCGGCCTTCCTTGTATGTAAAGGATGATGACTGGCGGTTGTCCCTTTTGATGGGCAATTACATCACCCTCACAAATGTTGGCGATAAGGAGTTTGAGCGCATTATCAGGCGCAAGGCCAGCCCTTTGTACATCTCCGTTCACGCGACGGATGACGAGCTGCGCGAGCAGATGGTGCGCAACAAAAACAGCCGTAAGTTGATGCAGCGCTTAAAACGGCTGAAAAATGAAGGTCTCAAGTATCACTGCCAATTGGTGCTCTGCCCCAATTTAAACGATGGGGAGCACTTGAAGCAGTCCCTCCGTGACCTGATGGACCTCACCCCTGCCACGCTGTCTGTGGCGGTGGTGCCTGTGGGCCTGACAAAGCACAGGGAGGGCTTATCAGCGCTGCGGCCGTATACCCGCTTGGAAGCGCAGGCCGTTCTTGACATTTGCTATGAGTTTCAGGCAGTGGCACTCAAGAAACTGGACACGCATTTTGTCTTCCCCGCGGATGAGTTTATCAGCCTGGCTGAGTCTGAAATTCCACCAGACGAGATGTATGAGGATTATGCGCAGATAGAAAACGGCATCGGCATGCTGCGACAGTTTGAGGATGGCCTGAAATCCGCCCAGGCGGAGGATCCTATGCAAGCGGAAGCGGAGCATAAGATGACCATCCTTTTCCCCTGCGGGATGGCGGTATATGAATACCTAAAAGTCTGGAAGGACCAGTTTTTCCCCAAGGACATCACTGCTAACATTGTCCCAATTACCAATGACTTTTTCGGGGACACGGTCACTGTTTCAGGCCTGATCGTAGGACAGGACTTGATCAATCAATTAAGTGGAATTCCGGCTGATGGCGTGATGATCTGCGAAACCATGCTCAACAGCGATAACACCCTGTTTTTGGATGATTTGACGCCACAGCAAGTGTCTGATGCACTCAAAATGCCACTGCATGTATTCAAGAATGACGGATATAGCTTTTATCAGCAGATAAAAGCGCTCAGCAAGAAGGAGAACCAATGAAGCCCCTTGTAGCGATTATCGGCAGGCCCAATGTCGGCAAATCTACCTTTTTTAATGTGATTGCCGGCCAGCGGATTGCCATTGTGGAAGATATCCCCGGCGTGACCCGGGACCGCATTTACGCGGATACCTTGTGGAATGGGCGTGTGTTTACCCTGATAGATACCGGTGGCATTGACACGGAATCGGATGATGTTTTCCTGTCCCAAATGCGCTATCAGGCACAGATTGCGATTGAAACCGCAGACCTCATTTGCTTTTTTGTTGACGCGCGCCAGGGGCTGACCCATCAGGACGCTGAAATCGCGGACATCCTGCGGCGTTCTCAAAAGCCCGTGCTTCTGGTCATGAACAAGCTGGATTATGAGGGGCTCAACGAGGTCCTCTACGAAGCCTATTCCCTGGGTCTGGGTGACCCGATTGGCATCTCCAGCACCAACATGCTGGGCCTG
>CAYOOZ010000135.1:0-1607 GCA_964405705.1 uncultured Christensenella sp.
TGGTCTTTTGGGGAAGGATGTTGCCAAACATATCCCCCAGGGTGATCTCCATCCCCGCGGCCAGCATGGCGTCGTTTCCGGCGGCCCGCTCCTCCACCTCAATCTCTACCAGGATCTCCTCCAGCTGCCCGGCGCGAAGCTCCGCAGTGACCCGCTCCCGCTCGGAAAAGCGCTTGCTGCGCTCCTCCTCGCTGGGCTCCGGTTCGCTTTGCTGGGACGCCCCGCCCCCCAGCAGCAGCTGCAGTGGGTTCGCCTGGGGCTGGCGGTCCTTTCGCTTATAGGGCACCAGCATATCGATGAGGGTTTGCTCCGCAGCGGCCTCGGCCACCAGGCGCACATCCTCCATCTTCCTGTTTTTCACGATGCGGATGGCGGCCTCCACCAGATCCCGCACCATGCTTTCCACATCCCGGCCCACATAGCCCACCTCGGTAAACTTGGTGGCCTCCACCTTGACAAAGGGGGCATTGACCAATTTGGCCAGGCGCCTGGCGATCTCGGTCTTGCCAACGCCGGTGGGCCCGATCATTAAGATGTTCTTAGGGAAGATTTCTTCCCGTAAGCGCTCTTCCACCTGGCTTCTGCGGTAGCGGTTACGCAGCGCGATGGCCACCTGACGCTTGGCGTCGTCCTGGCCGATGATGAAACGGTCCAGCTCACGGACGGTTTCCCTGGGTGTTAAAATCTTCATCAGGACACCTCCGAAACGACAATGTTGTCATTGGTGAACACGCAGATGGAGGCCGCGATGCGCAGGGCCTTTTCCGCGATTTCAGGAGCGGTGAGCTCCGTGTTTTGCATGAGCGCGCGGGCGGCGGCCAGGGCATAATTGCCGCCAGAGCCAATGGCGCACACGCCGTCATCCGGCTCGATCACCTCGCCCGTGCCAGACAGCAGGAGCATCTGCGTCTTGTCCGCCACGATCATCATGGCCTGCAATTGCCGCAGGGCCTTGTCTGTGCGCCACTCGCGCGCCAGGTTGACTGCCGCGCGCTCTAGGTTGCCGCCAGACTGGGTGAGCATCTCCTCAAAGCGTTCTGACAGGGCAAAGGCATCGGCCACGGAACCGGCAAAGCCCACGGTGACCTGGTCATTAAAAATCTTGCGCACCTTTTTGGCGGAGTTTTTAAAGATGGTGCTCTCCCCCATGGTGACCTGGCCGTCCCCGGCAATGGCGATGCGCCCGTTGCGGGCCACAGCGCAGATGGTGGTACCCCTTAGTTCCATTCTGACACCTCCGAAAATAGGTCAGTCCTTGAATTGATGTAGTTTTCCAAATCATGTAGCGCGCGCTTGGCCAATTCGGCATAGCGGTTTTGCTTGCCGCGCACGCGGGATGAAAGCGGCGGCAGGATGCCAAAGTTGATGTTCATGGGCTGAAAATGCCGGTTGGGGGCGGCGATATAGCGCCCCAGGGCCGCGATGGCTGTGTTCTGCGGCCAGGCCATTGCCTCCTGGTCCAACAGCTTGGCGGCCAGGCTCACGCCCGCGGTGAGGCCGGAAGCCGTGCTCTCCACATAGCCCTCCACCCCGGTCATCTGCCCGGCAAAGGCGAACAAGGGCCGGCCAATGACGGAATAATCCGGGTTTAAAAAGCCCGGGCTGTT
>CAYOOZ010000135.1:1617-6073 GCA_964405705.1 uncultured Christensenella sp.
CCTGGTCTGAAAGCCCACCAGGTTATATAAGTCCCCGGCAGCGTCGTCCTGGCGCAATTGCACCACGGCAAAAGGCTCTTTCCCCGTTTTGGGGTCTATGAGCCCCACCGGTTTCATTGGGCCATAGGCGGCGGATAAATAGCCCCTTTTGGCGATGGACTCAATGGGCATACAGCCATCAAAGAGCTTGCCCTCCTCAAAGGCGTGCACAGGCGCGCAATCCGCCTTTATGAGGGCGGTGATGAACATCTTGTAGGTTTCCTCATCCATGGGGCAATTGAGGTAGTCATCCCCCCTTTGATAGCGGGAGGCGCGGAAAACCTTGCCCATGTCCAGGGAATCCCGAGTCACAATGGGCGCGGCGGCGTCAAAAAAGTGGAGGGTGCCAGCCATCTGCCCGATTTTATCATTCAAAGGGCCCTCTGTTAGGGGGCCGGTGGCGATGATGCAAGGCTCCTGCGGAAAATCTTTCACCAAGGCGCTTTTGACTGTGATGTTCTGATGGTTTTTGAGCGAATCTGTGATATAACCAGAGAACTGCTCCCGGTCCACCGCCAAGGCACCGCCAGCCGGCACGCGGCTTTGGTCCGCTGAGCGCATAATCAGGGAACCCAGGGAGCGCAGCTCGGCCTTTAAAAGCCCTGGCGCGTTTTCCAGCCTATCCCCCCTGAGGGAATTGCTGCATACCAATTCTGAAAATAAATCGGAGGTATGAGCCGGGCTTTTGACTTCCGGCTTCATGTCAAATAGCGTGACCTGAATGCCCCTTTGGGCCAACTGCCAGGCGGCCTCGCTCCCGGCCAGGCCGGCCCCAATGATGGTGACAGACTTAGGCATTGTCCCCCTCCACCTCCTCATGGTGGCGGCAGGTTTCATTGGTGCAAAGGCGGAAGAGGCTGTTCTTGCGGTATTTTTGCACAGTCCAGTGCCCGCACTTGACGCAGGGCTTTGTGTCCAATTTATCCCAGGAGGTAAAGTCGCACTCCGGGTATTTCTCACAGCCGTAGAACTTGCGGCCCTTGCGGGTGGTTTTTTCAAGCAAGCGCGCCCCGCACTTGGGGCAGGGGGCCTCAATATAGGTCAAAATGGGCAGGGTGAAGCGGCACTCCGGGAAGCGCGGGCAGGCCAGGAAACGGCCATAGCGCCCCATTTTATAGACCAACATGGTCCCGCATTCCTCACAGGGGATGTCGGAGACCTCATCCGGGATTTCAATCTTTTCCATGTGCGCTTCAGCATTGCCCACCATCTCCATAATGGAGGGATAAAACTGGCTTAAGATGCCCTTCCAGTCCTGCTTGCCATCGGCCACCTCGTCCAGGTTGCCTTCCATCTTTGCCGTAAACTCCTCATTGACCACGGGGCTAAAGTATTCCATCATCACGGCGTTAACCATGCGGCCCATTTCCGTGGGATAGAGGCGCTTTTTCTCACGGGAGACATAGCCCCTGGCGATGACGGTGCCAATGGTGGGCGCGTAGGTGGAGGGGCGGCCAATGCCCCGCTCCTCCAGGGACTTAATGAGGGAGGCCTCGGTAAAGCGGAAGGGCGGCTGGGTGAAGTGCTGCTCCATCTCCACCTGGGAGACGGTGATTTTTTCCCCTTCCTTAAACTCCGGCATGGCGATGGGGATGGCGTTTTGGCTTTCGTCCTCGCCTTCCTCATAAATGCTGGTGAAGCCGGCAAATGACTTGTGCTCCGCGTAGTAGCGAAGCGCGGTGCCCTCGCAGACAAAGTCAGCCGCGAGCGTGTCATAGAGCGCGTCCTTCATCTGGCTGGCCAGGAAGCGGTTATAAATCAGGCGGTAGACCTGCAGCTGCTCACGGGATAAGAAGGCCTTGATGCTTTCTGGTGTCCTTTTAATCTCCGTGGGCCTGATGGCCTCATGCGCGTCCTGGGCGCGGGAATTGGTCTTGTACTCCCTTGGGGCCTTGGGCAGGTGACCCTTGCCGTAGACGGTCTCAATCTGCTCCCGCACGGCCGAAATGGCCTCAGCGCTCACGCGCACGGAGTCGGTACGGATGTAGGTGACCAAGCCCTGGCTGCCTTCCTTGCCCAGTTCCACGCCCTCATACAGGCCCTGAACCACCTGCATGGTGCGGGAGGAGGTGTAGTTTAGCTTGCGGCTGGCATCCTGCTGGAGGGTAGAGGTGGTAAAGGGCGGGGCCGGGGACTTCTTCCTTTGGGAACGCTTGACCTGGCCCACGGTGAACTCGCATTTTTCAATGGTGGCCTTGGCCGCCTTGGCCGTCTTTTCATTGTCGATGGCCGGTTTTTTGCCCTTTAATTTGCTGAGCTTGGCACGCAGCGGGGCCTTTTTGCCCTTTAGGGCTGGGTTTTCAAACTCAGCAAACAGCTCCCAGTATTCCTCTGGGATGAAGGCGTCAATCTCATCCTCCCGCTCCACAATCAGGCGCACGGCAACGGACTGCACCCGGCCGGCGGAGAGGCCCTTTTTAATCTTGGCCCACAAAAGCGGGCTGATCTTATAGCCCACCACGCGGTCCAAGGCCCGCCTGGCCTGCTGGGCGTTGACGCGGTCCATATCAATCTTGCGCGCGGACTTGATGGCCTCCTTGACCGCGTTTTTGGTGATCTCATGAAACTCAACCCGAAGCAATTGGTCGGTGTCCAGCTTCAAAGCCTGGGCCAAATGCCAGGAGATGGCCTCGCCCTCCCTGTCCGGGTCTGTCGCCAGGTAGACTGCGGACGCGCCGGCGGCCAATTTGCGCAGCTTGGCCAGGATGTCCCCCCGGCCATGGATGGTGATGTACTTCATGGCAAAATCGTTGTCTGGGTCGATGCCAAACTGGGACTTGGGCAAATCCCGCACATGCCCCTGGGAGGCCTCCACCTTATAATCCCGTCCCAGAAACCGCGCCACGGTGCGCGCCTTGGCGGGGGATTCCACAATCACCAATTTATATTTCTTCGTTGCCAAAAACTGCCTCCATCATTCGCCCGGCCTGTTTGCCTTAAACATCCGTCCGGGCAGCGTTGTAATCAAATCCTTCATTTCAAGGCCGGTGAGCAGGACGAGAAGCTCCTGGCTACTCAAGCCTTGGTCCGCCATGAGGGCCGCGAAATCCTGCGGCTCATGACAAAGCGAATCATATAGCCTGCGCTCCTTGTTTGTCAAATCAGGGGGCAGAAAGCTGGTCTGCTTTTCAATCGTCTGGCTGGCCCAGCCCATGTCCAATAAGAGGTCGCAGGCGCAGGTGATTAGCCGCGCGCCCTCCCTGAGCATTTTATTGGGCACAGCGCTGCCCGGCGCGTCCACCGGCCCTGGCAGGGCAAAGACCTCCCGGCCCTGGCTTAAGGCATGGCCCACGGTGATGAGGGTTCCGCTTTTCTCCCGCGCCTCAATCAATAAAACGCCGTCAGCCATGCCGGAGACCAGGCGGTTTCGGATAGGAAAGCGGAAAGCCAGGGGCTCTGCCGTTGGGGCAAACTCGCTCACCAAAGCGCCGCCAGCGCCAATGATGTTGCGGGCCAGGTCCTCATTCTCCTTGGGATAGATGTTCTTAATCCCCGAGCCTAAAATGGCGATGGTGCGCCCGCCGCCCTCCAGGGCCCCCAAATGGGCCGCTGTATCAATGCCCCGGGCCAGGCCGCTGATGATGGTGACGCCCTGTTTGGCCAAATCCCGGGCAATGGCAAAGGCCTGCTCCCGGCCATAGCGGGTTTCCCGCCTGGAGCCGACCATGGCGATGGCCTTTTCCTCTGACTTAAACATTTCCCCCTGATAAAACAGCAGGGCTGGCCTGTCCACAAGGCTCATCAGCTTTTCGGGATAATGCTTGCCCCCGGGCAGGGCGAGCAAAATATTGGAGCGGTTCAAGGCCTCCTGAAGCTTTTGTAAGCCCAGGGCGCGCAGGGCGGATAATTCAGAATAAGCCTTTTGCCCGATGAGGTCCTGGGACTTCACCGGGAACTGGTCAAAGTAGACCTGGGTGTCCGGGTAGGCGGCCTTAAGGTTTTCCCGCTGGGCGAGGCTTAAGCTCTGCGCGCAGGATAGCCAGGCTTCATACAGGGTGAGGTCAAAGCTCATGCTTCACTTCCCCAATATTTCCCGTCCGCCAAGCGGAACTGCAAGGCCTCCGCCATGGCCGGGAAAGCCACTTCCCTCTCCCCCGCCAAATCAGCAATGGTCCTTGCCACCTTGATGAGCCTGGTGTAGGCCCGCATGCTCAGGCCATATTTCTTGACCGCGTTTTGCAGCAAGGTCAAGGCTTCTTTTGTGACAAGGGCTTGATTTTCCAAATCCTTGCCCGACATCTGCGCGTTGGTTCTTATGCCGCTGTCCACAAAGCGCGATGTTTGCTGCCCCCTGGCAAAGAGCACCCGCTCGCGCACGGCCGCGCTGTCCTCCTGATTGCCCTTATCCACAATATCCTCCACCGGGACCATGTCCACCTCCACCTGCAGATCAATCCGGTCCAAAAGCGGGCCTGAC
>CAYOOZ010000136.1:0-1476 GCA_964405705.1 uncultured Christensenella sp.
CGCGATTTATCCAGTGTTTTCAATGGGTTTAGGGATTTTCAGCAGGCCCTAAATAGATTGGATAATCTTTATGGATTTCTGGATAAAGATTCTGAGCGCTTTTTAGATTCAGATCCAAGATTGCTTTAACAAAGCGAGCGACGTTTTCACTTCGAAAGGATCTCAAGGAAACTCCCAAATGCAATTGAGAAACAAATTGATAGTTGAGGTTACCTAAAAGCTGATCAAGCGATGTGTCTTGAATGTATTCGGTATCAGTAATTTGATTGGAGACATAAACATCCCAACTTGAGTAATGTTTGCGAAGGGTTGAGAACCATTCGATTAGTCCAGCCTCCCCAGTGTTAATTTCTTGCCCTCCCCCAATCAAGCAAATGATGACAGCCCAATCCTGGTGGCGATCCATCACCTCAATGAGAAACTCAGGCTCAGATTGGTTAAAGTGTAGCCTGCCCTTTTTACGTTTCATGAAATTTGCCAACATATCTTTGGTCCAAGCGCGTTGTGCTTCATCAAAAATTGCAACCTTCTCAATAGGAGGCTCTTTTGTGTCCAGGGCATCATCGCGGAAATGATGAATCATTTGAATAAAAGATTTAACCTTTGCGAGCGCTTCTGTTTTTTTTACCTTTAATCGTGCATGTTCATCTCGTGCCAAGGATTCTTGCAACACTTCCACCAAGGGCTGGTTACCAGAGAGGAAAACTGCATGCTCTTCCTGCTCAAATTGATGTCGCTCGTTTGCTATGTTTAGTCCAGCAAGCGTTTTCCCAGCACCTGGGACACCGGTTATAAAACAAATGGACTTTCTCTTCTCCAGCTTACTTTTATCGATGATTTGATTGATTGCAGAGGTTGTTTGATTGAGGTTGACAGCACTGGCATCATTTCTTGAGATGTCTTTCACTCCATGGCCACCATATAGCGCTTGCGCAGCTTCAATGATGGTTGGCGTAGGAGCGTATGGAGAGTTTATCCATGTCAGCGCATCAAGCGTTTGTGCTTGATAGGACTGTGAAATCACCGAGATAACATGGTTTAAGGTTTGATGATTGCACTTATTTACTTCAAGGATGCCTGGCTTCATCATTTGATTTCGAAGGGCTTGTGCAGGTGCATTGGTAGCAAGTAAAATTGGAATCAGCAAGGCATCGTGGCTGGCCTTGTGAAAATTCTTCAGGTCTAAAGCGTAGTCAGTGACCTGGTCGATGGCATGCTTTTCAAATCTGTTTGAATCAACCTTAAACTCAATGAGAAAGATCAAACCATGAAGAATAAAAACGGCATCAATGCGTTTCCCCACCCTTGGGATAGTGTACTCTAAAACTAGGTGTCCTTCTTGATATGCGTTGAGAGCATTCTTCAAAATCCGTATCTCTTCATGCCAGGCATCTCGCTGTGTATCCTCCAGAGTCCCTATTTGCTTGCCCATCTCACCTACAATTGAGTTCGTGTCTTGAATTAAAAAAGTCTTTA
>CAYOOZ010000136.1:1486-6027 GCA_964405705.1 uncultured Christensenella sp.
GCGTGAAAAAATGCCCTGCTCATATATCCTCCAATTGTGTTTGTGACTCTATCCTTGTTGAATTATTGCATAGATGATCTTGAATCTGCAATGCTCATTATACCAGCTCACACCAAGCCCCTGTCACCCACCCAGCCCTCATGATATACTGAGCACAGAAAGTTCAAAGGAGTGTCCAATGACCCTGCGATTGTATTATGAAAATGCCTTTCAAAAAACCTTTGAAGCCGCTGTTACCGGGCGAAAAACCGATGAAAAGGGCACCTGGCTTTCCTTCAATCAGACCGTTTTCTACCCGGAGGGGGGCGGACAGCCCTATGACACCGGCCACCTGGCCTATGGAGAAAACAGGGCAGAGGTGATGGAGGTACAGGCGGACAAGGCAGGGGAGGTCTGGCACCTGATCAAAACGGGGGAGGCCCCGCTGCCGGAGGATGGGGCACTGGTTTTTGGCGAAATCAATTGGGCGCGCCGCTATGACTTCATGCAACAGCACACCGGGGAGCACATCCTGGCCAACAGTTTGTTTGAGTTGACCGGCGGCTTTACCCACGGGCTCTACATCGGCCAGACGGATGCCAGCATCGATGTAACCCTCAAGGATGGCGCGACCCACTTGCCCAAAGAGGCTTTGCAAGAAATCGAGAACCTGGCCAACCACCATATTCTGGAGGACGGGGTCATCGTCTGCCGCTTTCCAGAAGCAAACGAGTTTGAAACCCTGCCCCTGCGCAAAGCGCCCACGGTGAGCGAGGACATCAGGGTGTGTGACATCGGCGGCTTTGAGATGGTGGCTTGTGGCGGCACCCACCTGGCCCGCGCGGCCCAGGTTGGCCTGATAAAAATCTTGTCTGCCCAGCCGGCACGGGGCAAGCTGCGCATCTTCTTCCTCTGTGGGCAAAGGGCGGTGCGACATTACCAGCGCATCTATCCGGTCATCGCAGAGGCGGCCACCCTCCTGTCCGCCAAGGAAGAGGAGGTGGCCCTGCGGGTTCATGACCTGCAAAAACAGCTGCACCAAACCCGAAGCGAGCTGTCCGCCTTCCGCCGCAGGAGCCTGCTCTCCCGTGTGCCGGATCTTTTGGAGAAGGCCCAAGCCTTGTCCAAGGGGAGAAGGTTGGTCGCCTGTGAATTGGAGGTGGCGGAGCTGCCCCACCTGGAAGCCCTGGCTAGCGCCCTGGTCAAGGAAAACAGCGTGATCGCCCTGCTGTGCGTGGCCACCCAAGGCCGCTTCAACCTGCTCTTTGCGCGCTCGCCTGATTTGGAGATCAACATGGCCGAATTGATGAAGGCCACCGGGGCCAAGGGCGGGGGCAGACCGGAGTTCGCCCGCGGTGCCGCCCAGGATGCCCTGCCCTTTGAGGCGGCCAAGGTGATGGCGCCGCATTTTTAGAACGAAGCAAGCAGCCTGTATAAAACCTGCGTTTTTGATGAATTTCTGATGTTTTATGCAAAATATTTTCATCAATTTGTTGACAGAAAGCCTTGTACACAGTATGCTTTGCATGGATACACAAAGAAGATGCCCCGGCAACAAATCGACCCAGCGCAAATGACTTTGGGAGACTTGTCTTTATGTCACCTATTTTTGAAAGGAGACCCCATCCATGAAAAAAGCCCTCATGCTGATCCTGTCCCTGGCGCTGCTGCTCTCTGCCTTTAGCGCATTGGCGGCCACGGAATACCTGGGCGTCACCACCGGCGGCACCGGCGGCACCTACTATCCCTTGGGCGGTGAAATTGCCGCGCTGTGGATGAAGCACATCCCGGATCTGGATGTTTCTGTCCAGTCCTCCGGCGGCTCCAAGGACAACATCTTGAAGATGAACAACGGGGAAGCCGAGCTGGGCACCGTGCAAAACGACGTCATGTATTATGCCTACCAGGGCGATGCTGACTTCTTTGCCGGCCAGGTGATTGATTCCTTTGTGGCCATCGGCTCCCTGTATCCTGAATTGGTGCAGGTGGTGGTCGCGGCGGACTCTGACATTAAAACCATTGGTGATTTGAAGGGCAAAAACGTGTCCGTTGGCGCCGTTGGTTCCGGCGTGTACTTCAATGCCGTTCAGCTCTTAAACGAAGCCGGGCTGACGCTTGAGGATATCAAGCCCCAGCACCTGAGCTTTGATGAATCCGCCACCTCCTTCCAAAACCGTCAGCTGGATGCCTTCTTTGTCACCGCTGGCCTGCCCAACCCCTCCATCATGGATGTGGCCAGCAAGCAGAAGGTCCGCCTGATTGGCTTAACGGACGAGCAGATGGTCAGCCTCCAGGAAAAGTACGCCTTCTATGTGCCCTACCTGGTCCCCGCCGGCACCTATGACGGCATGGACGCGGATGTCACCGTCCCCTCCATGAACGCTGTGCTGATTGTCAAAAAGGACATCGCGGATGACTTGGTGTATGAATTGACCAAGGTCCTCTTTGAAAACAAGGACGAGTTGACCCACGCCAAGAAGGAGTTTATCTCCGCTGAGTACGCGGTCAAGGGCATTCCCGTGCCCTTCCACCCCGGCGCTGAGAAATACTTCACCGAAAAGGGCCTTCTGCCCTGAGTCTTTTGGCGGCGAAACTGATTCTTAAGGCCGTCCTGCCGTCTTCCTTCGACAGGGCGCGCCCAGCATGACATAAAAGCCCCGGGGCTTTCCCGGGGCTTTGGCCATGAAAGGAACATCTTTTTATGAGTGAAAACAAAAATGACCTGCAAAACAACCTGAATAACGCTGAGCCCCAGATTATGACTTCTGAAAACATGGAGCGCGTGGACCAGAAGGAAATCAACGAGATCCTCAGCAAGTACGACAGGGAAAGCGCTTTCCGCACGCTGGCGGGTTACCGTGGGCTGATCATCTCCGCTGTCTGCATCCTCTTTTCCTTGATGCAGTTATATTCTACCTGGTTTATCATCCCCAGCACGCACATGCGCCCCTTGCACCTGGGCATCGTGGTCATGCTGGCCTTTTTGCTCTACCCCGCGCGCCACAAGGGCCGCAAGGATACGCTGCCCTGGTATGACCTGGTTCTGGCGCTGGTGTCCTTGGCTGTTTTCCTCTATCAGATTGTGTATTTTGATACCATCGTCCGTCAGATCACCTTTGAAACCTACCAGTATATCTTAGGCGGCGTTGCCATCCTGCTGCTGATGGAGGCCTGCCGGCGCGTGGTGGGCATCCCCATTGTCATTATCGCTGTCCTCTTTATGCTCATCGGCTTCTTTGGCCGCAGCATGCCGGGCTTCCTGGGCAACAGGGGCTTTAATGTCCAGCAGATCATCAAGCACCTCTTCTTCACCCAGGAGGGGATCTTTGGCGCTCCGGTTGGGGCCAGTTCCACCTTCATCTTCCTCTTCATCCTCTTTGGCGCTTTCCTTGAGAAAACCGGCGTGGGCGAGTTCTTTATCGACTTGTCCAACGCCATTGCCGGCAAGCAGCGCGGGGGTCCAGCCAAGGTGGCGGTCATCACCAGCGCGCTTGAGGGCACGGTGTCTGGCTCCTCTGTTGCCAACACGGTGGGCTCCGGCTCCTTCACCATCCCCATGATGAAGCGCCTGGGCTACCGCCCGGAGTTTGCGGCGGCGGTTGAAGCCGCGGCCTCCACCGGCGGGCAGATCATGCCCCCGGTCATGGGCGCAGCCGCCTTTTTGATGGCGGAATCCGTGGGCGTCCCTTACTCTGTGGTGGTCAAGGCGGCCATCATCCCGGCTCTTCTATACTTTACCGGCATCTACATCGTCACCGACCTGGAGGCCAAAAAGCAGGGCCTCAAGGGCCTTGAAAAGGACAAGATGCCCAAGCTACTCAAGGTGCTAAAGGAGCGCGGCCACCTGATCTTGCCCTTAATCGGCATCATCTACACCTTAGGCGCGGGCTTTACCCCCTCTGTCGCGGCCCTCATTGGCATTGGCATTGCGGTGGTGGGCGGCTACCTGCGTACCCTCTTTGATGTGTTCTTGGCCAAGCTTAAGAACAAACCTGTGGCCCCCGTCATCAAGGAGAGCAACTTCATGCGCCCACGGGAATACCTGGAGGCCCTGGAGTCCGGCGCGCGTGGCATCCTCAATGTGGCCTTGGCCTGCGGCGTCGCCGGCATCATTGCCGGTATGATTACGCTCACAGGCATCGGGTTGAAAATGGGCTCTGGGCTCACAGCACTTGCGGGGGGCAGCTTGATGTTGCTGCTCATCTTCACCATGTTCTCCTCCATCCTCCTGGGCATGGGCGTGCCCACCACGGCCAACTACCTCATCACCTCCACCATCATGGCCCCGGTGGTCGCCCGCTCATTGATGGCCCACTTGCCAGAGGTCTACACCGCCTTGCAGGCCATCAACCCCGCCTATGCCATCCTGCCAGCCCACCTGTTCACCTTCTATTTTGGCATTATCGCGGATATCACCCCGCCGGTGGCCCTGGCGGCCATGGCCGGCGCGGCCATCGCCAAGTCCAACCCACTAAAGACCGGGGTGGAGGCTACACGTCTGGCCATTGCGGCCTTCCTGGTGCCCTACATCTTTGTGTACAGCCCCCAGATGCTGATGCTCA
>CAYOOZ010000137.1:0-5907 GCA_964405705.1 uncultured Christensenella sp.
CTCCAGTCCACCAGGGAGGCCATCAAAGCCCTGGGCCTTGCTGCGCGCAAGCTAAACAAGGCGCACAAAGTGATTTTAATGATCGACCTTGGGGACCTGCGGGAGGGAATTTATTTTACCAATCAGGAAGCAATCAGAGCAACAGCCCACGCTGTGATTCAGGAGGAAGGGCTGACCCTGGAGGGTGTGGGCACCAACCTGACCTGCTTTGGCGGCATCCTGCCGGACCAGAAAAATCTGGGCGTTTTGCTTGACATCGCGCGGGATTTGCGTCAATATTTTGCCCTGGAGCTGCCCCTGGTCTCCGGCGGCAACTCCAGCTCCCTGCGGCTCTTGTTTGAGGGCAACCTGCCCAAGGGCATCAACCATTTAAGGATTGGCGAGGGCCTGCTGCTGGGCATGGACACGGCAACTGGCCAGCCTTTTCCTCAATTGTCTCAAAAGGTGTTCACCCTCAAAGCCCGCCTGGTGGAGGTCTATGACAAGCCGTCCAAGCCAGAGGGATCAACCGGGCCCAACGCCTTTGGGGAGACTGTGTTTTTTGAGGACAAAGGGGAAATGCGCCGGGGCATCTTGGCCCTGGGCCGCCAGGATACAGACCCGGACAGCTTGACCTGCCTGGATGACAGGGTGCAAATCCTGGGCGCCAGCTCTGACCACCTGCTGGTGGATGTAAGCAGCACGGATTATCAGGTGGGGGATGTCCTGGAGTTTACCCCCGGCTATGGCGCGCTGCTGAAGGCCTACACCAGTGATTATGTCAGCAAATCCATTCATTTATGAAACGAAAGGCAAATTGATGAGCGAAGTGCTTGTAATCGCCCTGGGCGGCAATGCCCTGCAGCAGGGCAAGGGCCCCGCGGACGCGGAAAGCCAGTTGAAGGTCATCCACCAAACAGCGGAACAATTGGTCAAAATCCTGGAGGAAGGGCAGCAGTTGGCCATTGTCCACGGCAATGGCCCCCAGGTTGGGCGCATTGTGCTGCAGAATGAGGCCGCGGCCAACATCACGCCGGCCTTGCCCTTTGATGTGTGCGGTGCATTGAGTCAGGGCATGATTGGCTACCACATCCAGCAGGCGCTGGGGGAAAAGATGAGCGCCCTGGGGCTTAAAAGCCGGCCGGTTACCCTCATCACCCAGGTGGTGGTGGACAAAGGGGACAAGGCCTTTCACAACCCGACCAAGCCCATTGGCCCTTTTTATACCAAGGAGGAGGCCATCAGGCTTCAGGAAGAAAAAGGCTATGCCGTTCGTGAGGATTCCGGCCGCGGCTTCAGGCGCGTGGTGGCCAGCCCCATTCCTTCGGATATTGTGGAATTGGACGCGGTCAAAGCCCTGCTCAAGGCCGGCTTTGTGCCCGTTACCGCGGGTGGTGGCGGCATCCCGGTGATCAAAACAGCGACAGGCTATGGGGGCGTTGCAGCCGTCATTGACAAGGATCTGGCTGCCTGGCGCCTGGCGGAGGGCTTGGACGCCAAGACCCTGTTGATCTTGACCGAGGTGGAAAACGCTTGCCTCAACTATGGCAAAGAAAACCAGCGGCCGATTCAGAAAATCACAGCAGGAGAAATGCGCGCGTATTTTGAAGCCGGGCATTTCGCCGCGGGCTCCATGGGACCCAAGGTGGATGCCGCCCTGCGCTTTGTGGAGGGGGGCAAGGGCCGCCGCGCGGTGATCACCCGGCTGGATTTGGCCATTGATGGTCTCAAGGGAAACTGCGGCACAGAAATCCTCTCCTAAAGTTGCCCAGCGTTTGTTCACTTCTTGTTTTTCGATGGTTTTCGATGATTAAGGAATAAATCACACCAAATGTGACATTGAACACCTTTTAAAACTGACTTATGATGTCCCCAACAGCGAAGACCGGGAACGTGTAGCGGTCAAAGCTCCTTCAAAGAGAGCGTCCCAGCGGTGGGAGGGGCGCAGGGAGCCAGACAGGTGAGTTCCTCCCGGAAGCTGCAGGCTGAAAGCAAGTAGGCTGTGCCGGCGCCCTGCCGTTACCGGGGGAAGCAATGTTTGTTGCTCTGAGCTGTCTTCGGGCAGAAAATGAGGTGGTACCGCGGTTCATCCGCCCTCAGCGTAAGCTGAGGGCGTTTTATTTTAAGGATGAATACCCATTTTAACAAGGAGGATGCCCGACATGAAGAAACTGTCCCTTGCCCTGGCCCTGATGCTGTCCCTGATGATTTTGGTGGTGCCTGCTTTTGGCGACGCGCTGCGTCCGGTTGTTGGCATCGTCCAGATTGCCAACCACAACTCCTTAGATGCTGCCCGCGAAGGCTTCCTGCGCGCGCTTTCTGAAGAAGGCTATGTCGATGGCCAGAACATGACCGTCATCTACCGCAACGCCCAGGGCGATCAGGCGACGCTCAACAGCATCGCGGACTACTTGGTCGGTGAAAACGCGGACCTGATCCTGACCATTGCCACTGCCTCTGCCCAGGCGGTTGCCAACAAGACAGAAACCATCCCGATTCTGGGCACAGCCATCACGGATTATCTGTCCGCCAACCTGGTCAAGTCCTATGAGAACCCAGGCGTCAATGTCTCCGGCACCACGGACATGAACCCGATTAAGGAGCAGCTGGCCTTGATTCCAGAGCTGGTGCCCACGGCCAAGACCATCGGCTTGATCTATACCTCCTCTGAGGTCAACTCCCAGCAGCAGATTGCTGTCGCCAAGGCGGAGATTGAAAAACTGGGCCTCAAACATACCGAGGTCACCGTCAACAACACCAATGATGTCCAGCAGGCCGTCCTGGCCCTGGCGGAGCAGTGCGATGCCATCTACATCCCCACGGACAACACCTTGGCCTCCGCCATGCCCATCGTCTATGAAGTGTCCATTGAGAAAAAGATCCCTGTTGTCACCGGCGCTGGCGAAATGGTCCGCCAGGGCGGCACCTTCACCCTGGGCCTGGACTATGAAAAGCTGGGCTACCAGACCGGCAAGATGGCGCTGAAAATCTTAAGGGATGGCGCTGACATCTCCACCATGCCCATTGAGTCCCAGAGCGATTACAACTACTATGTCAACCAGACCGCCATGGACGCCCTGGGCATCCCGGTTCCTGAAAAGCTCCTGCCCTATGCTGAGCCCATGGCCACCCCGGCAGCGCAATAAAACAATTTGCCTTCAATCAAAAGCGCCGAGCAATTCGGCGCTTTTGTCATGTTGATCATTTTATTGTGGCTTGGGTGTCACCGTGGTGATCAGGGGCGTGATGCCCGGCTCAATCTTGCCAATGTCCAAAAAGCCATACTCGTTGCCGGGCTTTAAAGGCTCCTTGCGAAAGGACATCATCTCTTCCACTGTCACCAATTGATATCCCTTGTCAATCAGCGCGGGCAGCAGGGTTTCCATGGCCGCGCCCGTGGATTCCCAAACGTCATGGCACAGAACAATGGCCCCGTTTTTGGCCTGGCTTAAGATCTCATTGACGGTGCTGCTGGCGCTTCTGGTCTTCCAGTCCAAGGAGTCAACACTCCAGAGGATGACCGGCAAGCCCAGATCAATCATTGGCCGCCTGGAGATGCGGTGCAGCGCGCCATAGGGCGGTCGCATCATATGGATTTGATAGCCAGTGATTTCGGCTACCTTGTTGATGGTGCGCTCCATCTGGGACTGCACAGCGGACTGGGAGATTTTGGTAAAATTGGGGTGGGACCAGGAGTGCGCGCCCACCTGATGCCCTTCGTCCACCATGCGCTTGAGCACAGCCTCATTGCCTGCAATGTTCTTGCCCAGCACAAAGAAGGTTGCCCTGGCGCCATATTGCGCCAGCGCGTTTAAGACCCTTTCGCTTTCCGGCATCGGGCCGTCATCAAACGTCAAGGCCAGCATGGGTTTGCTGGGGTCAATGCCGCGCTCCAAAGCCTGCTGTCGGGTCAGATCCGGCGTGGGCGCCGGGGTGGGGGTCACCACCTCCAGGGGGGGCAGCCCGTTTTTGATGTCTAAAAATTCCTTCATCATGTATCCTGTCTTGCCGTCCGGTGTGGTCACCTTGATAAACTCCCCCGCGTCAGACAACAGGGTGACCTGGGTGCCGCTTTTGTACCTTCCCAGCGAATCCGCTTTCTTGTCCGCAGTTTTCCTCAGGTGCAAAGCGCCGCCGCTGACGACAGCGGTGTATGTTTCCTGCGCGGATGCGAGGCTCATCATTGAAACCAGCAAAGCCGCGGCCAGTAAAATCCATAATAGCCTTTTCATTCTTCCTCCTTGGCAAAATCATGATACAAAAGCGTCCTCCCGCTGTCAATCAAGCTTTCCCCTATGAAACACCGCTGAGCAGCGCTTTCTTGCATACGCTGTTTTCCGTTTGTTTTTCGGTCATTTTCAATCAAAATGGGAAAAATCAGGCCAATTATAACATTGATGAGATTGTATACAGCGGGTAAGATACCCACAACAGGCGATGAACGGGAACAGGTAGCCTTCCACCCGCCCCTCAAGAGAACTGCCGGTCGCTGCGAGGCAGCAGGGGAGAGGAAAGCGAGTACATCCCGCGAGCCGCAGGCTGAAGCCCATCTGGACAGTAAGCCTTGCCGGATGCCCACCGTTACAGGGGCAGGCAATGTCAGTTGCCCTGAGCTGTCTTTTGACAGAAAATTGAGGTGGTACCGCGGTTTATCCGCCCTCTGCAAGTAGCAGAGGGCGTTTTTGTTTAAACCGCCTCAGACTGACAGAAAATAACAGCCCCAAATAAGAAGGAGGAACCCAAATGAAACGTTTGATGACCCTGCTTGCCGCCCTCTTGGTACTGGCCCTGATGCTCCCGGTTGCCGCTGAAACGAAGACCCCAATCATCGGTGTCCTCCAGTATGTCCAGCACCCGGCCCTGGACGCGGCCCGGGATGGCTTTATCAAAGGCTTGGCTGACGAAGGCTTTGTAGATGGCCAGAACATCAAGCTGGACATCCAGAACGCCCAGGCCGACCAGGCCACTGCCTCCACCATCGCCGACCACTTCATCGGCCAGAACACCGATTTGGTCCTGGCCATCGCCACACCCGCAGCCCAGGCTCTGGCCAACAAGTCCACCACCCTGCCCATCCTGGCCACTGCTGTAACTGATTTTGTGTCCGCCGGCTTGGTGCAGAGCAATGAGGCCCCTGGCTTTAATGTTTCCGGCACCACGGACATGAACCCTGTGGAAGCCCAGGTGCGCCTGGCCAAGCGCCTCCTGCCCGATGCGAAAACCCTGGGCCTTTTGTACACCTCCAGCGAAATCAACTCCAAGATTCAGGCTGACCTGGCCAAGGCAGAGGCAGAAAAGCTGGGCTTAAAGGTGGTTGAGGTAACGGTCAATAACTCCAACGACGTCCAACAGGCTGCCATCAATATCTTAGAGCAGGTGGATGTCCTCTACGTCCCCACGGACAACATCATCGCGGCCTCCATGCCCCTGGTCGCGGAGGAAGCCTTGACCCGCAAGGTGCCCATCGTCGTGGGCGAAGCCGGCCAGGTGGAAGGCGGCGGCACGGCCACCGAGGGGCTGAGCTACTTCAAGCTGGGCGAGCAGACCGGCCACATGGCGGCCAAAATCCTGCGCTTAGAAGCCAAGGTGGGGGAGATGCCCATTGAAACCCAGAGCGAGTTTGAAACCCTCATCAACAAAACCTTCATGGATGCCATCGGCCTTGAAATTCCTGAAGATTTGTTACCCTTTGCCAAGGAAATTGGTGTAGAATAAGAACCATCATCCCTCCCCGGGGATTCCCGGGGAGGGCTTTTGAGGAATGAAAGGACGTTATGGAACAGATACTCTTGGGCGCGGTTTCCCTGGGCCTCCTGTGGTCCATCATGACCCTGGGGGTCTATATCTCCTACCGGGTATTGGATGTGGCCGACCTCACGGTGGAGGGCTCCATCACCCTGGGGGCTGCTGTCTGCGCCCGCATGATTG
>CAYOOZ010000138.1:0-4542 GCA_964405705.1 uncultured Christensenella sp.
TTGTTGAACGACTCTCCAAACCCTCAGTTACAATTTGTCAATTGAACACGCAACAGGAGTCAAATGAATCGTATTCTATTGTCCAATATGCCACAAAATGCACTGGTTTGGCAGCAGGAGATCCTCATTGAGGATGCTATCAAGGGTTTAATTTTAACACCAGGGTTTGAAGCCGTGATTTACACTCAGGGCGAATACTTGGGTCCCTTCCGTGAGGGGGATAGCTTGGCATTGCCTCGCCAAGGTGGTTTTTTGAAGCGGCGAATGGTGAATGGTGCTCAGGTATTCTTTTGCCGAAGGCAGTTGCCCAGACCCATATACTGGGGCTTGGGGGATTTGCGCTTGCCGGATGGCGGCGTCTTTGGTGCCAGCGGGCAAATGCGCTTGAGCTTGTCCAACGCCTTACAGCTTGTGCGCCAATTATCGGGGCGGGATCACCTGGATGAAAAAGCACTTAAAACTTGGATAGAAGAGCTGGTGGTTGCAGGCATCCGGCCTGCCCTTCAAAGCGCGGTTTCCCAAATGGGTATGGACCAAGCCCGGCAAAGGCTGGATTGCCTAGGCGAACAAGTTCATTCGAATCTTACGCCCAAGATGGCGGAGGCGGGTCTTGCGGTCTCCTCCCTTCTAGTGGAAAGCCTGCAGCTCTCCGGGGGCAACGCATGAAGGGAAAACTGACTGGACTGTCCCCGCGTAGCTTGGTAGCAAATCGCCTCTTGGCCTTGAGTGAACAGGTTTCCAATGTATCTACAAAGGAAACCCTGCGCCAATTGGAGAAAATAATCCTTGAAGGTCCTAACATCAAGGAAGGACAAGCTGGCTTTCAGGAGCTTGATACCATGTTAAGCGACGCGAGCTTGGTCCTTGTTGCGTTAAACCCAAGCCAGCAAAACGAATACCTTGCCAGGCTTCGCCAACGTCTATTAAATTGGCAGCATGGCATTGATGAAAGGAAAAAACCAAGCATGAGCATCTTTGATGTGTTTTCCAAGGATAAGCGCGAACGCAAGCGGAAGGACAAACTCATTGATGAGTTGAAGAGCAATGTGTTTAACCTGGAGCAACGCCATGAAATACTGTCTGTAGATATCCTGGCGCTGGAAGCGAAGCGGGATGAACAGGTGCAATTGGCCACAAAAGAAGCGCCTGGTTCTCCGGTATACTCCATGGTCAAGGGCCGACACAAAGTGCTTACCGCCCAGCTTAAAACAAAGCAGTTTGAAGCCCAGGCCGTGGCCCGGGTTCTAGAGACAAACCAGACCTACCTCTCCTCCCTATTAGAGGAGCGCGATCTGTCTGGCCTGGGCGGCCTGATGCCGGTCAGCATGGAAAAGATGGAAAAAGACCTGGAGCAGAGCAATGCGCGCATTGAGGCAGAGGTAGATAAGCTTCGCTTGGGCACGGACATCTTGGATGACATCAAATCTGAGAAGGATCGCATCTATGCCAGCCTGGATGAGGGTGAAGCTGAAAGTGATTTTGACCATGCTGTTTTTGGTCACGTTGAAAAGCAGCAGGTAATGGAACTGTTTCAGCCTGCCCATGAGCCGATAATAGCCGAGGAGACAGCCTCCACCACAGCCATTGACAGTCAGGAGGAGCAAGGACATGTTTAATAGCATAAAGCACGTCTTTATGAGCAAGGAACAAAAGCGCTTGCACAACAAGATGGAGATGAGGCGCACCATCCGCGAGCTGGACCGCTGGGATCGAAGTTTGGAGAAGAAGAAAAACGAGCTTATCAAGCTGGGTCAGGAAGCCAACCGACAGGGCATCCGCGATCAGTACGCGGTGGCTTTTAGTGGGCTGAAGATGGTGATGAACCAGCAGTTGCGCGCACGCAAGATGCAGTTGCAGCTGAAGCTGGTAGAGTCCTTACGTGATTTAAGCCTGATCTCCTCAGACTTTATGGGTATGATGGGCAAGGTTGGAAAGGAAATCAACAAGGTTGCTGATGGTACCAACTTTATGAAGAATCAGGTCGCCTTTGAGACTGGCATGGTATCCATAGAAGGCATGATGGAGCAAATGGACGGTTTCATGGAAGACATGGACTTAAATATGGAAAGCCAGGCCAGCAGTGAGACAATGAACGATGATGAAATCGCCCGCCTGTTTGATATCCCCGCTGCCCAGCCGGCGGAGCAGGCACAGGACGCGCGGGTAACAGAGTTGGCAAACCAGCTCAAGGGCATGCTCAGCGACGACAAGGCGGGGGGCTGAGCCATGGCAGACGGCACGCGCTACAGCTACCAGTTATATACCTCCTTTTTAAACGAGGCGCAAAGGCACGAGCAGGCCGGCACGCCCGGCGCTTGGAAGCTATACCTGCACGCCGCGCGCTGCCTCTTAGAGGTGGCTGGTCAAACTCAGGGTGAAACAAAAGAAGCCCAGCTCCGCCTGGTTGAACAATTAATCCAGAAGGCAGGTGTGCTCAAGCCAGGGAATACGGATCAAAAACCGGTGCGGGAAGGCCAGGAGCAGGGCCAGGCTGGCAAAAGCGCTGATGAGGCGCAACCATTTAAGCCTGTGAGCGACCCGGGCATTCGTTTTGAGGACATTGCTGGCTTGCAATGTGTCAAGCAGGAAGTGTATGAGCGTGTCATCCAACCCATGCGCAAACCGGAACTGTACAAGCAGTACCGCATTAAGGCTGGTGGCGGCATCCTGATGTTTGGCCTACCTGGCACTGGCAAGACAATGATTGCAAGGGCCATCGCCCATGAGGTACAGGCGCCTTTTTACCACATCAGAAGCAGTGACCTGAAGGACAAATGGGTGGGCTCCTCTGAGCGCAACATTGCCCAACTGTTTGAGCAGGTGCGCTCCCATCCGGTCGCAGTGTTGTTTATCGATGAGTTTGATGGTATTGGTGGCAAAGCGGAGGATGCTGGCGGTAACACACGGGGGATTTCCGCGGAGCTAAAAAGCCAGATGGATGGTTTTGAGAAGGACCCGGACCGGGTGACCCTCCTACTGGGTGCTACCAACCATCCTTGGAGCATCGATACGGCGTTTTTGCGCTCTGGCCGGTTTTCCAGGATGGTTTATGTACCCTTGCCTGACATGCCGGCGCGGGAGTTTTTGCTGCGCGCGCAGTTTAAGGATGTACCCTTGGCAGATGAGGTGGCTTTTGAAGCGCTGACAGCGAGAACAGATGGCTTTTCCGGCGCTGACCTGGTTCAGTTTTGTGACAAGGTCAAGATCATAGGCGCGCTACGGGCAGACGCGGAGGACCAACTAAGCCAGATTACGATGGCTGATTTTGATAAAGTGTTTAGCGAGTTCCGCTCCACCGTCATCAAGAGCGATATTAGCCTGATGAAGGAATTTATGATACAGAATGCCTTTGCGATACCAGAACACATGTAATCCAATGTCAGGAAGGTAGGCGGTTGAAGGGCTACCTTATTTCAGCTAATAAAGAACAGGAGTTGTACCATGCTGCACGAGCGAATCAAATGTACCAATTGCGGGGGAGAATACCAGGAATATGACCCCCAGGCGCTGGTAATGCGTTGTGAGCGCATTGGCTGTGGCGCCATCTTCCACCTCAAACAGGCTAAAGAATTCGCTGACAGCCAAAAGGATCAAGAAACCGACATTAAAAACCTGCGGCTACTCCTGGACCATGCGATGGACACCAAGGATATCGATTTGCTGGCCCGCTATAGCAGTGATATCCGCCGCCTGATTCCAGATGACGCTTATTCGGCATATTGTGAGGCGCTGGTTCAAAAGAAGCGCGGTCGGCATGCGGCCTATCATGATTTCCTGAAGAATACAGTGAATATCACCTTGACCCAAGCGGATAAAATTCTGGCTGCTGCCTTGATGGAGCACAACTTCACCATCCATGACAAGCCTTCGCTGGAAGCTTTTATTGTCGCTAATTTTGAAAAAGAAGAACAGGAGAGCAGAACGGCTAAACTTAACCAGCAGGTGGAACGTTTGAGCGAGTTGAGGGACCGATACGCTATCGTCCCCCGGGATGTCTTCATCTGCCATGCAAGCTCGGACCCCATCGCGCGCAAAGTGTATGACACCTTGACACAGGACGGTGTGAAGTGTTGGTTTTCCCAGGTCAACTTACCGCCATCAATTAACAACTATTGGGATTTTATAAAAAGAGCCATCCGCAATTGCAAAATCATTCTTGTTGTTTCTTCAATTAACAGCATGCTTCGGGATGACCCTGAGAGGGAAATGGGCTATGCCGCAGAACTGGGGCTGCATCGGCTGGAGTTCAAGGTGGACAACGCGCCGCACAACACTTTCTTCCGCCATTTCTTTCAAGGCCTTCAGTGGGTATACCTAGGTGATGAGGTAAACGAGTCTTTTGACCAATTAAAAACGCGAGTGTACAACCTTTTGCATCCTGTCAATCGCGAGCCTGAGTTAGAGATGGAGGCGGTTTTAACCCCACCCACGACCTATCCCTTGACTGTCCGCTACCTGGCAGAAGATGATAAGGAGCTGAGCAGTGTTATTGTCAATCTGACAAAAGGGCAACACACCATTAAACCTCATTCGGACCTTGTG
>CAYOOZ010000138.1:4552-5894 GCA_964405705.1 uncultured Christensenella sp.
GTGCCAGGAAATCATACTCTCCAGGGCCAGGAGGAAGTACTTGTCCATGTGAGTGAACAGGGCGTGAGCCCCGGGATTGTGACCTTCCGCTTCAAGGTGAAGCCGGACAGCAAACTGGCTAAGATCAGCCTGGTGTACGCGGATGAAGGGATAAATAGAGTTTTTTCGACTGAGGAAAGAGAACTGCCTTATGGCGAGCACAAAGTCAAGCCAGACCCTAAGAAGTTGCCAAAAGGACATCGGTTGATAGATGACCAAGCCTTGGACGTCAGCGTTAAGAACGGGATCGCCAGCCCGGCGCGGCTCAACTTCCGCTGCGCGTTGGACATCAAGCCGGTGCAAGTTAAAATACTCTACCGCAGCAAGGATGGCGTACCTCTGGCAGCGGATCAGGCGCGCAACCTCGTCCCCGGCGAGCACAAGCTGTACCCCCAGCCCAAGGACATCATGCCCGGGTATGAACTGGTCACCTCCACTCCCAAGCAGGTGACCATCCTCGGCAACCAGGACCTCGACCAGGAGGTTGTATTCTACTACCAAAAAACTGGCGTAAAAGCTGGGGAAACAAGCGGTAAACCCATTTTCTGGTCGCGGTTTGGCAACAAAGTTTTAGGCGTGTTGATAACGGCTTGGCTCTTGGTACAGGCCTTGATTATGCTCGGTGCCACCGGTGTCTTGTACCAGATAGAGAGCGAGTTTCCGATATTGATGGAGATGTACAGGGAGGCAGTCCGGTTCATCACGCAGTTTTTGATTCAGACAAGGTTGCATGGGACCTTTGGCACCCTTGGTACCCAATCCGCCGTTTCTTATACGGCCGCGCTGGGCGCTGCGCTTATTCTTGTAATCATGCTTCTGTTTGGTTTTAGACTGCTTAAAAAGGCGGCGGGATATCTGTACAACTACCTTTGCTATCTGGTGTTGCCGGTGATATCCTTGTTTTTCTGGTTGCATTACATCCCCATGCGTTTCCTCAGCACCGCTATTTTTCAAGACAAGCTGCTTGCCTTCCTGCAATTTTTATTACCCTTGTTGCTGGTGCTCCTCATCGTTGCTTTCTTAAAGCGCTTGCCCCAAAAACAGAGTGAGAAACGCATATCTTAACAAAACGACACCAGATTTTACCCAGCAGGCCCTGAGCCCTTAACAGCCAGGGCCTGCTGGTTCTTATGGCTCTTGGTCAGCCTTTTCATGATCATGGACAAAAGCACAGGCTTTTGTCGTTATTGTCCTTTACAACCCAAATGCTTTCCAGTATGATGAATCAGAACATTAAGGTGGCATTTGTCGGTACTGTCAAATCAAGTTCGCAACTTTGGACTCCGTTTACCATGTCACGCTG
>CAYOOZ010000139.1:0-5892 GCA_964405705.1 uncultured Christensenella sp.
TCGCCAATGAGCGAAAACCGTTCCAGATATTCCAGCGCGCCGCTGCAGGACATGAGAAAACGCCCTGCCAAGCCGGCGCCCGTAAAAAGCCCCCAGAAGCAGGCCGGCCCCGTGACCGCGCCGGGCAGTTTTGTCATTCTGCAGATTATTCTGGTGGCCATTTTACCCATCGCTTTTATCATTGCCCTGATTTCCAAGAACAACATGCTGTACTGGGCCTTTGTAGCCGCCAGCCTGCTGTCCATCGGCGCGATGTACCTGCTCAAAGCCTTTGTGCCAAACGCGAGGCGGGTGCTGGGTGTGATTCACAGCGCGATGGTGATTGTCATCCTCTTTACCATCCTGGTTTCCGGCACGCGCAACCAGGACCTGCGCAACCAGACCACACCGGATTTCCAAGCCACCTTTTCTGACAATACCACCGCCAGCATCATGGACATGAATGAGAACCTGACTGTTACTGGCGAGGGTGAGGAGGAGCCCGTCATTTCAGCCGGCAACGCCTCCTTAGCCCAGCAGAAATTGGAGCAGTTCATGTCCGCCTGGGGGGTGAAGGACTATGCCTCCATGGTGTCCTATTCCGCGCCCAACTGGACCAACCAGTTTGAAACCCAAAGGGACGCGGAGACCAGCATCTTCCACCTAAGCGCCATCAGGACGCCAGTCAGCTACCAGATCATGGACGTGTCCGGCTCTGACACTGACCAGACGCGCACCATCACCATGCAAGCGCGCATCAGCAAAAACGACGGCAAGGAGCCGGAATTATATAATTTCCAGATTTTGATGATCAGGGCCAACAACGAGTGGTATGTGGACCCCAACTCCATCTCCTCCTCCCAGATTGTGCAAAACCAGCAGGTCGCCTCACAAACAGGCACCGAGCAATTGGTTTCCGGCACCACCCAGGTGCAGGAGCAGCCCGCTGTCCAGCAATCCACCGTGGCTGTGCCTCAAACCAATTCCGTGAGCGCGGACACCCTGCTGTATTACAACCAGGATGGCGGGGAATACTACCATATTGACCCCAACTGCTCCTCTCTGGCCGCCAAGTACAAGCCCTTGACCGCCACCTTCTATTACCGGGATGTATCCAATGACACCTTTAAAAATCTCAAAACCTGCCCGCATTGCAATGCGCCCAAACGGCCATGAAGTACCACATTGACACCATCCCGGTCTGGGATGCCTTAAAGGCTGATACGGAATGCCCGCTTTGCGCGCTGCGCCGAAAGACCGAGCGCTTGTTGGTGGAGCGCAGCCTGGGCGCGTCCGTGATGTCGCCTGACAGCCGGGTGAAGGTGAACGAAAAAGGCTTTTGCCAGAAGCACCAGAGCCAGATGTTTGCCACAACAGGCGGCAACCGCTTGGGCCACGGGCTGATGATGCTCTCCCATTTAATGACCATCCGGCCGCGCATTGATATGGCCTTAAACGAGGCCGGCGGCCAGGCTGCTATCAAGCCCCTCTCCCGCCTTTTTGGCAACAAGGCCGCGTCAACTTCCCCCGGCAAGCTGGGCTCTTTTTATGACCAGTGCATCCTGTGTGAGGAGATGGAACAGCAAACCAAGCGCCAGGCCGCCAGCCTCATCCACCTGTGGAAGACGGACACCGCCTTTCAAAAGGCGTTTGCCACCTCCAAAGGGCTGTGCGTGCCCGATACTGACCTGGTAATGGGAATGGGCGGCGAGTTTATGAAGGACAAGCAGTTGGCCGATTTTAACCGGGAGGTGGCCCGCCTGCTCAGCGAAAATTTAAAGCGCCTGGAAGAGGAGCTTTTGTGGTTCACAGTCAAGTTTGACTACAGAAACGCGGACAAGCCCTGGGGCAATTCCAAGGACGCGCTGGAGCGGACAGTGAACAAGCTGCGCTCCTGGTGCCTGGGCTATGAACCCCTGCAAGATGAAAAATAAAGCCTTTTTACGCCATTCCCGAAAATTGCTCAGTGTGATGTTGCTGGGCTTTTTTATCTGCGCTCAGCTTTCACAGGTCTTTGCCAGCGGGCTCTTGGGTTATGAGGCGCCGCAAAGCAACAGCAGCGCGGAAGCCGTCCTTTATTTCCGATATTATGGCACCCCTTATTTGGTCCAGGAGACGCGCACCCTGCAGGTACCCCACACCAAAAGCCTTCAGATGGCCCTGGTGGAAGCCCTGATCGCAGGCCCGCAAGCAAATAACAGCGCCAGCCGCGCCCTGTTCCCCAAGGGGACGCAGGTGATTGGCGTTTTGGCGGAGGGGGACAGCCTCTTTGTCACGCTGTCCAAGCATTTTTTAGAGCCTCTTTTGGGCGAAAACAGCACCACCAACAGGGAAGAGGCTGTTACCAGGCGGCGGCTGGCCCTTTCTGCCCTTGCCAACACCCTGACAGAGACAGGGGTGTACCAGAGGGTTCAGGTCCTTGTCTTTGACCAGGCGGACATCAACGCCTCCATGCGTTTAAACCAGCGCTACTTCCTGGAGGACAGCGACCAGATCCCCCCGCCGCTGTGGCGGCAGGAGGAGGACCTGATCACCCCGGGGCGGGCGGCTGAGATGATTTTGGGCCTTTGGCAAACACAAAACTGGGAGCAGCTCACCGGTTTCCTGGCGCAAAAGCCTGGGGACGCTTTGGCCGCCCAGTTGGACAAGAAGACCCTGCCCATCCTGCTGTCATACTCCGCCTTGCCCGGCACCCTGTCCCCGGATATGAGCTATGCCATGGTCACCCTGCATGTAGAGATGCGTTTGCAGGATGGCCGGAATATTACCCGCCGCCACCAGGCCGTCCGGATGCTTCGGCAAAACAATGCCTGGTACATGAACCTGCCCTCCTTTATGCAACTCATCAAGGATCAGACGCCATGAAAAAGCCATTCCTCCTGTTAATTGCCCTGTGCCTGTTGCTCACCGGCTGCACGGCCTCAGTGCCCATCAAGGACAATATCAAAGCCACCCTGCCCCCCATTGAGCAAAATACCGCTGCCCCCACAGGTGACAGCGGGGAGAGCCTGACCCTGCCGGTGCTCTTTTCCCTGCCAGGCGCTATGAGCGGGCGGCTGGAATATGTGTCTGAACGCATCCTCCTCTCCCCCGCGCGACACCCGGCTGAGTATGCCATGAGAAGGCTGTTCACCTTCCAGGGCACCACCCAGGTGGCCCCCTTAAGCCCGGGAACGCAGTTGAGCTTAAACCCCGGCAGCAGCATTGAGATTTCCGGCGACACCGCCACGGTCAACCTGGCGCCCAGCGCCCTCTCCCTTACCAACCAGGAGCGCTATATGGTCGCCCGCGCGATCACCAACACCCTCACCCAGTGGGGGGACATCACGTATGTCAACCTGCTCATCAACAACCGCCACCCTGGCTTTGACACCGCCGCCACCTTGCCCATGGGCGCCCTCACCAGGACGGAGGACGGGGATGTCGCGGCCCTTTTTGACGCGCAAAGCCGCGTTTCCGCCGCCCAAAGCGGCCCTTACTCAGCCGTGGCCACGCTGTATTACCCGGTAAGCGCGGGGAGGGGCATCCTTTCAGAGTCCAGGCTGATTACCTCCCGGGATAAGACCCTTCCCCAAATGGCGCAAAGCCTGTTAGAAGCGCTGGCCGTCCCCTCTGACCAGCTTCAAAACACCTTGGCGCTCCCCAGCCTGTCCACCCTCTTGGCGACAGAGCCGGTCATTGTGGAATCCACCGGCTCTACTGGCCGTGTGGTACGATTGCAGTTTCAAGAGAGCATGAATGAGGCCCTGATTTCAGCTGGCATCCCACGCTCTGTCATGCTGGCCTCCCTCACCTACACCCTGACCACCTTTTTGCCCTATACCTCCGGCGTGTCCGTCAAAATTGGCAATGAGGAGGTGTCTGCCGTGGTCCCCGCCGGCATTTATGAGGGCGCGGGTGAGCAGATTCTTTTTGAGAACGGCATCATGCAAAGGGCCCAGTTTGAGCGCTTTTTATTAAACCACTGTGCCTTGTACTTTAAAAACGCCCAGGGCGGGCTTTCTGAAACCCTGCGCCCTATCCCCCATTATCAGGCGATGAACCCGCGCTACCTGCTCAACCAATTGCTGATTGGCCCGCAGACCACAGACAGTAAAACCCCCTTAGGCCCTGTTTTTCCAGAGGGCCTAAAAGACGCGGACCTCCTGGGCATCACCCGCAAGGACGACACAGCCCTGGTGCATTTCTCAGGCCATCTGCGCGAGTTGACGGCAGACGTTGATAGCCAGGCAGAGCTTTTGATGGTCTATGCCATGGTGAACACCCTGACCAAAACCCAAGGCACCCGCCAGGTCGCCTTTTTCATCGACCAGGGCCAGGAAGGCAAGTTTATCCATGACATTGATGTGGCCGGGGTCTTTTTGCGCAATGAGGGCATATTGGCCAAGTAAATAAAGAATCGTTTGATAAAGGGCTGTGACAAATTTTTGTTACAGCCCTCTTTCTATTTGGCTTTCTGGGCTTCGCCCAGACCCACCAAAGGGTGATGATCACCCTTTGGAAACCCACAGCCTGGATTTAACCCTTGTTGAGTGGCAGCTCCACCGTGAACACCGCCCCCTGGCCTTCCGGGCTTTCCACGCGGACATTGCCGCCGTGGAGGTTGACATACTGCTGCACGATGGAGAGGCCCAGGCCCGTACCGCCCGTCCCTCGCCCCCTCGCCTTGTCCACGCGGTAGAAGCGCTCAAACACATGGGGCAGGCTTTCCCTGGGGATGCCAGGGCCAGAGTCGGACACGGTTAAAACGGCGTCCCGGCCCACGCGGGAGAGGTTGACCTTGACCCAGCCGCCTGGCGGGGTATACTTGACCGCGTTTTCCACCAGGTTGTACACCACCTGCTGCAGTTTGGCCTTGTCCGCATACATATCGCTAAAGTCCGTGAGGTTGAGGATGATTTCCTGCTGGTTTTGCAGCGCGATGGGGTTTAAGCGGTGCTGGGTATCCTTGACCACCTCGGCCAAGCTCATGCGCTCCCGATTGAGCCTGGTGGTGCGGGAATCAGCGTGCACCAGGGTTAAAAGGTCGGACACGATGGAGGAGAGGCGGTTGATTTCCTGGTTGACATCGTTTAAAAACTCTGTGCGCAGGTCGTTGTCCATCTCCGGCTGATAAATCAGGCTTTCTATCATGATTTTCATGGTGGCCAGCGGGGTCTTTAATTCGTGGCTGGCATTGGAAACAAATTGGTTGCGCGTCTGGTTTAAGGACTCCAGCTGGTCGGACATGGAGTTAAAGGCGACGGCCAATTGCCGGATCTCACCGCTGCCCTTGACCTGCACCCGGACCCCTAAATCCCCTGAGGACATGGACTTAATCACCCGGGTCATGTCTGAGATAGGGCGGGTTAAAACGCGGGAGAACACCAGGCCGGCTGTGACCGCGGCCAGGGCCACGCCCGCAAAGAGGTAAACCATGTTGTTTTGGAGGGTCAAAAGGGAGAGCATCATCTCCTTCACGGAGGAAACCAGGAGGATGACGCCAATCACATGGGAGGACTGGATGACGCTGGCCGTGGAATAGCTGACCCATTCATCCTTGGGGGCAAAGCCCAGGAGGTTTAAGCGGTTGACTGTTTCCCCGCTTAACAGGGAATGAACGCCATAATCCGCCGTCTGCCCAGACACCAGGATGCTGATGACCTCTGGGTAATGCAGCCTGCGCCCCATGGCCGACTGGAAGCTGTCGTACTGCACCTTGCCGTCCTGATCCAACAGCAGGACGCGCCCGCCCAGTTCAGCACCCGCCTGGCGCAGGAGGGCGTCAATCTCCCTGGCGTTCTTATCCGCCAATTTATCAGAAACCTGGACCGCCCATTTTTCAAGGCCGGCCCTGTCCCCCTGAATGCGCACATCAAAGAGATAATCCCCCAGCATGTTGATGAGGGTGGAGGCCATCAGGAGGAAGGACAG
>CAYOOZ010000140.1:0-5728 GCA_964405705.1 uncultured Christensenella sp.
GGACAAGAACATCGCCCAGTACACCAAGTCCGGCTCCGGCCCCTCCAAGAAGGTTGGCATTGGCGAATGCGTCATCGGCATCGGCTTTTTGCATGACGGCATCACCCAGATCCTCTCTGGCTATGACAACATCCAGCTGGTCATCCCCAAGGAGGGCACCAGCTATGAAGTCGGCGCCACCGCCATCTTCAAGGGCGCCAAGCATGAAAACGCGGCCAAATTGTGGGTGGAATACTGCTTAACCCCGGCGGCGGTTGACATCGCCAAGGAGCATGAGGCCTATCAGTTCCTGGTGCTCAAAAACGCCACCCAGCCCCAGCAGGCGACCGACTTTGGCCTGGACCCCGACAACGTGATCAACTATGACTTTGAGGACGCCAAGCAGAACACCTCCAACTACGTCAAAGACTATTTTGACGCCCTGGGCGCGTCCGCGGATGACCGCTTCAAGACCGAATAAGCTTCTTTTGGCCGGAGACAGCGCGCTGTCTCCGGCTTCTTTTTAAATCAGCAAAACGATATTCATGTGCCGGGCAAAGTCCCGGCGCTTACAAAAAGAGGGAGGGCTTCGTATGCGTCAGTCAGCGAGCCTGGAGCGCCGGAAGTTTTTCGCCGACCCCATCATGGTGACGGTTATTTTGCTTCTGGTGGTGTTTTTAGCCCTGTTCATCCTCTACCCCCTGGGCATGCTGATGGCGGACAGCGTCTATTCGCCCAGCTCCTACACGGTATACACGGTGAAGGAAAGCCCGCAGGAGGTGATAGAGAGGTTTGAGCAGGAGGGCGAAAAGGTCCGCCAGTTGAGCATCAGCCACCGCCCGGTTTTGGAGGTTTCCTCAATTGAGGGCCTAAGCGTCATCAAGGAGCTGGGGATGACCGCCAGCACCACCTACATGGCGGGCGTGTTGCATGAGGGCCTGGAGGAGACGGCGGTCGCTGTGCATCAAAAGGACCGGGGCTTCCTGTCCTTCCAGTCCTTCCCGCATATTTTCGGGGACTATACCTTCAACCGCGCCTTCACCAACACCCTCTGGCTTGGCTTGATCACCGGCCTTGGCTCCACCATCCTGGGCCTCTTGTTTGCCTATGTGGATGTCTATGTCAGGGTCAAAAACCGCATCAACAAAAAGCTGTTCGGCATCGTCAGCATGCTGCCGGTGGTGTCCCCGCCCTTTGTGTTGAGCCTGTCGATGATCTTGTTGTTTGGCAAGTCCGGGCTGATCACCAGAAAGCTGCTGGGCATTTATGATTCGGACGTCTATGGGCTCTCTGGCATCGCGATTGTGCAGATCCTGACCTTTTTCCCGGTGTGCTACCTGATGCTAAAGGGCCTGCTGCGCAACATAGACCCCTCCATGGAGGAGGCGTCCCGGGACATGGGCGCCAGCCGATGGACCGTCTTTCGCACTGTCACCCTGCCCTTGATGCTGCCAGGCCTTGGCAATGCCTTTTTGGTTACCTTTATTGAGTCAGTGGCCGATTTTGCCAACCCCATGCTCATTGGCGGCAGCTATGATACCCTGGCTACCACTATTTACCTGCGCATCACGGGCGGCACCTATGACACCCAGGGCGCGGCGGCCATGGCGGTGGTGCTGCTGTCCCTAACAGTCTTTTTGTTCTTGGTGCAAAAGTACTATCTGGAGGCCAAGACGGCGGCCACCCTCACGGGCAAGGCCTCGCGCATGCGCCAGCCCATCACCGAAAAATCGGTCACCAGGCCGCTCACCATCCTGTGCTTTTTGGTCTCTGTCTTTGTAATCCTGATGTATGTAGCCATCCCCTTTGGCTCCCTCTTTAAGCTCTGGGGGCGGGACTACTCGCTTTCCCTTCGCTGGTATGAGGCGCTTATCAAGCAGGATGGCTTCAAGGCCTTCCAGGATTCCTTTGTCTTAAGCCTCATCGCCTCGCCCATCACGGCGCTTTTGTCCATGATCATCAGCTACCTGGTGGTCAAGAAAAAGTTCTATGGCCGGGGTTTCATCGAGTTTGTGTCCATCCTGGCCATGGCCGTGCCGGGCACGGTCTTGGGCGTGGGCTTTATCCGGGGCTTTGCTGGCGGCGTCTTCCGCTCTGGCTTCCTGCAGGGCATCTACGGCACCGGGGCCATTTTGGTCATTGTCTTTGTGGTGCGCTCCCTCCCTGTGGGCACCAGGGCTGGCATCTCGGCCTTGCGGCAGATTCACCCCTCCATTGAGGAGAGCGCCTATGACCTGGGCGCCAACTCCGGCAAGGTGTTCCTGTCCGTTACCCTGCCCCTGATAAAGGAAAGCTTCTTTTCCGGCCTGGTCACCACCTTTGTCCGCTCCATCACAGCCATTTCGGCCATCATCCTCTTGGTGACGCCCAGGTACCTGCTCATCACCACCCGCATCAACGAGTTCGCCGAAAAGGGCAGCTACGGTATCGCCTGCGCCTACGCGACCATCTTGATTCTCATCGTCTATGCCAGCATTCTTTTGATGAACCTGTTCATCAAGTACTTTGGCACATCCAGGCAAGTAAGGGAGGCAAACGCAAATGTCGGCTAAAAAAGGGATTAAACTGGAACATATCTCCAAAATTTATGAGGACCCCAAGACCAAGAAGCCCTTTTACGCGGTGAAGGATGTGAGCCTGGATATCGCGCCTGGCGCCTTTGTCACCTTGCTGGGCCCCTCCGGCTGCGGCAAGACCACCACCCTAAGGATGATTGCCGGCTTTGAAAGCCCGGATGAGGGCGAGATTTATCTGGGCGGCGAAGCCATCAACGCGCTCACGCCCAACAAAAGGGACACCGCCATGGTCTTTCAGTCCTACGCGCTCTTCCCGCACTACAATGTCTTTGACAACGTGGCCTATGGGCTGAAGCTGCGCAAGATGAGCAAGGAGGACATCCATAAAAAGGTCATGGACATCCTGGAGCTGGTGGAGATGGCGGGCCTGGAGAGCAGGATGACCAACCAGTTGTCCGGCGGCCAGCAGCAGCGCGTGGCCTTGGCCCGGGCCCTGGTGGTGGAGCCGGGGGTGCTGCTGTTTGATGAGCCGCTGTCCAACCTGGACGCCAAGCTGCGCGTCACCATGCGCACCGAAATCCGCCGTATCCAGCAAAAGCTGGGCATTACGGCTGTTTATGTCACCCATGACCAGTCCGAGGCCATGAGCCTGTCAGACGATATCATCATCATGAACCGTGGTGTTGTCGCCCAGATGGGTACGCCGGAAAACATCTACTACCACCCAGACAGCGAGTTTGTGGCTGACTTCATTGGCGAGGCCAACTTCCTGCCCGCCCGGGTGCTGTCCACCAAGGACGGCTTGGCGCAGATTGACATCCATGGCCACCCGGTGGAGGTGCTCAACCCCGCCAATTTCGCCCCGGGCAAGGAATGCCAATTGCTCTTGCGGCCAGAGGCCATCCGGATTGGGACAAAGGGCAGCCTGCCCTGCACCGTCACCCTGTCGGTGTTCATGGGCGCCTATCAATATTATCAGGTCATGGTCGGCGATACCCTGGTGAAAATCAACGACAACTGCCCGATCAATAAAAGGATGTTCAAGGCCGGGGAGGAAGCCCAATTAAGCTTTGGCGCGGACTGCGTCCACCTGCTGGAGATGGGTGAATAAGGCCTGCATCAACAATAAGAACGCCGCCCACTTGGTTCACTCATCTTGAATCAAGTGGGCTAATTTTTGCCCGGTTTTCACATTCAAGCGCAAAATGTTTTATATTATAATTAACAAAGTCCGATACAAAACAAATACAGGAGGGAACATGAAAAAGCGATCCTTTGCACTGGCAATTGTCCTGGTGCTGAGCCTGGTAGGCTCAGTCTTTGCCACCACCCTGCCCGACATCAACGACTACCTGAACAACTCCGCCAAATTGGGGCCCAACACCAAGGCTAATCCTGTGGCCATCATCCCGTTTAGCCACATCGATGGCCCTCAGGAAGAAGACATGTTTTATGCCTTTGTTAACTTCAAATACCAGGCCCGCGGCTACATCAAGTACCAGGTTTCCTACATCTCCTGCACCTGCAGGAGCGCTGATGTCAACTATTGGAGCACGGTTTATGTGGATTTGACCCTGCCGGAGAGCGGCCTTTTGGATGACGCGGCTATCCGCACCTTGAGCTATGAAAAGGACGGGACTGGCAAGTACCAGGCCGGTTTCTGGGGTGATTCCAACCCCATCCCCACCGGCGGGCAGACCTATGAGATGATTCGCGACCAATACTTGCCCTATTATAATGGCAAGACCTATGGTCAGATCAAAACCCTGTCCACCATCGCGGACATCAAGCTGGAAGATTATCAGGCCGGCGAGGGCCGGGGTGAAATGACCCTGGACACCTGGACAGGCGCCACGGTCTCCACCAACAACGTGCTGCGCATCCTGCACGCCCTCTTTGAGTTCCACGGCACGGATGAGTTCTTTGCCAATGACCCAAGCCTTGTAAAGGCAGAGGCCCCCAAGGAAGAAGCTTTGGAAAAACCCGCTGAGGAAGCGGCCGCCCCCGCGGCTTCTGCGCAATTGGCCCCCCTGCCCGCCCCGGTTGATGAGAGCAAGACTTTCCTAAAAAATAAGGATGACAAGGAGGAGGTGCCCTGCACCCCTGGTGATTTTGGGCCGACTTGCTCCGCGATTACCTCCGCTAACCTGAAGGAATACCTCAACCGCTCCGATGTATACTACATTGACACCCGCGACCACAACGACTATATGAAAAAGCACCTGCGCAACTTTGAAGTCATCCCCTTCTTTGGCCTGGTGTTCAATGCCAACGCGCATACCGATGCCACGCTGCCCCAATTGTATGGCGGCACACCCACAGAGCCCGTGCCCGTGTATGAGGAGAGCGATGACCTGCTCAAGGCCCTCTTCCCCCAGGACAAGGTGCTGTTCATCATGTGCCAGTCCGGTGGCAGGGTTGGTATGCTCATGAACATCCTCAAAGCCCGCGGCTGGGATATGTCCAAGGTCTACAACATCGGCGGCATGGCCCAGTATGGCGGCGCTGAATACCGGGATTTGATCGTGGACACCCCGGAAATGATTTTAACCCCGGTGTACACCATGGAAGGGCTCACCCGCATCGCGCCGTAGTTGAATATGCAAAGATTAGTCTGGGGCTGCCGACTTACACCGGCAGCCCCATTCTATGAATAATAGATTATTTATTTGCGGGTGATCTCCGGGTCCTGCTCAAAATGGGGGGTGAGGATGCCTTCCTGCGCGAAGCCGCGCATCAATTGCCCATCTGAAATGAACTCTATGTAATCCCAGTTCATGTTGCGGTGGTAATACCGGGTTAAGAAGGTGACCTGCGTCCCGGGCTCCAAGGTGGCAATCGGGGTTAAGGCGCGCACAGGGTCCTCCGTGATCTGGCCCCTTGCCTGCACGGTGGTGGGCTGGTAGGCAAACTGTAAGGAGGGCAGGTTGATCTTGTCCTTAAAGCCCTGGGCGGAGGTAAAGCCAACCCGGACGCCGCCGGTGTTGACCTCATACATCACCATTAAGTAGCCAGACTCAAAGCCCGCCGCGTAACAGCGGCCATTGGTGGACATCACGGCCTTGCCATTGGCGCCGCGGCGGTAGTTCTCGCCCGGGCCGTCAAAGACCTTGAGCATCTGCTTGGGTTTGAAATAGGTTTCCACAAAGCCGGGCAGGGGGGTGGGGATCCTGTCATCCGACACCCGGGGCAGGGGTTTGCCGGTGGGGTTGGTGGTGCCCATGGCGCGCATC
>CAYOOZ010000141.1:0-1416 GCA_964405705.1 uncultured Christensenella sp.
GTGGATCTATAAAAATTGCGCGCGCGCATGTGCTTGCTGTTTAAGAAGACGGCCAGCAGCATAGGAATGGGAATTAAAATGGCCAGCGTCCAGAGGGTGTAGCGCAGGTTGAGCCCAAGGGCTTTAAAGAAGATGGGGTCATTGAGCCTGCGATAGTTTTCAAAACCGATGAACTCTGTCTTACCGGGCAGGATGTTTTGAAAGGTCATAATGACGCTTGAAATCATGGGATAGAGGAAGAAAACCAGAAAGGTGACGACAAAGGGCAGCGTAAACACATAGGGAGCCAGTTTTTGATTGTATAAAAACCGCTTGTAAAATGGCGTCTCTTTCATTCTCTGGTCGCTCCTTTCTGAAAGGGGGCCGGCCAGTGAAGGGTTGTTACGCCATTCACTGGCCGGATGGACTTGACTTAGTTAGGGGTCTGCTCCAAGAGCTTTTGCTCCTCAGCCAGGACAGTATCAATGTCTTCCAGACCATCAAACACGCGGCTCATCACATTGGTACGGATGGCAGCCATGGTCTTGGGCAGGGCCTCGGACACGACGATGGCGGGAATTTCGTCCTGAACCGCAATCAAGGCGTCAAAGGGGAAGTTGGCGAAATAGTCAATAAACTTGTTGGGCTTTTTGAGTTCCGGGCTGGTCCAGAGAGCCTTGCGGATGGGGTCAAAGCCCATGATTTCCCAGATTTTCAGGTTACCTTCCTCAGACAGCTTGGCAAAACCCAGGAAGTCCACAGCCAGGTCAATGTTCTTGGACTGGTTGGTGACGGAGGTGCCGGTGCCGCCCAGACCAACGGAGCGGGGTTGGCCCACTTCGAACACAGGATTGGGCATGACCAGCATCTTGTCCTTCAGGTCAGGCATGTAGTCGGTGAAACGGCCCATGTACCAGAAAGGCATGGTCACAGAGGCTGCGCCGCCAAAGTTCATGAAACCATAGTATTCTTCCGCATGGTGGCCACCGCCGGGGGCGACAACAGCGGTGCCATCCTTGATCATCTGCTGATAGAGGTTCAAGCCTTTTTTCATGGCGTCGGTATTGAGATTGGGCTGACCGTCTGGGGTTAAAAGGTCGCTGCCTTGCTCGGTCAAGACCTGCCAGAAGAACCAGGGGTCATTGGCTTCAACAGTGGTCATGGGCACACCGGTCTTTTCCAGAACGGTCTTGCCAGCCGCAGTGAAGTCATCCCAGGTAACGATGGTGTTCACATCCACACCGGCCGCTTCCATAATCTCCTTGTTGTAATAGGTGACAGAGGCGCCGACATGGAAGCAGATGCCATAGTAATTGCCATCTTTGGAGTAGATGTCAACACGGGATTTAACGATGTTGGGGATTTCCGGCTCCACCACACGGTTGAGGGGAACCAACTGGGTTTCTCCCATTAAGTAGTTGGCGTACTTGCCAATCT
>CAYOOZ010000141.1:1426-5584 GCA_964405705.1 uncultured Christensenella sp.
GTCCACAAAATCAGGCGCGCCAGTGCCAGACTGCAGAGCGATGAGAAGCTTGTTGTGCATGTCGTCATAGCCTAAGGAGGTGGTGACCAGGTTGATCTGGCGGTCGGGGTTGCGCTCATTCCAGATTTCTACCATTTTCTCGTAGAACTCCACATGCAGCGCCTGGAAGGTCCAGAACTCAAGCGTGGTCGGTTCAGCAGAAGCGGGGAGAACAAAGGCACCAAGGGTCAGGGTCAGGATGAGGGCAAAGGTCAGGAACAGCCGGGCAATCTTTTTCATGGTGACCTCCTGTGATTATTTTATCCCGCATACTTGGCAGCGCGGGATGATTTTGAAATTAGAACGGAAAACAAGTTAGAAAACGGCAAAGCTTTAAGTTCATGTACATTTTAACACATTATCATGCCATGAATAGCATCAAAAGGGCCAATTTTAGCAATATTGGCCCCTTTGATTTCTATATGTAATTTGTTTAAACCTTAGCTGGAGAGCTGCTTTTGCCTGGCCTTCCGGTACTCCCTGGGGGTGCAGCCTTCCACGGATTTGAAGACCTTGGTGAAGTAATTATAGTCCGGGATGCCCACCATCTGGGCGATCTGGCTGATTTGCAGGTCGGTGTCCACCAGGAGCTCCTTGCTCTTGTCCACCCGTTGGCGGCGGATATAGCTTTGCAGGCTTTGGCCAAAGTACTCCTGGGAGAGGCGGTTGAGCTGCGTTTTGCTGATATTAAAATGAGCGCAGATTTCATCCGTCCCCAGGGGATTGTCCAGGGAGGAAGTAATATAGTTGGACAGCTTAAAGGCCAGGTTGCCCTCGTTGATGGAGGCGGCCTTGCTCATCCAGACATAGGCGGTGCAGGCCTGGAGGATTTCAAATGCCGCTCCCATAATCTTGGGCTCAATCTCCTGGTGGCGGTAGTAGGCTTCCCTGATGACCTCCTCTGAAATGCCATAGGAGACACATTTTTCAATCACCTGGCTCAGGGCTTCCTCCCGTTTGCCATTGGGAGTCAACTGGCCAGAAACAATATAGCCCACCACCAGGTTGCTTTCTGTAAAGATGGGCACCACAAACTCCTCAAGCCCGATGTGGCAGCGGTACATCTCCCCCTTGCCGGTGGATTTGCAGCGCATGCAGGCATTAAAGTCGCTTTTGATACACAACTTGTCAAACTCCGGGTTTTGCCGCAGCAGGGCGCAAAGAGGCGAGCGGGTCATTTTCTGGCTCCAGGCCAGGCCGCGCCCCTTATCGTCATAGACGACGGAATGGATACCCGCCACCAAATAAAAGCTATCAATAATTTTTTGAAGTTTTTCCCGATCAAACAGTAGATTCATGGGTCTCCTTTTCTAAAACATTTGCCTTCACCTTAAAAGTGGACAAGGTCCGCGTTCAGCAAGGCTGCTTCCTTGATATCATGGCTGATGAGAAGGACGGTCTTGCCGGCAGCGCGCTCTAAAATCACCCGGGCGACCTGCGCTTTCATATCCTCATCCAGGCCTTTGAAGGGCTCATCCAGCAGGAGGAAATCAAAATCAACCGCCAGCGCGCGCGCGATGGCCACGCGGCGCCTCATGCCGCCTGAAAAGGTTGAAACAGGCTGTTGACCTGCGTCCTGCAGCCTCAGTTGGCGAAGAAGGGCCAAATTTTGCGCTTTTTGGGCGTGCCCTGTGACCAATTGCAGGTTCACAAGCGCGCTGAAGGAATCCAGCAGCCTGTCCTCCTGAAAGACAGCGCTCATCCTTTTTGGCGCGAACACCTGGCCACTCTCGGGCCGAATCGACCCTAAAAAGAGGTTCATCACCGTGGTTTTCCCAATACCTGAAGGGCCCATCAGGCAAGTGGCCTTGCCCGGCGCCAAGGTCAAGGAATAATTTCTTAAAACGGCTTTTCCGTCAAAGGCCTTGGAAACATCAACAAGCGAAATATTTAAACTCATAATCGGTAGAGCCTCTTAAACCCCTGCTCCAGCAAAAAGGTGAACAGGCGGATGGACAAGGCGCTTAACAGCACAATGAAAGCCGTCCAGGCAAATAGCTCCGCGGTGTTGTAGTTCACCTTGACGCTGTAGAGCCGCTCCCCAATGCTGCCAGAGGGGATGCCAATGACTTCCGCCGCGATGCCGCTTTTCCAGCAAAGGCCCAGCGCCGTTACCAGACCCACGCGAAGGTGGGCGTGCAATTGGGGCAAGGTGATGAGGAGGAGTTTTCTATGCCAGGGAACCATGAAAACCTGTGACATCTCGTTTAGGCCCTTGTCCCTGCCTTGCAGCCCTTCCCGGACATTGCTGTAGAGGATAGGAAAGCCGATGACAAAGGCAATGAAGGCGGACAGCCAGCGGGAGGAGACCAGGATGATGGCCAGGATGACAAAGCTGGTCACCGGCACAGCGCGGGCCAAGGTGATCAGCGGGCTTAACAGCTCATCAAACAGCCGAAAACGGGAGGCCAGAGGCGCGCAGAGCAGCGCTAAAACCAGGGCAGACAAAAAGCCCAGCAGGATGCGCAGGGTGGAGTGCAGGAAGGCTTGATAGCTGGTTCCCAAGCTCAAAAGCCGGATCAATGCCGATAAAACCGCAAGCGGTGAGGCCAGGAGAAACTCCTGCCCCACCGCCAGGGCCAGCACCTGCCAGACGGCCAGCCAAAACAGGATGGCCAGCAGCCGGTAGGCGTTTTTCTTTAATTCAGGGCGCGTAATAGAAGGCATCTGTGGGCAGGCTGCCGCCGGTGGTCGCAGGGTTGCTGTCAAAGAGCATCTGGTAGAAGGGGGTTAGCTGGGCAACCATCTCCCCGCCCTTTACAAAGGTGATGCCTGCATAGGGCAGGGCCAGGAGGGCTGCTTTTTCATTGATGATGTCAAATTCCCCGATCAGCTTGGCCGCTTCCTCATGGTTGTTATATACAAACGAAACAGAGGACTCATAATCCTTAAGGAAGTTTTCTAATTTCTCTGGCTGCTCTTTGATTAATTCCGCGCGGGCCACTGTGACCCCGGTGATGAGGCTGCCCTCGCCCAGATTGGCCCATTCCTGGTTTAAGTCCACAGCGATGCGGATATCAGGGCTCTTGAGCTGGGCGACGGCGACAAAGGGCTGGGGCAGGAGGGCCAGGGCAGTGGGATCCGCCATGAGGGCCGCCAAGACCTCCTGGTGCTCGCCCTTCCATTGGATGTCTACCCCCTCCACCTTGGCCAGGTTGAGCAGGTGATTTAAGACATATTCCGGTGTTGAGGACTTGCCGGAGGCGTACAGCGTTTTGCCGGCAAGGCCGCTTAAGCTGTTGACCGTTTCGCCCTTTTCAACAATGTAAAGAACGCCCAGGGTGTTGATGTTGACCACCTGGATGGCCCCCTTGGTGTTGGCAAAGAGGATGGCGGCCAGGTTGACTGGCAGGCAGGCGATGTCCAGGCCGCCGCGCACCAGCTCAGGCAACAGGGCATCCGGGCTGGCGGCCAGGGTGAACGCGTACTCCCCCGCGCCTTCCTTGTCCTTCATCAATTTGACCAAGCCCATGCTGGTGGGGCCTTTGAGCGCGCCAACGCGCAGGGGACTTTCCTCTGTTGCCAGGGCAAAAGACAAAGAAAGGGACAAAACCAGCGCTAAAAGTAGGGCAATCAGTTTTTTCATGGGGATCCTTCCTGTCGGTGTCAGACCGGCATCTTCTCATAGGGCTGACGGTACTTGCTGCGTTTGGCGTAATGGGTATGGAGCAGGTGGTGGGATTTCTGGCTGTTGGGCTCGCCCAGGTATTCCTTGTACAGGCGCAGAATGCCCGGGTTTTCATGGCTCTTGCGCCTGATATTGCCCATGTCGGCATTGTAGAGCGCCTTGGCCCTTAGGGTCTTGTGGTCCACGCGCACCTTGCCCTCAGCGGACACGATGGGCTGCCCGCCGCCATTGACGCAGCCGCCCTCACAGCCCATGATCTCAATGAAATCATAGGATTTTTCGCCGGACTTGATGCTGTCCAACAGGATCTTGGCATTGGCCGTGCTGTGGGCGACGGCGATGCGCAAGGTGAGATCCCCAATCTTGACATCGGCCTCCTTGATGCCCTTTTGGCCGCGCACGGCGTGAAAATCCAGCTGCTCCAGGGTTTCCCCGGTGATGGTTTCATAGGCTGTGCGCAGGGCAGCCTCCATCACGCCGCCGGTCGCGCC
>CAYOOZ010000142.1:0-5533 GCA_964405705.1 uncultured Christensenella sp.
GCCCACTTGGCCAATTGGTGCTGCACCACGGTCTTGCCCGAACCAAAGGGGCCGGGGATGGCCGCGACGCCGCCAGAGGCGATGGGAAACAAAGTATCAATGACGCGCTGCCCGGTCACCATGGGCATCTGGGGGGACAGCTTTTCCCCGTAGGGGCGGCCCCTGCGCACCGGCCAGCGCTGCAGCATAGTAAGATTATGGCTCTTTTCGTCCTCGCCCTTGATGACAGCGATGGTGTCTTCCACCTTAAAATTGCCTTTTTCAATGGATTCCACGCGGCCCTTAACACCAAAGGGAACCATGATCTTGTGCAGGACCACCGGGGTCTCCTGGACTGTGCCCAGGATGTCACCGGCCACCACCTCATCCCCCGTTTGGGCTGTGGGAATAAATTCCCATTCCTTTTCCCGGTTGAGGGCGGGTAATTCAATGCCCCTGGTGATGCGGTCCCCCGCCTTTTCGCGGATGTCCACCAGTGGTCGCTGGATGCCGTCAAAAATGGACTCAATCAGACCTGGCCCAAGCTCCAGGGACAGGGGCGCGCCGGTTGACTCAACCGGTTCGCCAGGGCCTAAGCCGCTGGTTTCCTCGTAGACCTGGATGGAGGCGCGGTCGCCGCGAAGCTCAAGGATTTCTCCAATGAGGCGATGCTCGCTCACGCGGACCACGTCAAACATCCGCGCGGAAGACATCCCTTCCGCCACAATCAGACTACCTGCGACTTTTACAATCTTGCCCTGGGCCATGTTTGCTTCCTCGTTTCTGTCATCAATTGTTCTGGGTTAAAATGTCCGCGCCGATGGCTTTGATCACGCTCTCGCGGACTTTTTCTTCCCCATAGCCGTCACTGCCCTTAATGCCCGGGATAGGGATCACGGCAGTCTGCATAGTTTGTTCATACTTCTCTATGGCTTCCGGCGCTAAGCGCGCGGCAGCCTCGGTGATAAAAATGACGGGTGTGCCCTCCCGGCTTAGGCGGTGCAGGGCCTTGGTCACTTCCTCCGTCGTGGTGGCGGGGATGGCGACTGCGCCGATGGCCTTAAAGGCCAGGATGGCGTCCTCTTCCCCCACCGCGCCCATTTTCAGCAATTTATCGGCCATAGGCGACACGCAACCTTTCACGGATTACTTCCTCCGGGAACTCATTGAGCTTGCCCGCCATAATGAGGCGAACTGCCCCAACTTCCCGCTCAAAGGCCAACAGCCAGCCAATCAAAACCTCAATGGCATAGGGCTCATTGCGATAGGGGCGGAAAAAGGAGAGCAGGTGATCATCTATCCGCTTTTCCAGCGCCGGCAGCTTGGCATAATCTGCCTGGGCTGACGCAAGGGCAGTTCTCAAGGAAATATCATAATCAGCAAAGGCGGATAAAAGGCCTTCAGGCTTTTTAATGATGGCTGTCCACCTGGCCTTGTCAACCTTGCCACCAGGCAGCATCAGGTCCAAAAACCGGTCAACCGGCTGTTTCATTGCTTCCATGCGGAAGTAGGCCACCGCGTTTTTAAAGTCCACCAGGGTGGTGAAGTATTGCTTCACCGCTTTGTTATGAACGCCTTTTAGAAGTTTGAAAATTTCGGTGAACAACGCCTGGTCCAGCTTGACATCGATTTCCATCGGGTCCACCTGAAGGGCAATCCTGCGTTCCAAATGTGCCAAGGCCTCCTGAAAGGATGCCGGCAGTTTCCGGTAGTCATGCTCTGTTACCGCGTGGCGCAGGACATTGATGTCCATGGTTCCACAGTTTGACAGGCTCTCCGGCTCAACGCCCAGCACGCGTGCCTTTAAAAGGGCTTTGAGGTTTTGCGCGTCATGCCGCAATAAAAAGGCATCCGTCAGCTTTGCCTCCGGCGTGATGCTCTTCAAGAGGTTGCAGATATCCTCCAGCCGCTTTGTGCCAAGCTCGGCAATGCTGGAAGATTCGGAATCCTGCCAGCCCATTTCATTTAGCAGAGACAGGGCTTCCTGATAAGATGACGCGGAAAGAAGCCGCTCCTGCTGCGCATCCCCCAAGGGCTTGCGCTGGGCGGCCCTGACACGGCCAACCGCATAGGCGATGCTGGTCTGCGGCATCAGCTTCCCTCCTTACGTGTTCTCATGAGCAAACAGGATATCCGCGACCACAGCCTCCAACTCCTCCCGCCTGGTTTCAAGGAGGGCTGCAAAGGTGCAGTTGATGTCGCTTTTATCGCTTTGCAGAACCAGCCCACAGACATTGGGCAGGCGTCCATCGCTCATTGTTAGCGCGCCAGTCTTTTTATTCTCAACCAAGCGCTTGTTGAGCCGCTCAACAAAATCGGATGTAAAAAACCCGTCGTTCATCGCGCCGGCCTTCAAGGTTTCCCCACCGGCGGCATACTTGATGACTAGGCTCTCCATGAAGCTTGCGACCTGCTCGCTGCTTTGCGCGTTGAGCTTGTCCAAAGCTGTTTTAAAGGCTTCGTCAATGAAGGCGCGCTTTTTGTTGACCAGGTCCTTGCGCTCCTCCAAGCCGGCCATGCGCCGCATCCTGTCCTCCAGCAAATCGGCCTCTTTTTGGGCCTCCAGCCGGGTTTGTTCCAAAGCCTGCTCTACGCGGGCAGAGGAATGCTCCAGGATGGTAGACGCCCTGTCTTGCGCCTCAGAAATGACCTTCCTTGCGCTGTCGCGGGCTTCTTTTTGGATTAAGTCTATGATGGGCTGCGGATTGATGTTGCTCATCTTACAGCTTGATGGCGTTGACCATCAGGAAGGAGGCCAGGAGGGCCAGGACGGCGTAGGTTTCCACCATAACGGTCATGGTGATGGCTTTACCGGACATTTCCGGGTGTTGGCCAACCATGAGCATGCCGGCGGAGGCAACCTTGGCCTGGTGAATGGCGGAAAGCCAACCAACAATGGCAACAGGCAGCACAGCGATGACCAGCATCACACCCTGCAGGAGGTCAACGGGCTTGAGGTCGCCGCCCAAAGCGCCGGTGTTCACCAGAATGATCACGCTGATTAAGAAGCCGTAGATGCCCTGGGTGCCCGGCAGAATCTGCAGCACCATCATTTTGGAAGAAACTTCCGGGTTTTCTGTGGAAACGCCGCCGCTGGTCTGTCCAGCCATGCCAACGCCCTTGGCGGAGCCATAGCCCGCCAAAGCGGTGGAGAAAACAGCAGCGAAGAACGCAAGGGCCTGACCGATACTCATCATGGGTGTCCTCCTGTAATAGAAAAATTGTTCCAGTGAATGGGGATTTATTCGTGAAGCCGCACATAGCGCGGTGCGAAACGCAGGGGGTTGAAGGGGCTCCCGCCCTCCTCATAGAATTTGCCGAAAAACTCAATGTACTGCAAGCGGCAGGCATGGACATAAGCGCCCAGGATATTGATGGCCGCGTTGAATAGATGCGCGCCTACAAAGACAACAGCGCCGATGATGATGCCAAAGATGCCCCCGCCCATGATCATGCCCACCAATTGGTTGATGACCATGCCGATGACGCCGGTTGCCAATCCCATGCCAAACAGACGCATATAGGAAAGCAAATCTGAAATCCAGCTGGTTACGCCATACAGAGCGCCCAGGCCGGATATCAAGCGCTTAATGGGGTTTTTAGACTTGGCTCGCCCGGCGGTCAATAGAATGATACCCGCGCCGGCAATGGCCATCCATTTGCCAATTTCAGCAGTCTGCGGCAGCACCAAAAGCCCCAAGCCAATTACCAGCATGACCCAGCTTAGTTGGTCATAAATAGCGCTGGGCCAGTCTCCATTTTTGATGTTCTGCGCAGCGCCCAGGGCCAGGCCGGCAAAGAGGTGCAGGGCACCTAAGCCAATGCACAAGGCCATGACGGGCAGGGAATCATTGACCGGGTCAAACAGCGTCGGCCAGGGGCCAAAGCCAAACCAGGTATTGTACAAGATGCCCCAGAAGACGGTTGCCAGACCGCCGCCGGCTAAAATCCACATGATTTTGCGCATTCCCTCGCCCGGCTGCATGATTTTAATCAGGATGGGGATAAGCAAAGCCATCATCAAGCCATAGCCGGCGTCTGACACCATCATGCCAAAGAAACAGGCGAAAAATGGCATCATCACTGAAGTGGGGTCAATGGAGCCCGGCGCTGGCAAGGCAAATCCGGTGACCACCGCCTCATAGGGCCTGACAATCGCGTTGTTGCGCAGCAGGACCGGCGGCTCCTCCCCCGCTTCCGGGTCGGATACAAAGACCTGGGTGCCCGGGAATTGGGTCATAATCTGCTCGCTCAAGGCCTTTGCCGCGGGCTTTGGCACCCAGCCGTTCATCAAGGTGGTTGATGCGGTGCGCGCGGATTTCTCAATCGCATCCAGGCGCTGTTTTTTGGCAAAAAGCGCCTCATAGCATAACCGCAACCGAGGCAAGTGAACAGCCAGTTGCGCGGTGCGCGCCAGATTGTCCTCATTCTTTTGTGAAAGCGCGTTTAATTCATCTAAATGGGCTTTGGCTTGTTCTTGTACAGTGCCAGCTCCCTGGGGTGGCGTAGCCTGTTGAAAGCCCAAGGCGCGCAAGTCCGCAACAAGGGCTTCTGCCTGTGAATGGTGAACATAGGCCATAAGATAAACGCTGTCCCGGTCTGTTCCCAACTGGGTGATCAAAGCGGGTTGATTGAGCCAGTTGTCTGTCAGTTGCGCATAAGCCCTTCTTGGCATATGGCCGGTATACAGCTTCATGGATGCTGTGTCCTTTAGTTCTGTGACGGGCAAGGTCAAATCCGCCCAGGGCTTGGTCTGCTCAATCAGCTGGACCAATCGGGTCTGGCTGCCCCTGATTTCGCCTGCTTCCTTCTCCAGTTGCTCCAGTGACAAAACCACTTCCAGGCTTTCCTGGGCGATGTCCTCGTCCAGGTCGTCCGTGGACACAGCCGGCAGGGGCGTTAGCATGGACTGCTTGGCCGTATCAAACTTTGAAAGCCTGGTTATGGCCCATTTGACACGGCTTAATTGATCCATCACCCGGGTGGCATAATGCGCATGGGAAGAATCTATTTCATCCACTCGCACGTCCGTCAATTGAAGGCAGCCGGCTTTTTGAAGCAGCTTTAAAAGATGTTCCTCATCCTTTTTCATGAGGAGGACATCCATTTTCTGCATATCAACGATGGCCATTGAGAACCCCTTCTACAATGGCATCCACAGCCTCACCCATGCGGGCTTTGGATGCGTTTAGAGCAGCTTGGTCAGCATTTGGCTGGCTGGTTTGCTGGTCTTTGAGCGTCCGCTCAACTTTTTTGCGGCGTTCCTCCAGGATGCTTTGAAACAAGGCCCTGTGCTCCACCGCGCCTTTTCTTTCGGCTTCAGTCGCCTGGGCTTCCGCGTTCTTAACCAGCTCATTGGCGCCCTGCAAAGCTTCCTTGAGCAGGTCCGCCGCTTTTTTCTCTTCTTCCAGGATGTTGTTTAATACTTGATTGGCCATATCTACCTCACCCTCGGGTTTTCGATAAAACTATACCTTATTATTGAAAAAAATACAATCCCCCGGATTGAAACCCCAAGTGCAACACAGATGAGTTAAAAGGAATGGCTCATAGT
>CAYOOZ010000143.1:0-5516 GCA_964405705.1 uncultured Christensenella sp.
AAGCTGGGCCTTGAAATGCCCACCACCACCGAAGAGTTCCAGGCTGTCTTAACTGCCTTTAAGGAAAAGGACCCCAATGGCAATGGTCAGACGGATGAAATCCCCCTCTCCTTTGTCTATGGCGGCTGGTCTGAGACCCCTTCCGCCCTCCTGTATGGCCCCTTTGGCATCATCGGCATGGCGGCCCAGTTGAATGTCCAGGAAGGCAAGGCCTTCTACGCCATCCAGGATGAGCGCTATGTGGAAGCGGCCAAGTTCATCCGCGGCCTTTGGGACGCGGGCCTGGTGGACCCGGAGGCCTACACCCAGGATTCCAAGCGCTACTACGCCAAGGGCCTGGATGAGACCGAGCTTTATGGTGTGTTCATCGACTGGACTGGCAACTCCACCGTGGGCAATGCTCGCGTGCTGGGCGAGGACAATGAGCTAGGCACCGGGGATGAGGTCTATGTGCCCCTGCCCCCGCTGAAAGGGCCGCAGGGCGATCAGCTCTGGGAAAACCAGGCCGCCGGCATCAACACCAACCGCCTCATCATCTCCACCACCGCCAAAAACCCGGAATTGCTGGCCCGCTGGGCGGATACCTTGTACACCCCGGACAACAGCATCCAGGAAATCTGGGGCCAGTTTGGCACCCACACCCGCAAGAATGAGGATGGCTCCTGGACCCGCATTGCCCCGCCTGAGGGCGTCAACGGGGATGAGTGGCTCCTGCAAACCTCCACCCGCGGCCTGCCCGCCCTCTTAACCGATGGCATGGTGGAACGCTTTGACACCGTCTATCCGGATGGCTCCACCGGCTCCAAGCGCACGGACTTAAAGTACCGCCTGGCCAGCATCTTCGCGCCCTTTGCGGTAAAAGAGTTCTACCCCTCCGTCGTCCTCTCCCAGGCCGCCAATGAGCGCATCGCCGTCCTGATGACGCCGCTGCGCAACGCCATGGTGGAGCAGGAGGTCTCCTGGCTGACCGGCACTGGCGACATCGCGGCGGAGTACCCGGCCTTCATTGAAAAACTCAATTCCATGGGCATTGCAGAGGTCGTTAAGATCTACCAGGATGCCAAAGACGCCGTTCAATAAATCTGGTATCATCAGGGGGCCCGTGAAAACGGGCTCCCCATTTTCAATTCGGAGGGTATTGCTTTGAAGCTGCTTGGACAGGAATTGGACCTTAGCATCAGTTTGGGGCAGGACAACTACCAAAAGGCGGACAAGTTCAAAAAGGCAGGCTTCACCTCTGCTGAGTGCTGCCTGCCTGTGTTTTACCATGATCCCATTGATTTCAACCTGCAAATGGCCTACCTGCCCATCGCCTATGATGCCATCCGTCAGGCCGGGCTGAAGATTGCCTCCTGGCACATCCCCTTTGGGCGCTATTGGGATATTTCCTCGCCCAAGGAGGACATCCGTCAAGTGGCGGTGGCCGCGCACAAGCAGATCTTTGACCTGTTGGAAGGCCTGGAAGGGGAGAAGTTGGTCATCCACCCCAGCTTTGAGCCCATCCCGGAGGAAGAGCGGGAGAACCACATCACAAGCTGCCAATTAAGCCTTGAGGAGCTGGCGCCCTATGCGACAAAGCTGGGCAAAAAGCTGGCCCTGGAGAACCTGCCGCGCACCTGCCTGGGCCGCACCTCACAGGAAATGGCCAGGTTGACCAAGGAAGGGCAGCTCTGCGGCATCTGCATGGATACCACCCACCTCTTCCATGAAACCCCGGAGGATTTTCTGGCCCTCTGTGGCAAATGGGTCATTCACACCCATTTGTCTGACTACCTGAAAGGCCAGGACGAGTGCCATTGGGTGCCCGGCACCGGCAGCCTCAATTGGCGCGCCATTTTTGAGCGCCTCATCGCCCTGTCCTATCAGGGGACCTATGATTTTGAAATCTTTCACAGCCAGCCCCTGGAGATCCTGGGCGGCTTGATGAATGCCCTAAACAAGGCGGGCTAAGGGTGGGCTTTAAGCCATTCCTCCCGCAGGCAGGCATATAGTATCACGCTGGCATGGCGCTTTTTATAGTAAATGCGCTCCCGTAAACGCCCTTCTGCCTTCATCCCCGCCTTTTGCATGACAGCGCCAGAGGCGGGGTTTAATTCGTCGTGCATAGCCTCTATTCGATGCAGGCCCTGGTGTTCAAATAAATAGCGCAGGTAGGCTTTGAGTGCCTCTGTCATCAGCCCCTGCCCCCAGCAGTCGCGCGCCAGGGAAAAGCCGACCTCTGCGGATAAATTGTCAAAATCCCTTGTGACCAGGCCGATGGTACCCACCATGCGGTTGCTATCCCTTCGTACGATGGCCATGGTGCACAGGTTTTCCTGCTTGCTTGTTACAATCTGGCTGTGCAGGATGGCCCGGGTCTGGCCCTGGCTGGTGTGCGCGTCCCAAAGCACATACCGGGCCACCTGGTCATCCTGGGCATACGCGTAAAAATCCTTGGCGTCCCGGTAGCGGAGCGGGCGCAGCAGCAGCCTCGCCGTCTTAAGGGCAGGGCTGGCCTTGTTGTCCCGGTAAAGGGAGAGCTGCCTTACAAACCAGGGCGCTTTTTTGGTGGCGCTCATGTGCCTTTTGCCTGGGGGAAGCGGTCCATCGCTGGCGGCTTGACATTGGGGGCATCCGGCCATACATGGGCAGGCTGGCTTAAATGCCGATGGGCCAAAAGCAAGGCCAGGCAGGTTTTCGCGTCCTCAATCAGCCCGGACTCCACCATCATCACCGCCTCCTGAAGGGGCATTTTGACCAGGTTTAAAAACTCATCCGGGTCCGTGTGCGCTTTTGTCTTGGTTAATTCCGTCGCCAGGTACAGGGCGATGCGCTCAGTGCAAAAGCCGGGTGTGGTCACCACATGGGCCAGTTTCTGCCACTTGCTGGCAACCAGCCCGGTTTCTTCCTCCATCTCCCGCTTGGCGCACAAAAAGGGGTCCTCATCCGGCGCGTCCAGCTTGCCCGCTGGCACCTCCAGGGTGAGGCGGTCAATGGCCACCCGGTGCTGCTGCACCAGGGTCACCATCCCGTTTTTGTCCACCGGCACCACGGCAGCAGCGCCGTTGTGCTTCACAATCTCCCGCCCGGCCTCCTGCCCGTTGGGCAGGGACACCTTCCAGGTTTCCACAGTAATTATTTTGCCGGTAAACTTGGTTTCGCTGGAGAGGAAGGTTTCCCGCAAGTCCTGTTCATTCATCTCATGTCACTCCCTTATGGCCCTTAGTATACCTGCGAGAACCTTTAAATATCAAGCCGTCTCCAATCAAAAACGGAGCCTTTCGGCTCCGTTTGGGGTTCTTGCAAGTTTTATTTGCCGTCGTTGTCTGTCACGGGTTCCTGCGCCTCATCCACATGGGGTTCCGGCATGTCCTGGGCGGCGGGCTGCATCATGCTCTTGATCAGCTCAATGATCACCGGGGCTTCCTCAGGCAGGGCCTTCTTCAGGTTCTCACCCAGCTTGGCTTTAATGCCGTTGCCGGCTTCCTTCAAGATGGCCTGGTCTTCTTCGCTCAGCTCTTCCTTCAGGACGATTTCTTTGGCGTTTTCGGCGATTTCCTGGGCAACGGGCTGCTCATCCGTGGGCATGGATTTGATGCTCACCTTCAATAGCGGATCGGGCATCATCATGGACAGGGAGAGTTCCGCCAGGCTTTCCATGGTTTCCAGGTTGATGTCAGAGTTCACGGCAAGGCCGGCAGAGATAAAGCGGGAGATGAAGGCAAAGCTCAGGTCGGATTTGACCTTGGTTTCGCCATCCTTCACAGCGTTGACGAGCACTTCAACCATCTGGCCGGCTTCGTCCTGGCCGGTCTTAATGGCTTGCTCAAGGGCCAGCCAGTCAATGGGGGCGGGCTCGGTCTGGCCTTCAACAGGCATCTGCGGCCCGGCGATGATGACCTTGACTTCCACCTTGGACGCGCCGGTGCTCTTGCCTGTGTCCACAAAGGATTTGATGTTCATCTGCTGGGGGTCTTCTTTTAAGGAGAACATGTCGATAAAAGCGCGGTCAGCTCCGTCGTCATAGATGACCACGTTGTTGAGCGGCTTGTCTTCGGTCTCCAGGGCACCCTTGGCGCTTGCGACCAGGTCCAGGATGGGGTCCTTGGGGGCCGCCGGGGTTTCCTCGGTCTCTTGCGTTTCAACGCCAGTGGGGATGCCCATTTCGCTGGACATCTGCTGGTTGGCGGCGCCAAGCTGCTGCACCATTTCCTGAAGCTCCGTGTCCTTTTCGTACACTTCGCCCAGCTTGATGACAATGTTGGCCACCATGTGGGTGGTCAGGGTCAGCTCGGTCTTGTTGGTGAAGGCGCCATAGGGCGTTTCAAAGCTGCCGGTCTGTACGCCGACGGCTTCCTGCAGCTTGCCGATTTCAGCGTTGAGCACATCAATGTAGGGCTCGGACTTTTCAAGCACCAGCTCCTGGCCCATGTTCTGGCCTTCCTGGATGGAGGCGTACTGCGCCATCATCTCAGGGGCGATGGTCAAAAAGACATTGGGCAGAAGGCTGCTGGTCATCTTCAGGTCGCTGCCGTCTTCCTTATAGCTGACCTGCAGATCAGCCAATTCGCCCTGCTCTGTGCCAAAGCTGCCGGAGGCTGCCGTGGCAGACGCGATGAAGGTGGCCTTGATCTTGGCAATCGCGTCAGAAATCTTCTGGAAGACAGCCTGGGATTCTTCCGTAGGCTGGCTGCCGCTAAAGCTGGAGACGAGGGCGCCCAGCATGGGGTTGACGGTCACAGTCACCTCGGTTTTGAGGTTTTTGCCGGATGCCAGGATTTTGGCAAAGGCATTGTCCTGCGCGGGCGTTTCGGCCAGGGCGGGGATGAGGCCCAGGAGCATCATCACGCTCAGCATGAGGGCGATCAGTTTTTTGCCGGTATTTTTCATATGTTCCTCCTTAAAAATACTACAAACCAAGATGTTTTGATTATACCACGCAAAAAGGCTCAAAATGAGCCTTTCAAAGTAAATCATTTGTCAATTATCCTTGAAAAACCTTAAGATTTACCGTTTGTTCACACAATAAAGCGGCGAAAAATGTTGGGACAATGTTTGCCCGCGGGACCTCAGCCCAGCTCCCTGTGCTTTAAGGAGATGTCCATGATGTGGTGGAGGGTATGGGTGATGTCCTCCCCATAGGGGGTGAGGGCATATTCCCGCTTCTTGGCATCCAGGCCGTCGCCCTTTTTGACCAGCTTGCTGTCAATCAAGGTGTTCAGCTTCCTTTGCAGCTCCGTATCGCTGATGTAGTCGATGCTGTTGCGGATATCTGTATAGCTTTTTCTGCCCTGTTCCAATTGAAACAGAATCAGGGAGTTCCACCGGCCGCCGATGACAGATTCCATCAGCTTCAGGCCCTGTTCCAATTCCTGCTCATTCAGTGCTACACTGGGGTCAAACTCTATCATCAAAACGCCTACCTGTTCATTTTTGCCAAAGGCCTTTTTGTTGTCTGCCTGATTTTATCAACAATCTTCCTTCCTAGATAGTGTCTACACGAGTTACGCAAGGACTCCTGCCCAAATGGCGATACA
>CAYOOZ010000144.1:0-5249 GCA_964405705.1 uncultured Christensenella sp.
TGACCCAAAGAGCCAGGCAGTTGCTGCGAATTGGGAGGGCGTACTGCTTCCCATCAAGTTGACCGGATTTCAACGGACCTTCAAGGAAGGTCGGGTTGGGCAAAGTAGAAACTTTGTCTGTGATATCCATAAACAAACCCATAGCTGCAAAGGCAGCGTTATCCGGGTTATCCACTATGGCCAACTCCGGTAGATCGCCAGAAATCACACCCAGGGTCAAACGGGTACGAAGGTCGTCCCTTGGTAATGTTTGGGGGATGACATTGGCTTTGGCATTGGGAAGTGCATTGTATTCCCTGATGATGGCTTCCAGGTTTTCACCGGCAGCAGCGGTATGGTAATGCCACACATAGACATCAACTTTTTCACTGGCAATACCTGAAACGGGCAGGAGCAGGGCGATTAGGAAGCAGAGAGACAGGAGCATGGAGATTTGTTTGGTCAATCGTGTTCTTTGCATTTTGTTCCTCCTATTTTTGTGCAATTGCACATAATTTTTATCCTTTGACTGAACCATTGGTCATCCCATCCACGATGTATTTTTGCCCTAAAATGAAAATGAGAACAGGTGGTGTAACCACAAGGCATGCATAGGCCATGATCCAGTTCCAACGGATCCCAAATTCTGTCATTAGGTTGTAGATTGCGGATGTCATTGGAAACAAATCGGCTCTGGTGTTAAAGGTAAGTGAGAAAACCAGGTCATTCCACCCATGTACAAAACCAAAACAGCACACCATCACCAGTCCAGGTCTGATAATGGGCAGGACGACCTTCAAGAATGCACTGAAACGGTTGCATCCATCTATCCGGGCAGATTCCTCAATTTCCTTTGGGCAAGTCATAAACATCGGACGAAGAACCAGCAAGGTGAAGGGGATGGTGATGGTGGTCACTGACAGGATTGGGGCCAAATGAGTATTAAGCAACTTGACTTTTGAAAAAATCAAAAATAGCGGTGTCAAAAGGAGTGAAGAGGGCAACATCTGGGTAACGAGGAAAATGACAATAATGGCTCTGGCTCCAGGAATTTTGAATCTTGAAATCCCATACGCTGCTGGGACCGCTAGCAAAAAAGATAGTGCCATACTGGAGAAAGCCTTTATAAAGGAATTTTTTGCAGAAGAGAGAATGGAGTATTTTCCAAAAATCTGCTCTGTATAGCCTTCCAAGGCAATGGTTTGTGGGAAGAGGGTTGGTGGTCTAGAGAAAATTTCAGCGTCTGTTTTCAAGGAGCTTACTACTAACCAGAAAAGGGGAAATAGAAAGGCGAACAACACCAATAAAGCAAAAACACTTAGGAGGAAGCTTTTTGTTCCTTCTTTATGCAGAAAACTTCTTAATGTTTTGCTCATCATTACATCGCCTCCTCCTTGCTGATTAACTTTTGATACAGTAAAGCTACACAGAACAGAATGATGAACAGAATATTTGAGACAGCAGCACCTTGACCAAAATAATACCAACGGAATGATAGTTTGTATGAAAAAGTGGATAAAACCTCAGTGGCGTTCACAGGCCCTCCACCGGTCATAACATAAATCAAATCAAAAACCTTGAAAGTATAGATGAACCCTAGCACCAATACTGACATGATTGCTGGACGCAGGAGTGGCAACGTAATATGCAAGAATTTCTGCCAAGCATTGGCACCATCAATGGAAGAGCTTTCATAAACCTCACCTGGTATTGTTGATAGACCGCCTGATAAGAGCAGCATATTAAATGGGACACCAACCCAGATGTTAGCCATGATTGGCCCCCAAATGGCTGTATTTTGATTGTTTAGCCAGCCTACAGGTTTAGACAAAATGCCGATTGAAATGAGGATGTTGTCAATGATGCCTACATCCGGGCTCAACATGTATTTCCATAACATTGCAGTCACTGTGATTGGCAAAATCCAGCTGACCACCATAATGCCTCTCAATGGTTTTGCTAATAGGAACTTTTTATTGAAAAGTAAGGCAAAGGAAAAGCCTAGCACAAACTGAAAAACGAGGCTGAAAAAGGTGTAAGTAAAAGTATTGCGCAAGGCAAATGGCATGGTAGGGTCCTGGAAAGCCTTGATATAATTGGACAAGCCGATGAAAGGCCTTGCTTTTCCGGAAGCCAGGTTAAATGCCGAAACATCTTGAAAACTGAGGATCAGGTTGTAGACAATCGGGTAGCCAATGAGCATCAGCATATATATTAAAGCAGGCGCAACAAATAACAGGCCAGTTAGCATTTCTCTTCTTGCATCGTCGTTGATATGCTTTTTCCTACTGACAGTCAAATTACACTTCCTTTCCGTCCGGTTATCAAACTGCTTTCGTTTTCTCACTTAAACGCGAGGTTAATTTCTGCAGTTGAATCAAAGGATAAAATCAGATCCGAACCCTTCCATATTCCTTCAACCATCATGCCGTTACAAAAGGCTTTCGTTTCTACCGGCATGTGATGGATTTTTAATTGAACCTTTGCAATTTCACTTCTCAAGGCAATTACCAAGCTATTCTTGTCTACGACCATGAGACAATTGACTTTTTTCCCATCAAATACCCAGTTATAATTGGCTCTTCCGGGAGCTGTAGGATAACAATCCAAGGTCAATGGAGAAAGCGCTTTTTCACCTACATATTGCATAATCGGCCCCATGGGGATAATTGAATTCTCGCGAATATATAAAGGCAAGATATCTAATGGGGCATGGACATGTATCCATTGTCCGCCTTGGATTAATTCACCGTTCCAATAATCACTCCAGTTTCCCTTTGGCAGATAGATCCGCCGCTCATTGGTCTCACTTAATATGGGAGCGACTAAAAAGCTGTTTCCGAATAAATACTGGTCATCAATTCCCCAAACATTTCGATCATTGGTATATTCAATGACAAGAGCACGGAACATGGGCAAGCTCTTTTTTGCGCAGTCAACCGCTTGTGTTAGGATGTAAGGTAGCAATTGATACCGTAAATTTAGATACTTTCTTGATATATCGCGGACTTCATCTCCAAAATCCCATGGTTCCCTGGTTACATGGCCGTGCGCGCGGATATGCGAAGTAAAACATCCAACCTGCATCCACCGGGCATAGACATGGGGGATAGCTGGTGCATTGAATCCACCTACATCATGGCTCCAGAAAGGGAAACCAGATAAGCCCATGCTCAGGCCTGAGCGAATGGTAGAAATCAGCCCGTAATAATCCACATCCGGGTCACCTGCCCAATGGACAGGATAACGCTGGGATCCAGCCCAGGCGCTCCGTGCCCAGATGATGCCCTGCTCCTCCCCGTGGATCTCCTGGGTGATTTCAAATACTGCTTGGTTGTAGAGCAAGGGGTAGAGGTTATGCATGGCGGATGAAGGCATGCCAGCATAATGATAATGTGGAGGGATGGATTCGCCAAAGTCTACTTTAAAGGCAGCCACCCCCATTTCCAAAAGCGGTTTTAGCAATTTGTACTTGGTCCAATGAACCGCTTCAGGGTTCGAATAATCCACTAAACGGTTTGGATAATCGGGTACACCAGTTTTTCTGGTTGCGAAATATCCAAGCCGCTTCCCTTCTTCCAGAACAGGGTTGGTGTGTTCTTGACCACTCTCAAGATAAGGCAACTGCCAGAGTGTGATTCTAAAACCTTGTTCTTTAAGCTTTTTCATCATCCCCTCCGGATCCGGAAATCTGGTAGGGGAGAAGGTATAGTCACAAACCCAATCATGCTCAAACCAGGCTGTATCAATGTGAATTACATCACAGGGAATTTCTTCTTCGCGGAATCTTTCAGCCAATCTTAATACTTCATCTTCGCTCTTGTAGCTGATTTTGCTCATCCAAAACCCAAAGGACCAATCAGGCGGAACAGGCGCTTTACCTGTAAGGTCTGTGTATCTGCTTAATATTTCAGAGAGGTTAGGCCCGTAGATGAAGAAAAAATCAAGAACTGGATCATCTGTCATGAAACCATATGCCTTTGTAAAGCTGGACCCTATGTCTGCGCGGGCGGCATGCGAAGTATGCCAGAAAATCCCATAGCCTTCTGTACTCAGCATAAACGGAATATTTTTATAGGCACGTTCACTGTTGCAACCAAGAGCATTGGTGTTCCAAAGATTGATTCTTTGACCGTTCCGCCTTGTTTCCAGGAACTGTTCGCCCAACCCAAAAAGGGATTCCTGGTGATTGATTTGTGCTTGGTCACATGCATAGGCCTTGCCTTTCAACGGGTCAAGAAGGAAGCCAAAAGGAGGTTGCTCATATTTCATGACAGGACGCTCCTGTCCCCTGCTGGAGGTATATTGGCTATATAAAATCTTTCCTTCCTTATCTTGAATTTTCATATGCCAGGACTCTTTTTGCATCAAAACATCGACCTTTGACGTCTTGAGCCAAATAGAATGGCTGTCTTCACCGATTTCTATTTGTTCCGTCATAAGGTCTTTACTCGGGGAAAGCATAACGGAGTTCCTGTCTGGCAGAGCTCTTCCTTGTATCAATTGAACCCGGATGATTGCATCGCTGATTGCCTCAACTTTTATGCAAACACTTCTGGTGTCTTCCAATTCATCATAAGTTGGCTGAAAATCAAAAAACCTATAAAAGTAACGCTTGTGATAAAAGCGTCCAAGTGCATGTATTAATATTGAGTTGCCGACCTGTTTCCACGAACTGATGGATTGAACGATAAGCAAGTTTGCTTCAGGCATATCGGCCAACAGGGGAAAATCCAGCTGGTTTGGGTAGAAGAACTTTTGGTCCACTTTTGCTTCATCAAAACGCATTATATTCTTCTTCCTATCTTCGCTACCCATGTTGTCCTCCAATAGTTCGAAAGTGATAAAGACAATTGTTGTCGTCAATTGTTCTTGCTATGACACCTGGCTGTCTTCAGCTATTCTTTCAGGTGAATAGATGCTAACAGCCGATTCATGACCAAAGTCATTGGGAATGTTCAGGTCTGGACAAGAAAAGACAAGTTCTGGGTAAAATTGGTTGGTTCCACAATGCTTATCAGTATATATCGAATCTAGCACATGCATTCAACTATCGTCAATAAAAGGGATGATTATGCACATAATCTCGATAATGGTTACTGTTTCAGTGTTCTTAATCGCTTCTAGGTAATAAGTAGTTGGAATTTTCATCTTTAAGAGCGGCTAAAACTAAAAGTTTGAAAATTCTCGCAAAGCGGTGTATCATTGAGGCAAGTGGTCTGCCCCCAATCTTTGTACCAACTTGTGAGTTAGTAAAGACCGTTCGTTGG
>CAYOOZ010000145.1:0-5169 GCA_964405705.1 uncultured Christensenella sp.
CCGTTCCCGGCCGATCTGGTCGTAGGCCTCGTTGATCTCCTTCATTTTCTCCTGAGCCACATCTGCCAAGGGTGAATCGTGGTAGTTGTCTGGGTGATACTTTCGAGCCAGATTACGGTAGGCTTTCTTTATTTCTTCATCTGTCGCGGAGCTGGGTACACCCAGCACCTCATAGGGGTCTCTCATACGGCCTTCTCTCCTTGGTTATGGGCAGGATACGCGCTCCATACGCCGGAATACAGGATGTTTTCCATCAATTCCTTATCCCTGAGCACTGGCAATTTTGAAAAGGCCTCCGCGCAGTCGGCCATTAAAAGGGTCAGCATGCGCTCATGCCGCTCTGTCGGGATTAAGACCAAGGGGTTGTATTTTTCCTGCTGGATGTCCTTTTTCAGGTCGACCGCCGCGTCCATTAAGTAAATAAAGCGGCCTAATTTTAAGCCAAAATCATAAAGCAGGTCATTTTCCGGGTGGCCTTCCGGCACAAAGATTTCGCCCAGGATCTCCCCAAAAACGCTGGCGGGCAAATCCGGGTTGGTCTCCCCGGCCTGCTCCATCATGGACAGCTCTTTTAATCCTTTTTTCAGGGCTTGGCTTTGGCGGGGGTATTTTTCTTCAAGCAGGGCAATGTTTTTTCCAAGGAGCTTGGCCTGCATCAGGGCGCTGGTTTTGCGCTCATCCGTCCAGTCATCCATCCTCTGGTAATAGGCCAGCATCAGGTTCATGTCAGCGGCATAGTCCGTGTGCCTGTTTTTGAAGGCCTGGCGCGGCTCTAAGGGGTGCAGGAGGCAGCGGAAGGATTTTTCCTCCGCGATTTCGGTTTTATCCAGGGAGGACAAAAGCACAATCAGGAAGGTCATGTCATAGGTCAGGGTCAACCGGCCCAATTGCCCAAAGGACGCGGAGAGCGCCCGGCATAGCCCGCAGTACACGCTGGAATAGCGTTCCTTGTCAAAGGCTGACAAGGCATCCACATTGGCTACCACATATCCAAACATTCCTTGCCCCCTTTCCGTCTGCGCTAATTATAGAGCAGACTTGTGAAGATTTCATGAATACCACATTAAAAACTGCACCAAGTCATAGCACAAACCTCCTGTGCGCACAAGATTGCGCCAAGATGACAAAGCGGAGCCCTGTATGCTATAATCCGCCTGTAAGGGGGATTGTTTGCCTTATGGTACCTGAGCCTTCGGGTGGTTTGATTATTCTCCAACTGGTGTTGATATTTCTCTATGGCCTTTTGCACGCGGCGGAGGCCGCTGCCCAGCAAATCAGCCTCAATGCCGGCCGCGGCGATAAAAGCGAGGATGAGCGCCTGGCCAAGCTTGAAAAGAGCGCGGCATCTTTGACCACCATGCCCTCGGGCTTGCGTGTGTGTCAGATGCTGTTGATGATGTGCATTGCCGCCATCGTCCTTTGGTGCTATGCCCTGCCCCTATCAGCGCACGCTGTATCAAGCTTGGGCTGGCAGTTTATGAGCCAGGGCGCTCTTGGGCTGCTGTTCTTTTTTGTGCTGTCCCTGGTCTTTGTGTTCTTTTTGCAGCTCTTCACCGTGGTGCTGCCCCGGCGCTTTGCGGCCAACAAGCCCAAGGGGACGGCGCGCGCCTTGTTTGGTCTGGCAAACCTGGTCAACCTGATTTTTCATCCGCTGGCTTTGGCCGTCAACCGCCTGGCCTTTGCCTTCCTGTCCCTTTTGAAGATTGATATCATGCAGCCCACCGCCCAGATTACGGAGGATGAAATCCGCATGCTGGTGGACGTGGGCGAGGAAAAGGGCGCGATTGAGGAATCCGAGCGCGAGATGATCAAAAACGTGTTTGAGTTTAACAACATGACGGCGGCGGAATGCATGACCCACAGAACGGACATGTACTCCATCTGGGCAGAGGACAAAAAGGAAGAAATCGTCGCCCTGATTGACCAGACCGGCCTCTCCCGCTTTCCGGTGTATGAGGAGGACCTGGACCACATCATCGGCACGGTGTCTACGCGCGAGTTTTTGCTAAATCTTCAGCGGGAGGAGCCCCTCCCCTTAAAGAGCATCATCAGGGAAGCCCACTTCGTGCCCGAAACAGTCCGGACAGACCTGCTCTTTCGGGACATGCAGAAAAATAAGTTCCACATGGCCATTGTCGTGGATGAATATGGCGGCACCAGCGGTTTAATTACCATGGAGGACCTGCTGGAAGAAATCGTCGGCAACATCTATGACGAGTACGACCCCCAGGACCAGCAGGAGTTTGAGCAGTTAAGCGAGGGCGTCTGGCGGGTGGAGGGCACCATGGATGTGGAGACCTTCAACGAAAAAACGGGCATGGCGTTGCCCATCAATGAGGAGTATGACACCATCGGTGGCTTGATTCTAAGCCAGATGAGTTCCATCCCAGAGGATGGCAGCCAACCGGTGATTGACTATGACGGCCTGCGGTTTAAGGTTGAGTCCGTTTCAGGCCGGCGGATAGAATGGGTGGAGGCCAGCCAGATCAATGCAGAATGAGTTTGATGTCATCATCATCGGCGGGGGGGTCGCGGGCTGTTCCGCGGCTGTTTCCGCCCGCTTGCGCAATTTAAGCACGCTCATGATTTATGCCGGGGAGGGCGCGCTTGGCAAGACCAAGAAAATCTTAAACTACCCCGGCTTCCCGGAGGCGGAGGGTCCAGCTTTGCTGTCTGCCCTGCGCGACCACGCTAAGCAAATGGGGGCGCAAACAGTCCGCGCCCTGGTGCGCCGGGTGATGCCCTTTGGGGCGCAGTTCTCTGTCCTGGCGGGCAATGATGTGTATACAGCCCGCGCTGTCATCCTGGCAATGGGAACGGCCAGGGTCAAACTGCTCCCCGGGGAGGAGGAGCTGGTCGGCCAGGGGGTCAGCTATTGCGCCACCTGCGACGGCATGTTCTACAAGGGTGGCACGGTGCTGGTCATTGCCTCTGATCATGAGGCGGTGGAGGAGGCAACCTATCTTTCCACCTTGGCCCGCGTGCTCTACATCAAGGAAGCGCCCCATGACACCAAGGGCCTGCCTGAAAATGTTGAATTATTGGAGGGTAAGCCCCTCTCCCTGGCCATGAAGGGGGACAATCTCGTGCTAACCACCGACAAAGGCGAGGTTACGGCCGATGGCGCCTTTGTCCTGCGCCCCGCTGTCGCCATGACCCAGTTCATGCCGGAATTGGAAGTCGCGAACAACCTTCTGGTTCTGGACAAAAACCTGCAAACCAGCCTGCCCGGGGTTTTTGCCGCCGGGGATTTGACCGGCGCGCCCTTGCAGGCCGCCAAAGCCGCGGGGGAGGGCAATGTCGCCGCCTTATCCTGCGCCAAATACCTGCTTTTGCAAAAAACAAAAGCGGAAGCGAGGAACGAATGAAAAAATTAAGCCTGCTCTTGGCCCTTCTTTTAACCTGTTTCAGTCTGGTCGCCTCTGCCGCCCCCGCGCGGGATTTGACGGACGCCGCCTTTGACCAGGAAGAGCTCATTGCCCAGGTGCAGCCCCTGACGGACGCCGTGGCCCAGGCCGCCTTCACCCTTGATCTGTCCGAGTTAAAGGAGGGGGAGGCCCCTTCCAATGCCTTGGTGGAGGGTTTATTGGCCCGCGCCTACCAGGAGTTTTTGCTGATCACCCCTGCAAGTGAAATCAGCTTGGAAGAAGTGGGGCAGGCCGCCACGCGCCTGTTTTTTGCGGATAATCTGCCCGGAATCACCGGCGCAGTCCTGCCCGATCTGCGCCTTGTCAATGACCAGGTCGTGGTGAACATGGAAGGCGGAGCGGACTTTGTCGGCACCCATGTGTATGACATTGCCCTGGATGAGGAAGGGCTGACACTACTTATGGATGTATACCGCTTAAACGGCATCAAAGCCTCCGCTGTGGAAGCGCCGGAGGAAAGCCTGATCTGGCTGGGCGCTATGAGCGTCACCCTGCGGCCAAAGGCCGATGCCCAGGTCGGTTTTGCCCTCTCCGCCTTTTCCGTGAAAGAGCGCTATCAGGAGACTAGCTATCTGCAGTTTACGCAGAAAAACCGCTTTGAATTGCAGTACCCGGACATCTTCCAAACCAAGGTGGACGCGGGCACATCCTTTTTGGGCCTGGCTACTGTGGACGGCGCTGCCCAATTGGTGGTGAGGGAGGAAGCCATCTCCTTTGAAAACTTAATCGCCGCCTGGCAAAAGGAGAAAGGCGATGGAGTTGACTTAAAAATCGAAAACGACCGCGCCATCTTGATCGCTCCTGGCCTTTTGCGCTTGGCCTATGGCGATCCCCTGGATGGTCAGGACGCCTGCCTGGTCCTGGAGATGCGCTACCCCATTGACAGGGAGCTGGAGTTCACCTTAATCCGCACCTTCCTGGACAATTCCTTTGTGGTGTACAGCCATTCCGTGGGCTAAGCCCGCGGAATAAAAATAAAAACTGACGGAGGGAACGCTCATGATGATGGATGCTCTGGTGAAGCCTGCCGCGCAAAAGGGACTGGTGTTGACTCAGGTGAAAAAGCCAGTGCCAGGGCCGGATGAGGTGCTGATCAAAATCCTGAAAACGGCCATTTGCGGCACGGATTTGCACATCTACAACTGGGACAGCTGGAGTCAGAGCCATATTTCTCCGCCCCTTGTCATCGGGCATGAATACGTGGGCGAAATTGCCGAAATCGGCAGCAATGTCCGCCATTTTGAAATCGGGCAGACGGTCTCCGGCGAAGGGCACCTGGTTTGCGGCCAGTGCCGCAACTGCCGCGCCGGGCGCGCTCAGTGGTGCAAGTTCACCCAAGGTGTGGGCGTCAACCGGGATGGGGCCTTTGCCCAGTACCTGTGCATCCCGGCCTCCAACTGCATTCCCATCAGCCCGGATTTGGACCGCGAAGTGGTCGCCTTTTTTGATGCCTTTGGCAATGCCACCCACACCGCCTTGATGTTTGACGTGGTGGGGGAGGATGTGCTCATCACCGGCGCTGGCCCCATCGGGGTCATGGCCGCGGCCATCTGCCGGCACAACGGCGCGCGCAATGTGGTCCTGACTGATATCAAGGATTACCGCCTGGATCTGGCCAAGAAACTGGGCATCACCACCACTGTCAATACAATGAAAGAGGATTTGCAGTCCAAAATGCCTTCCCTTCACATGGTGGAGGGCTTTGACGTGGGGCTTGAGATGTCAGGCGCTGAGCCAGCGC
>CAYOOZ010000146.1:0-5060 GCA_964405705.1 uncultured Christensenella sp.
AGTTGGTATGACCATTATCTCAGAAAATTTATCTCGTGTCCACACTATCTAGGAAGTTTGAGTACCCTCTAAAACAACATCACTCTCAAACGCGGCGCGGAAAGCGTGGCCTTGACCATAAGTTTGAGTACCCTCTAAAACAACATCACTCTCAAACCCTTTGGTATGGTAGCAACAAACAACCCGAAGTTTGAGTACCCTCTAAAACAACATCACTCTCAAACATAATTTTGCTGTCAAATCGCATGCCGGTGGTTTGAGTACCCTCTAAAACAACATCACTCTCAAACAGCACAGGAGCCCCAGCAGGCGCAGGAAAAGTTTGAGTACCCTCTAAAACAACATCACTCTCAAACTGTGAATACATCCGACTTGACAGATGTTGGGTTTGAGTACCCTCTAAAACAACATCACTCTCAAACCGGAGATGGTTGACGACCTGCTGATGGCGGGTTTGAGTACCCTCTAAAACAACATCACTCTCAAACTCATGCTTGGTAGCAAGGCTGCGCTATATGGTTTGAGTACCCTCTAAAACAACATCACTCTCAAACCCCTCCTTTGCCCTTGGCGCGGACTGGGGGGTTTGAGTACCCTCTAAAACAACATCACTCTCAAACACGCCTTCGCAAGGGCCGCAACCGACGCCGGTTTGAGTACCCTCTAAAACAACATCACTCTCAAACTGCAAACTGCTCATCCGTCAGGTCGGGCACAGTTTGAGTACCCTCTAAAACAACATCACTCTCAAACCCCAAATTTCTGGGTGGGTGAGGTTACCCCCATCACAAGGGCTTTTCAAAGGGCACAAAATCACGGTTCTGTCTGAGCATAAAGCTCACATAAGTCCTTGTCAATCAAAAACCAACTTTCACAATCAAGTAAATTTTCTGGTTTTACGCTTTCTAACAATAACAGGCGCACTTTCAGATAGAAAGCTGAGCGATACAATAAGCTTAGCTCCTCCAGGTTTAAGAAGCTGCGTAAGTTCAGAAAAACAAAGACCCGAACATTGGCAAATTCAGCCTGAACTTTCAGGAATCGCTCCAATCGAAGCGGAAAGTCGTCATCTTCATCCAGAAAGCGAAAGTTCATTTGCTTAAGCAGGGCTTCTGGCTGTGCTTGGGTCTCATATTGGACTGCGTAGGGTGATTCTTCTTCAATAAGAGCCAACCAATCATCAATGCTACTTTGTAGCTGAGCCGTCTTTAAATAGAGCCGCTCAGAGTTGGCCAGAAACGCGGTCTGCTTGTGCAGGGCGGTCAGCTGCCTGCGCTCATTTATATTAAGAGCGAAAGGGTCTGTGACCAAAGCCAAGTTTTTCTCTAATGGAAGAGTCGACCAGTCCTTGGTCAGTACAAAGCCCCCTTTTAGCCCTTGCGTCTGGCGAAGCAAATCTTCTATAAGGCGGCGAAAAAGCGCGGGATGTTCCACAGCCAGCAAAGTCGCTTGGTTTTCCATCAAGGGGAGCACCATCTTCATCTCCGGGTGGGCCAAACGCATCATAATATAATCAGCCTTTCGTCCGAATCAATCACTTCGCTCTCAAACTCTCCCAGAATGAACTCCATCCTGGCATACTGCTTTTCGGTGATGAGCAGGATTTGAATCAATCCTTTTGGTGGTTTGTTTTTCCTGACATTTTCCGCCAAGGTAGCCACCGCGGTACTATTAAGCAACAATTTGCAATAGACCGACTCCTGCAACATGATAAAACCAGATTTAATCAGATACTTGCGAAAGCGGGCATACTCCCGCCGTTCATTGGACTCCACCATCGGCAAATCAAAAAACAGGAGCATGCGCATAAATCGGTAACTCAAAACGGCAAGGGCGGCAGGGACAGTGTCTGGGATTTCATCAGCAACGCTGCTGGCGAGCCTTTTAAATCCGCCTGATAGAATTTGATTTCTTCCGCGCTTTTCTGGTTCATGCCATCCAATACACTGCGAGTATAGATGCGAATGGCATTGGCCACATATTGGCTTTGATTATCAATGCGAACCTTCTCATCCAGAACACCGACCAGCTTTAAGCGCATCTCCCGCTCAAACTCAAAGGGCAAGGACTCGTAGACGATTCTGTCTACCAGAGGGCGGAAAGGCTCCATCAAGTCGCTTCCCAGGTTGAACTGATTAAACATGTTGTCATGGAAAATACCCAACTGGGTCAGATATCCCTGGGCGACTATTTCCCTGTTGAAGGCAGATAATAGGATGCTGTACCCATAGTTGAGCGCTGCATTGATGGTATTTTCCTCCGCACGGGTAAAGTCCAGGCCAAACAGACCACCAAAGTACACCTTGGCAGCATGCCCTTCCCTGTTGGTGGCGTCCTCAGGTTCCAGATCATGGACGTATCGCTCCAATAAAGAGGCCCTCTCCAATTGGCCGATGTGCGTTAAGAAGGCTTGTTGCTGCTTGATTTTTTCTGTGACAATTTCCCCCCACAGCAGGGCTTTGGTATCCTTGTCCCAGGTGAGCTGCTGACGCACCTTGGCGCTTGTATCAAAGCTACCATAGTAGGGCAAAAGTTCTGAGAGCGGGTTACGCTTTTCATCACAGAAAATAACTTTGATTTTTCGGCTCACAAGCTCGCATAGCAGAGCTGCGGTGAGAGAAACAGCGGTTGATTCCACCATCAGGGTGCCGATTTCTGAGAGATGGATTTTTCTCACCTCCTCTCCCCGAACTTCCAGGTAGTTCAAAGAGAGGTCCAGCTTTGCGCGCCGGCTGATGACCACAGTACGCCAGCTCATAGAAGTAGATTTACTACCTGCTCAAACAAGCCGGTGACAGACTGGTGAATGAGCGTTGCCTTTTTGTAACCTGATAAAGTTCGACTTGTCTTTATTGTACCTATGGTCTCCCCCAGTCCCAAAATTCTTAGGTCTGCAGTACTCCGATTGAAAGTATAGAGGTTTAGGATTTCTTTAAGAACTTCGCATTGGTTGGCTTCAGGCAAGAAGGTAAACCGCTCTTTTACGGACTCCAAGTTTCTTACCTGTTGACTAAGCCGAACACTATATGAGGTGTCCCGGAGTTTTGCCAGGAAAACTTCATACAAGCCTAAGTTCTGCTCCTTGGTAATGCCGTCTACCTCACGAACCAACAAATCTCGACTGGCATTTTGCTTACGGTATTCACTCCGACGCTGTGAAAACTTGAGTACATTACGAAGATAATTTTGCCATATTTCACCAATTTTTAGCTGTTGTGCAGGCGCATAAACAATACTTGTCCCCGTTCTACCACTGATGGTCATCTTGAAGCCATCAATCTCGATTAGAGAATTTATCCTTATTTTGGGAATAATCACTTTCGGATTCACTAATTCCTTGTCTTTTGCCAACACTTCTAAAAGCTGGCCTTCCTGAAGAGTATCTACCAGATGCAATGGCATATCTATCAGGCTGCGCACCTTTTTTCCCTTCTTTTCCTCATGTTCAATTAGCATAAAATAGGCGCCTGCAACTTTGTTGTAGCCCCCATATTTTGTTGAATCCATGAAGCTTGGATGAGAACTGCTCTGTGGCAACTGCCATCGACCTTTCCGAACCAATTGGGTGTCAAACAAGGCACCGCCCTGTTCAATGGGCATCTTTGTCACAAGCGCGTTGTTACGCTTAGTTTCCTTCTTAACCGTTTTGATGGTGCCAGCCTCTCCGGCTTGCCAGCCCAAGTTAGTGCCACGCCTGATGTCATAATCAAAGAACGTGCGCAGGTTATAGGTGTGATTGGGTTGGCGGAAGAAATTGCGAGGGTCTTCTGTGAATTTGGTGTGGTAAGCATTCCCTACGACTACATTTAGGTAGGCATCTATAGCATGGTGCAAATCGTTAACCTCGCGGCATTTGAGCAATTTATACTTCTGCCGGAAGTCGGAAACCAGACCTGCCTTGACATACACAATTTTGGTTTCTGGCAATAAGCTTTCCATTATTTGAGCAACGGCCTTGGTGCTTTGTCTGGTCTCCACCAATTGGCGGTTGATGAAATCCAGAAGTTCCTGAGGCTCCAGTTCGGTGCTACGCACCAGGCGCTCATACTTGCGTTTAGAAATAAAACCTTTTTCAAGCAAAGAATGCCAAAAAGCAGCCTGACTACGCCGGATCTCTGGTTTGATTGGGTAAACATCTCCTTTGTCCTCGTTTGTTTCACGGGTGACAAGGACGCGATTATCCAGGCTGTTATCCTTGAGTTTGGACTGAGGATAGATATGATCAACATCATAGAGTTTACTAGCTTCAAAGATTTGGTTGATATCAATGGGCTTGCCGGTGTACATGCAACGCCCCATCTGTGTGAAATAAAGGTATAGCCGGTCACGCCGCAGCTCATAGTCTTCCTTGGATTCAAGCTGGGCAGCCAGATCCGCTGCCTCTTCGCCACATGCTTTATAAAGGTCAACCAATCGTTTCTTACGCGACTCCTTAACCTCTTTTTTCTCTTCCCCGCGAGCTACTTCAATGAATAACTTCTTAGGATCATGCCCGGTAATTTTCCTGATTTCTTCAACAATCTTCAGACTTTGCCAGATGGAACGCCTCACCGAAGGAGCAACATAAAGATCCTTAACCAGTTCATAGCCAAAGCCCTGATCTTTTGCGAGGGCTTTGTTGTGCTTGTTGATCGCATCAGTAAACAGGTATTCCTGACTTAACAGCTCCATCAAATTCTTGTTCGTATCCCAAAGCATCTGCATCAAGGTTTTTAATTCGCCTGTCTCCTTATCCGGCGCTTTGATACCCTTCAGAAAGAGGCCCGATAGACGGCCCCAGTCCCTGAAGCGCTTGCTAGCGGCACGGGCGATGACTTCTTTTGGCAGTTGTTGATGAAAAGCACTGGTTAGGCGGTTTTTCAACATTTCCTTATCATCGCCGAATATGGCACTTAAACGGATGATTTCCTCCGCAACTCCTTCATCGAAATGATCTGCGAGAAGAGATTTCATATCTATCAAGGACTTCATGCTGGCTTTGAAATCTCCATCAATGCCGGTGATATCAGGCTCGTCAACACTTTTTCGGACAGTTTGTTAAGCAGAGATTTTCAGGGTCG
>CAYOOZ010000147.1:0-3508 GCA_964405705.1 uncultured Christensenella sp.
TGGGGTGCCCGAATAATATACCACGCACCCCGCTCCGAAGTCAAGCGCTTTTTTTATCTTTTTTAAAGAATTGCGCGAATCTTTTCCGCTTGTGTGTTCCGGGCAATTATGCACCAAAATAGGTGATGTTTAAGGGCTAAGGGGTGTCATTGAGAGGTTTCCATCCATTGGCGACCAGGAGCGGATACTTGTTTTCACCGTAGGAGATGGAGGATATTATGCCAGTCAACTCAATCATGCTGTTGTTTTGCGGGAATTGGTCAGGCCAAATCAAATCGCCCGTTATCTGAAACTCCATCCCCATCTCGCAGCAACCCACATTGTCCCGCACGGTAATCAGGTGGGTAATCTTGCCAGTTTCCTGGGATTGAAAGCCATAGTAACTGCCATGAACGCGCAGGGTGATGCCTTGGTGGCGCTCAGGCGCCATCACCATATCATACAGCTGAGCATAGGCCATGGTGTTGCTCAGGCGCGTTAAATCAATGTGCGGTGGCTCATTCAACTGCACGGGGCCTGTGCCCGGCGCCTGCGTAGCGCTGTTTGCGGGGTTGCCGGACTTTGGTGCTTGTGGACTCACCCCAGTGCCTGAGGTTGCACAGCCTGGTAGCAAGCCCAACATCATCAAGAGAACCAATACAAGGTAAATTTTCTTCATGCCCTTCTCCTTGCGCGCAAAGCGCCAAATGATATGAATAGTAAAAAACAGCTCAGATTGACCACCACAATGGTGTCCCCCACAGGGCTGCCAGCCAAGATGGATACCAGCATCCCCGTTAAGGCGCACAGCACCGAGAGCACCGCCGCGCAGACCATAACCCCGCGAAAGCTGTTGAACACGCGCATGGCTGACAGCGCCGGGAAGATTAACAAGGCCGCAATCAGCAGGGAGCCGACCAGGTTCATCGCCAAAACCACCACAAGAGCAATGATGACCGCAATCACCATGTTGTACAGCCTGGGATTGCTGCCAGTGACGCTCGCAAAATCCTCATCAAAGGTGACAGTGAATATGCGGTGGTATAAGAAGAAAAACATCAGCAAAACCAAGAGTGACAGCCCCAGGCTCAGCCACACCTCCTCCTGCCTTAAGGTTAGGATCGAGGTTGAACCAAACAAGGTTGTGCATACATCCCCTGAAACATTGGCCCTTGAAGGCTGGGCATTGATCAAAAGGTAGCCAATGGCTAAGGAGCTGACTGATAAAACAGCGATGGCCGCGTCCCCCTTGATGCGCGCCTGCTGCCCCCTGCCCATGAGCAGCACCGCAAAGAAAACAGTCAAGGGCAACACCAACAGCGTTTGATTCATTACCTTCAGGGCCGTAGCCAAAGCGATGGCAAAAAAGGCAATGTGGCTTAAACCGTCACCTATATAGGAATACCTCTTCAAGACCAAGACCACGCCCAGCAGGGAAGCGCACAACGCAACCGCCACTCCGACAATGATGGCATAGCGCACAAAGGGAAATTCCAGATAATACCAGAGTTTGTTCAATAGATCGCTCATGCTCCCTCCTTATTTTGAAGCAAAAGGCGGGGATTGCTGGCAAGATAGCTTGCTGTTTCACCAAAAAACAGGGGCGTTTTCGCCAGATGGAGGACGTGGGTGGCGTACTGCAACACCGATGGCAAATCGTGTGAAATCATGACAATGGTTAAGCCCTCATGATTTAGGGAAGCAATCAACTCGTAGAGTTCCTGGGCGATTAGTGGGTCCAGGCCAGAAGCAGGCTCATCCAGCAAGAGCATTGCACCGGCGGCGCACAAGGCCCGGGCCAGCAGCACACGCTGCTGCTGGCCGCCAGACAAGGTGCGGTAGCTGGATTTTGCCAGTTTTTGAACCCCCAGGCGTTCCATCGCCTGGTCTGCCTGCGCTTTTTGCGCCAACGTATACCAAGGCCGTAAACCGTTTTGTTTTAAACAGCCCGAGCGCACAACCTCCCTGACAGACGCGGGAAAGTCACGCTGAACCTGGGTTTGCTGGGGGAGATAGCCAATGCGCTCACGCAACAGGCCGCCCGGCAAATGAAGCTTGCCCGACATTGGGGCATTAAAGCCCAGGATGGCCCGCATCAAGGTTGTTTTTCCCGAGCCATTTTCCCCGACGATGCACAGGTATTCCCCTTGCTTGACCTCAAAATTCAACCCGCTGATCACCACGCGGCCTTCATAGCCAAGGGCCAGGTTTTCAGCTTGCAGCAACACTTGCGTTCTCATAGCGCTTGCAAAATGACCTTCAGATTGTCTTCCATGATGGATAAATAGCTAACGCCCGATTCAACCATGTCCGGGGTCACAAACTGGATAGCATTTAGTTCCAGTACCTCCTGGCTGCGGCTTTGACTGGTGCGGACAATGGCCTGCGCGATGCGCCCGTTTGATCCGTCCAGTTTCAGCACTGCCTTGAGGTTTAAGCTGTCCACCTTGTCGCTGAGAAAAGCGATGGTTTCAAAGGAAGCCTCAGATTCAGCGGAGCAGCCGGAAAACGCCGCATAATAAGTGATCCCATAGTCATCCATGAGATAACGGAAGGGGAAGCGGTCGCCAAACAAGAGCACCTTTTGCTCCTTTTGCGCGATGGCCTGCGTGTACTGCGCGTCCAAGTCCTGCAAGCGCTTCATATATAAGGAAGCATTTTTTTCATAGATTGCGCTGTTGGCCGGGTCTGCTTGTGAAAGGGTGGCGCTGATGGCCTTCACCAACACCTGCGCGTTCTTTAAGGATAGCCAGATGTGCTCATCCGCGTGCTGATGCTCTCGATGCCCGGCTTCCTCTTCGCCTTCGTGCTCATGTTCATGTTCATGGTCGTGGTCATGGTCGTGGTCATCGTCGTGGTCATCGTCGTGGTCATGGTCTTGGTCGTGATTGCTTTCCTGCATCCCCTCAACGGAGACTTCGGTTTTCACACCATCACCCAAGCTTTCCATCAGGTTGACCGCCAACAAGCGCTCGTTTTCCACACCCTTAGGGCATCCTCCACCCATTTGTCCGAAGGGCCGCCCACAAAGATCAGGACATCCGCAGTGGATACTGCGACAACATCCTCCACACTGGGTTGAAAACTATGCAGGTCAGCGCCAGAATCCTGCAACAAGGTCAGGTCCACCTTGGACAAGCGCTCCCCTAAGATGTTGCGGGTCCAGTCATACAGAGGAAAGGTGGTCACCAGAATGGACAGCCGCGCCTCCTCTTGCGCTACGGTCGGCGCGATACTGGTTGTCAGCAAAAGCATCAAAGCCATCAAAATGGCCCATTTCTTATTCATTTCAATCTCCTTTAAATCCAAACACAAATACAGCCTGCCAGATAGGATACAAAGGAGCTTCTCAGGTCGTAGATTTCACCTTGAGGCGGACAGGGGTTAGGTCAGATCGCAAATGCAAAATGACCTGGTTAACTAAACAGCAGTTTTTGCGCTGTTGATCATGAAACGCCAGCAGGAAAAAAGCCAAAAAGAGGAACAGCAGGACTTTGAAGAAGCAAAACGTGGCCTGGCTCTGGCATCT
>CAYOOZ010000147.1:3518-5018 GCA_964405705.1 uncultured Christensenella sp.
GAACAGCAGGACTTTGACATCATCCTTCAGCGCGCACACCAGGCAATCCATGTTGGGGTGCGCCTGGTGATCGTGATGAAGGGCATGGCCGGCTTCACCAATGGCAAAAAACAGCAGAAGAATCGAGAGGATCAACAACAACCCTCTTTGATACCCCTTTGCTTTCACGCCAACAGCCTTCATCTGTCCTCCAAATTGAAACTTAGTCCCAAATTTAACCCAGTTTACCACAAGCCCCGCCAGACTTGCAAATTTATCCCGAGCTCAAAGGAAAGCCGCCAAAAATTGCCCTGCGGGCTTGTTCACGTTTGAAGGCGTCCTCCGCTTGGTAAAATAATAGATGAACACATTGCCATTTGGCAGAAAGAGGTTTAACAATGAGCGAGACCAAAACAGGCAAGGAAGGCCTGCGCATTAAATCCATTAAAGGGCGCCAGGTGCTGGACAGCCGCGGCTTCCCCACGACAGAGGCAGTTGTCACCCTGCAAAATGGGGCCACCGGCATGGCCGCTGCCCCCAGCGGCGCGTCCACAGGCCAGTTTGAAGCCCATGAGCTGCGCGACAATGACAAGACCCGCTTTGCCGGCAAGGGCGTGGCCACGGCCGTTGCCCACATCAACCAGGACATCAAAAAGCTGCTGGTCAACAAGGACTGGAAGAACCAGGCCGAGGTGGACAAGGCCATGATTGCCTTAGACGGCACGGACAACAAGACCAAATTGGGCGCCAACGCCATCCTGGCGGTCAGCCTGGCCTATGCCAAAGCGCTGGCCGATAATTCCAAGCGCTCCCTCTACCGCCAGCTGGGCGGCACCAAGGCTGTCACCCTGCCAGTGCCCATGATGAACATCCTAAACGGCGGCGCGCACGCCACCAACAACCTGGACGTGCAGGAGTTCATGATCATGCCCGTTGGCGCCAAGACCTTTGAAGAAGGCCTGCGCTGGGGCGCTGAGGTCTATCAGGCGCTCAAGGCCCTGCTCAAATCCAAGAAGCTGGCCACCGCCGTGGGCGATGAGGGCGGCTTTGCCCCGGACCTCAAGAGCGAACGGGAGACCCTGGACCTGATTTTGGAAGCCATCAAGAAGGCCGGCTACAAGCCTGGCACCGACATCGCCCTGGCCATTGACGCCGCCGCCACTGAGTGGAAGGCCGCCAAAGGCTACAAGATGCCCAAAACCGGGCTGACCTACACCACCGATGAGCTGGTGGATTTCTGGGCCCAGTTGGTCAAGGACTACCCCATCGTGTCCCTGGAAGATCCCCTGGATGAGGAGGACTGGGATGGCTGGGTGAAGTTGACCAAACGCATTGGCAACAAGGTGCAGATTGTGGGCGACGACCTGTTCGTCACCAACGTCAGCCGCCTTAAGCGCGGTATTGAGCTGAAGGCCGCCAACACCATCTTGATCAAGCTCAACCAGATCGGCTCCCTGACCGAAACCCTGGACGCCATCAAGCTGGCGCATGACAACGGCTTTAAGACCGTCATCTCCCACC
>CAYOOZ010000148.1:0-4985 GCA_964405705.1 uncultured Christensenella sp.
CCCCATTGACACCACTAACATCCTCTTTATCTTAGGCGGCGCCTTTGATGGCTTGGAGCAGTTCATCGCTGCCCGCACCGGCAAACGCGTGGTTGGCTTTGGCACTGAGGTGGCCGAAAAAGAGGAGGAGCGCGTGGGCAAGCTGCTCAAGCAGATGCGCGCGGAGGACCTGGTCAAGTTTGGCTTGATCCCCGAATTGGTGGGCCGCATCCCCGTGATGCTGCCGCTGGACACCCTGGATGAGGAGGCCTTGGTCCGCATCCTCACCGAGCCCAAAAACGCCCTCATCAAGCAGTACCAATACTTGTTTGAGTTAGATGGCGCGGAGCTGCAGTTTGACAAGGAAGCCCTGCGCGCCATCGCCCATGAGGCGGTTGAGCGCAAAACGGGCGCTCGCGGCCTGCGCTCTATCTTGGAAGGCGCTCTGATGGACACCATGTTTGACTTGCCCGGCTCACGGGATGTTGTTTCCGTAACAGTGACTGAAAACACGGTCTTAAAGGGCGAAAAGCCCCACATCAGCAAAGAACCCAAACCCTTGACCGGCATAAAGGACAAGGCGACTAAAAACAAAGCCCTCACCAACGACGCGTCCTAAAACGCGATTGCTCTTTCCGGATGGATGTCTTGGGAATCGTCGCGAACAGCGCTTTTCCTGTGTTTCCGCCCCGGAAAGAGTTTTTCATAAGGAGTAGATATGCCCGCAAAACCCACGGCCAAGGCCACCATGCTCATCCCTTTTCTGCCCCTTCGGGGAACGCAGATTTTTCCGCATACTGTTATGCATGTGGATGTCGCCCGGGATAAATCCATCGCCTCCATTTACGCGGCGATGGAGGATGACCAGAGAATCTTTTTGGTCATGCAAAAAAACGAAGAGAACGAAGAGCCGGGCCTTGAGGACCTGTACGAGGCGGGCACCATCGCGACCATTTCCCAGGTTTTGCATCAAACGGGTGCCGGTCTGCGCGTCTTGATCGAGGGGGAGGGCCGTGCCCTCTTAAAGGGCATTAAAAAGGACGAGGAGAGCTGGATTGCCAAAATTGAGCCCATTAAGCCCGTCTCCCTCCCGGAGGACCAGGACGAAATCACAGCCTTAATCCGCCTGGCCAAGGAAGCGCTCAACAATTTTGCTGATGCCGGGAACCGTGTGAGCGAGGATTTGATTCGCTCCATCAAACGCATCACCAACCCGGATGAACTGGTGGATGTTATCGCCGCCAACCTGCCGACCAGCCAGGAGGAGCGCAATGAGCTCTTATCCGAAAGCTCCGTCAAACTGCGCCTTGAGAAGCTGTGCGTCATTTTAACCCGCGAGGTTAGAAACGCGAACATCGACCGCGTGGTGCAATTGCGTATCCGCATGCAGGTGGACAAATCCCAAAAGGAATATTACTTAAGGGAGCAGATCAAGGCCATTCAAGATGAACTGGGCGAGGGCGATGAGGACGATGTGGAGGAAATGCGCAAGAAGCTCAGCACCATTCCACTGAATGAAGAGGCCCGGGAAAAGGCGGACAAGGAGCTGGACAAGCTCTCCCGCATGATGGCGGGCAGCCCCGAATCCACCGTGTCTGAAAACTATTTGGATTGGCTGGCGGAATTGCCCTGGGGCAAGTTCAGCCAGGATCAATTGTCCCTAAGCCGCGCCCGCAAGGTGCTGGATGAGGACCACTTTGGCATGGAAAAGGTCAAAGAGCGCATTATTGAATACCTGGCTATCCTGTCCATGCGCCAAAAGGAAGGCGATCAGGTGGTGCCCAAGGGACCTATCCTGTGCTTTGTGGGCCCGCCAGGCGTTGGTAAAACTTCCATTGTTAAGGCCATTGCCAGGGCCATGAACCGGCAGTTTGTCAAGCTCTCCTTGGGCGGCGTGCGGGATGAGGCTGAGATTTACGGCCACAGGCGTACGTACATCGGCGCCATCCCCGGCCACATCATTTCCGGCATCAAGCGTGCCGGCACCATGAACCCAGTTTTCCTCTTTGACGAGATCGACAAGATGTCCAGCGACTACCGGGGCGACCCGGCCAGCGCCATGCTGGAAGTGTTGGATTCCGAGCAAAACGCCGCCTTCCGCGACCACTATCTGGACGTGGCCTTTGACCTGTCCCGTGTTCTGTTCATCACCACCGCCAACACCAGGGACACCATCCCCCCAGCGCTCCTTGACAGGATGGAAATCATCGAGGTATCCAGCTATACCGAGGAAGAAAAGCTGCACATCGCGCAAAAGCACCTCCTGCGCCGCCAGATTGAGGAAAACGGCCTGAAGCAAAAGAGTGTGCGGATGAGCGCCGCTGCCATTAAAAAGGTGATCGAGGGCTATACAAGGGAAGCCGGCGTGCGTAGCCTCACCCGCGTTTTGGCCAAGGTGGTGCGCAAGGCTGCCGTTGAAATGCTGGATACCGGGGCAGAGCTGGTCAACGTAAAACCCGACATGGTGGAAGACTATTTAGGCGCGCCGCGCTTTTTACGCGAGCGTCCGGACAAGGAGCCCTTGGTTGGCGTGGTCATTGGCTTGGCCTATACCGAGGTGGGCGGTGAATTGCTCAAGGTGGAGTGCGCTGTCATGCCCGGCAGCGGCAAGCTGGCCTTGACCGGTTCCCTGGGCGAGGTCATGAAGGAATCTGGTCAGGCCGCCCTGTCCTGGGTGCGTGCAAAGAGCAAGGCTTACAACCTGCCGGAGGACTTCCATACCAAGTACGACATCCATATCCATGTGCCTGAGGGCGCGGTGCCCAAGGATGGGCCCTCCGCTGGCGTCACCATAACAACAGCCATGGTGTCCGCCCTCTCTGGCAACAAGGTACGCCAGGACCTGGCCATGACCGGGGAAATCACCCTGGGTGGGCGCGTTTTGCCCATTGGCGGCATCAAGGAAAAACTGTTGGCGGCCTACCGTGCCAACATCAAGACTTTGGCCCTGCCCAAGGAAAACCGCAAGGATGTCCTGGAATTGCCGGAGTATATTCGTTCTGCCTTTGACATTCACTATGTGACCAACGCGGATGAGGTTATCAAATTGGCCTTTGTGAACAGCGATGGAAATTAAGTCCGCCGTCTTTGTCACCAGCCTGCCGCGCTACGGGGATTTCCCGGGCCGGGGCCTGCCGCAGATTGCGGTGGCCGGGCGCAGCAATGTGGGCAAGAGCAGCCTGATCAACAGCCTGTGCAGGGTGAGGAATCTGGCCAAGACCAGCTCCACCCCCGGAAAGACCAGACTCATCAATGTGTTTTTGATCAACAACCAGTTCCACTTAATCGACCTGCCCGGCTATGGCTATGCCAAGGTCTCCAAGAAGGAGCAGCAAAGCTGGGGCAGGATGATGGAGGAGTATTTCTCTAAAGCGGAAACCTTAAAGACCACCTTGCACTTGGTGGACATCCGCCACGCGCCCAGCGAAGGGGATAGGCAAATGAACGCCTTCTTGTATGGCAACGGCTTGCCCTTTATCGTTTGCGCGACAAAGGCTGATAAACTCTCCCGCGCGCAGCGCGGCAAATCCATGCCGGTGTTGGCCCGGGATTTGGCTGTTCAGCCTTGGGAAATCGTGCCCTATTCCTCTCAGACTGCTGAGGGCCGGGATAAGCTGCTTATTCGGATGGAAGAGGCCTTAGCCCAAAAGGACTAAACTAAAACCTGTTTGCCAAGGGCCAAAGGCTTTGGTATACTGCATAAAAAGTTGGAGGATAACGGCTATGATTCATGTGGAAATCATCAACCCCAAAAGAAATGAACTGCGGCCATTTATCCAGTTGCCATTTGATATTTACCGCAAGGATAAAAACTGGGCGCCGCCCGCCCGCCATGACCTGATGAAAACCCTCATCGGCAAGGAGAACGAGTTCTTCAAAGCCGGCATCCAGCGCATCTTTTTGGCCTATGACGATGAAAAGCCGGTGGCCCGTGTGCTGGCCGGCATCGACCTGCGTATGTCCGCGCGCATGAAGGAAACCTACGGCTACCTCTGCCTGTTTGAGTCCTATGAGAACTATGAATATGCCCAGGCTGTCATGGACGCTGCCCTGCGCTTTTTAAGGGAACACGGCGCTATTCATGTCTTGGGCCCTCTGCCGCCCCAATATGATCTATTGTATACCGGGGTCTTGGTGGATGGCTTTGATGGCCCGCCCGTTTTGCAAAATGCCTACAACACTCCTTTTATCCCCAATTTTCTGGAGCAGTATGGCTTCACCAAATGGCGGGACTATCTGGCCTATGACATCAGGACGGACAAGGTGCCGGTTGAGCGCATCCTCCCCATGGCCAACAGGATCAGGGAGCGCTTTGGCTTCACCATTACCCATGTGGATTTTTCCCGCAGCAACCTGGTGCGCGTGGCCCAGGATATGTCCATCATCATCAGCGAGGCCACGCCTGATGAGCCGGGCAGCTACTTGCCCACGACGGAGGATCTCTTGCAGCTGTTTAAGCGCATCAAGCCCTGGCTGCGCAATGAGACCGCCGTCATGGCCTATGCCGGCAAACGGCCCATTGGCATGGTGGTTGGCTTCCTGGATTCCAGCCCCTCCATTCTGGGCACAGATGGCAGAAGAACACCTTGGAACTGGCTCAAGCGCCTGCTGACTGTCCCTTCCACCAAGTCCTCCCGCTGCCCGATGCAATATGTCGTGCCAGACTATCAAAACAAGGCTGTCAACACCGTGCTTCTGGCAGAAGCCGTCAAAGGCGCCAAAAAGCTGGGCGTCACGCGAATTGAAGGCTCCCCTGTGGATGAGACCCACATCGCCTCTGTCAACAACACGCAGACCGCCGGCGGCAGGCTCTACCGCCGCTATCGGATCTATCAATATGCCATGAAGGCAGATTGAGCCATCCCGGCACTGAGGCAAATTTATCAGACAGAAGGTTAAAAAGCGCTTGACAGCAAGCCCGCCTTTTGTTAATATGCCGCTTGTGCCTAATGACTGGGTGTAGCGCAGCTTGGTAGCGTGCTTGAATGGGGTTCAAGAGGCCGGAG